>JBAVPB010000226.1:0-8135 GCA_049692655.1 Chthoniobacteraceae bacterium | reverse complement strand
GAGCCGCCGAAGGGGGCGACGAAGGCGCTGGAGCTGCTGCTGCCTCGGACGTGCATGGAGTATTCCCTATGCCACCGGATCGCGGGACTGGGGAGTCTGGGGAGACAGCGGTATGTGGCGGTGGCGGATTGGGATGGGGGGAAGATTGCGCGTGAAGCGAAGCGGCTGACGACTTCGGCGTACTACTGGGCGCGTGACCCGAAGGGGAAGACGAAGGAGATTTTTTACCAGGATGCGCTGGACCATACGGTGCGGGCGAAGGATCCGTATGTGAGGCTGGAGGGGCGCTGGATCGTGAGGCGGCTGGCGCCGGATTGCTCGCGGGTGCCGCTGGCTTCGCTGCCGAGGCAGAGGGATGAGTTGCGGCTGCTGGGAAACATGGGGCGGGAGACGGCGAATATGCACCTGGGGTCGGAGAAGGCGGTGAAGGGTGTGGTGAAGGATTTAAACAAGCTGCCGGCTAGGTGGCTGCTGGATGCGATGAAGGGGATGGTGAAGGCGACGGGGGAGGATTGGGAGGCGTGGAAGAAAGGGCGGAGGGTGGAGGGATGAGGGCGGAAGTGAAAGAAGGAACGTCCAACGTTGAACTTTCAACTTCCAACTTTCAACATCGAATTTGAAGAGGGTTAAATTGTTAAAAAAGTTGGATGGCTAAACTTTTTTTTCGGGATTGGAGTGGAACCCCCTAGCGGTCATTTCTTGACTTGCGGGCGGGGGGATGGGCATGCTCCGGGTGTTTTACGAAAGGATCCCCATGAATATGCGCGTTTCTGTTTTTTGTTTCTCTTTGTTGATGGCGGGGCTTTGCGCCGAGGGGCAGCTTCCTGCCACTACGGCCACTACTACCGGGGCGGCTGTGGCGGTACACCATAGCGTGAGCCTGGATGTGCAATTGCAGGGGAGCGGGGGTGCGGGGAACTCGAGCAACAAGACCCATGATGACATGGGTAAATACACGGGTGTAGGCGGGCAGGCGCTCGCGACCTCGACGATCGAGAGCAAACAGACGATCAATCACCGGACGGTGCTGTCGATCGCGGTGCGGAATTTCAGCCCGCAGCCGGACGAGGTGCAACTGGAGTGGTATTTTTTTGCGGAGCCGTACGGTGGCAGCAAGACCTACATCCTGAACAGCGATGTGTCGAAGATATCGCTGAAGGGATCGGAGACTCAGAACGTGACGGCGACGTCGCTGGAAACGGGAGTGACGACGGTGCAGAAGGCAACGGGCGCGGCGGGATATGAGCCGATTTTCAGCAGGCAGACGAACGGGACCAAGCAGAAGGGGTGGATGGTGCGGGTGATGGCGGATGGAAAGGTGATCGATGTGCGCGGGTCGGATCTGACGACGGAGGGATACGGCAAGGATGACAAGGCGCTGGAGGCGCTGAAGAAGGGTGCGCCGCCGCAGAGGCACTGAAGAAAGGGCGGAGGGATGAGGGCGGAAAGGGGAACGTCCAACATCGAACGCTCAACGTCCAATGTTGAATCCGGCGGCTGCGTTATCTTGGCAAGTAGGGGATGGTGAGCGGGCCTTGGGGCAGGGCTGCGATGCGGGGGGTGCCGTTGATGTTTGCGGATAATCTTTCGACTGTGGCTGCGATGTCTTCGCAGGGCTGCAGGTGTGCGGCGCGGACGACCGGGGCGGGGAGGCTGCTGTAGATGTAGATGGATGCCTTGCGCTGGATGAGGGCCTGGATCTGCGCCTGCCATTGCTCGGGGTAGGATTCTTTTGCGATGAGAGCGAGGATGTCCTCGGGGTCTTTTGCCTTGTGCATGAGCTGCTCGAATGGGGAACCGCCGGGGAGGCCCTGGCGGCACTCGGCGGCGATGATGATGGCGCCGCCCTGGCGGACGATGCGGGCTGCGGCGCTCATGCCTTTGACGGCCTGGTAGAGATTCTGGTCGAGGGGGTAGCCGCTGTTTGTGGTGATGACGATATCGAACGGCTCGGGGACGGGCTGCATGGCAGATGCGCGGACGAACTCGAAGCCGGTCTCGTGCGCGGCGATGAGGTCGCCGGCGAAGATGCCGGTGATGGCCTTGCGTTCATTAAGGGTGACATTCACGAGAAAACTCGGGCCGATGCGGAGTGCGATGTCGCGCATTTCCTCCCAGATGGGGTTGCCGGTGGTGATGCCGAATGCGGCGTTTGGGCTGCCGATGTTGCGGCGGCCGTGGTTGCTGATGACGGTCTCGAGGGCTGCGACGCCGGGCATGATGCCTTTTGGGCCGCCGCTGAAGCCTGCGAAGAAATGGGGCTCGATGAAGCCGGTGATGATGCGGACATCTGCATCGGCGAGGTGTTTATTAATGAGGGCGGGTGCGCCGGTGGAGGTGACGCCGAACTGGACGTGGGCTGCGGGGTTCTCGGGCTCGTGGTTGAGGACGCGGTAATTCTCCACGACGTGCGGGGTGAGGAGGGTGCAGAGCTGCTCGCGGGAATTTGGCGTGTGGGTGCCGAGGGCATTGAGGAGCGTGATCTGGTGGCGCTCGACTCCGCAGGCGGCGAGGTAATCGAGGATCCAGGGGATGAGGCGCTCATTTGGCGTGGAGCGGGTGATGTCGGTGAAGACGATGCAGATGCGGGAGCCGGGGCGGAGCTGATCGCGCAGGGCGGGGGCGCCGATGGGGGAATCGAGCGCGGCGATGAGGCTCTGCTTTTCATCGGCGAGGCCTTGCTGCTCCGTGGGATTAATGACGGTGGTGTGGGCGGGGAGTTCCACATCGAGATATCCGCTGCCGTAGGCGAGTTGCACTTTCATGAAGTTTGGTGAGGTGAAGGGTTTTACGGGATTCTATTCCTCGCGCATGAAGTAGGCGAGGTTCTGGAGCTCGATGGCGACGTTGACGTTGTGCGAGAGGACTTCGTCGGGGACTTCGAGGAGGACTGGCGAGAAATTCAGGATGCCGCGGATGCCGTATTCCACGAGCTGGTTTGCGACGGACTGGGCGGAATTTGCAGGGACGGCGAGGATGGCGAGCGTGATGTGGTGTTCCGCGATGAAGGCGGGGAGGTCCTCCATGGGGTGGACGGGGACCGGGGAATCCTTCGGGCGGAGGCGCTCCGATTGGGAATCGAACGCGCCGACGATGCCGAAGCCGACTTCCTCGAAGCCCTGGTAGGAGACGAGGGCGGCGCCGAGATTTCCGACACCGACGAGGACGATGGGGGTGAGCTGGTTCGTGCCCATGAGGGAATCGATGCGGTCCTTCAGCTCGATGACATTGTAGCCGAAGCCGCGGCGGCCGGAGTGGCCGAGGTAGGTGAGATCCTTGCGAAGCTGGGCGGGATTTACCTTGGCGGCCTTGGCGAGGGTCTCGGAGGAGACGGTGGCGACGTTATCACGATGAAGCCCCTGAAGACACCTTAGATAAAGGGAGAACCGGTATATGCTCTTGCGAGGGATCGGGGGTTTCCGGGACATGGATGGTTTATTGACGGTGCAAACTTACTGGTTCGCAGGCGTCTGGCAAGTCTGCAAACACTGTTTTGTGAGGGGAATGGTGTGTGGCTGATATTTGGCAGTGGCGCGAAAATAAACGAAGTAAGGCTTTCGCGCGGCGGGGTTTCAGTTTATTTCCTAGATCGAATGAAAACGATCGCAGTAGCCAACCAAAAGGGCGGCGTGGGGAAAACCACGACGGCGGTGAATCTATCCGTATGCCTGGCGGCGAAGGGGCAGCGGGTGCTGCTTATCGATCTCGACCCGCAGGCGAATGCGACGAGCGCGATCGGGTTTGAGAGCATCGAGGGACACAGCATTTACGGGCCGCTGATCGGGGCGGTGACGGTGGCGGAGAAGGTGCTGCCGACGCGGATCGAGAATTTGTTCATCGTGCCGGCGGACCTGGACCTGGCCGGGGTGGAGATCGAGGTGGCGCGGCTGGAGGATCATCTCGTGAGGCTGCGGAAGGCGCTGGCGGTGCTGAAGGAGGATGCGGCGTTTGATTTCATCGTGCTGGATTGCCCGCCTTCGCTCGGGATCCTGATGACGAATGCGCTGGCGGCGGCGGACGAGCTGCTGGTGCCGATCCAGTGCGAATATTTCGCGCTCGAGGGGCTGTCGAAAATCGTGCGGATCGTGGATCAGATCAAGGATGCAGGGGTGAACCCGGAGCTTTCGATCGGCGGGATACTGATGACGATGTACGATGGGCGCACGAACCTGAGCCAGCAGGTGCTGGCGGAAGTGACGAAACATTTTGCAGAGACGGTCTATAAAACGATGATCCCGCGCACGATCCGGCTGGGGGAAGCGCCGAGCTTCGGGAAAGCGATCATCGAATACGATCCGAATGGCCTGGGTGCGGCTGCCTACACGGCGCTGGCGGAGGAATTTTTGCAAAGGCAGACAAGCGCCAGTGCGCCGGAGCCAGCCGCGACGCCCGCTACCGTGGAGGGATAGCGTTTGCGGTCAGGAGGGAAGGTCCCTTTCGTAATCCATGAGACGCGCGAGCGCCTCGCTGAACTCCAGAAAAGCCTCTGCGGGTAACATGATCGTGTCGCGGCGACCGCCGACATCCTCGGTGATCTTGAGGAAGCGCCCGCGGTTGTTCTCCTTGAGATCGAGGAAAAAAATCTTCCTATCTATTGTGATTTTTTCCGAGGCAATGGGATCCGAGCCCGTATTTTCTCCTGAATTCTGATTCATAATTTTATACAACGTTTTACGATTCCGATTTCGTGCCAGAGCTTCGCGAGCCGGCAGATCCACCACGCCTCATCATTCCTCCATGCCACTACCACTCAAAAATCGCGAAGATAACTTTATCAGCATCGCCATTTATCACCCATTCATCAATGAGAAACTCAAAGGCGCGCCACCTTTCTCAAGCGAGCCCCACGGCCTTGCGCACACGCTTGAGAGTCGCATTGGCAATTCCGTTGGCCGCTTCGGCCCCGCGCACGAGCACTTCCTCCACATACTTCGGGTCAGCCTCGAGTTCTGCGCGTATGCGACGCATGGGCGCGAAATATTCCCAGATCGCGGCGAACAGCCTTTTCTTGAAATCGCCGTAGCCGATGCCCCCGGCGCGGAACTCTGCTTCCATCGTGGCGATGTCCGCAGGCGAGGCGAAGAGCTTGTAGAGATTCACGATTGAGGAGTTCCCGGAGTCTTTCGGCGCCTCCACGGGGGTGGAGTCGGTGGTGATGCCCATGATTTTCTTTTTCAGTGCTTTTTCCTCCGGGAACAGCTCGATGGTGTTGTCGTAGCTCTTGCTCATCTTCCGGCCGTCGAGCCCGGGGATCGTCGCGAGGGAGGGAAGGATACTAGCCTCGGGGATTTTGAAGACGTCGCCGAATATCTGGTTCATTTTCGCCGCGAGATCGCGCGTGATCTCGACGTGCTGCTTCTGGTCCTTTCCGACGGGAACTATGTCGCTATCGTAAATCAAAATATCGGCGGCCATGAGCACCGGGTATGCAAAGAGACCATGGTTCGGCACGAGGTCTTTTGCGACGTGGTCCTTGTAGGCGTGGGAATTTTCCAGCATCGGCATCGGTGTGATCGTGCTGAGGATCCACGAGAGCTCCGTGACTGCGGGGACGTCGGACTGCTTGAAAAGGACGGCCTTCGCGGGATCGAGCCCGCAGGCGAGGAAATCGAGCGCCACGCCGAGGGAGTACTCGCGCAGCTTTGCGGGATCGCGCACGGTCGTGAGCGCGTGGTAATCCGCGATGAAATAGAAGGCCTGGCCGCGCTCCTGCCATTCGATCGCGGGGCGCATCATGCCGAAGTAATTCCCCAAGTGCGGTTTTCCGGTCGGCTTTATTCCTGATAAAATACGGGGCATAAGATCCGGCAGAGCATACGAATTTGCCCGTTGCGCGCCATTTCTTTTTTTGGCGCGGGCTGGCGTCAGATTTTCACGATCAATTCCGCCAGCGCATCCGTCAGCCGCAGGCGCGTGAAGGAAATGCCCCGCACGAACTTCGCAAACGCCGGGATCTTGAAGGGATGCAGCGCCAGTTCCCACAGCAGCGCCGCCACGCGCGGCTTTTGCGTGGAGGGGTCGAACCATATCGAGAATGACACCGGCAGATCGTCTCCCGCCGCATCGCTGATGCCACGCATCGAGAGCATGGGAATGCCGCGTGGGGCGCAGAGTTCGGCGATGATGCCCGTTTCCATATCGACCGCGGAGGCTTTGGTCTCCGCGGCGAGCGCAGCTTTATCGGCCACCTTTTCAGCGACCACCAACTGCGTCGTCATCGTGCCTTTGGCAAACTGCATGCCTGTCGTTTTTGAAAGCAACGCGCTGTCGGAAAAATTCGTCGCAACGATTACATCGCCTACATGCAATGCCGGATCGAGTCCTCCCGCAAACCCCGAGCTGACCAGACAATCGGGCCGCGTGTTTTGCAGGAATACCGTCATCTGCGTGCGGCACGATTCCTCGCCCACGCCGGTGTGGCAGATCGCGATCTGTTTCCCGGCATATTCCGCCGAGATCACCGGCAGGCTGCCGCGGCGCACGATGCGCACATTCTCCAGCTTTGCGATAAAGTCCTTGCTCTCCTCCGGCAGTGCAAAAGTGACGGCGATCACCCTCTTCGATGCCGGGCCCTGGTTCTGTTCCTCGTTCATGTTTGGCACGGCAGAGAGACTTAGTGTTTCGAAATTAGAGTGGCAAGCATTGCGTCATGTTTTGTATGCTGGAGAAATCATGAGCATCCCTTCCCTATGAAACGCGAGGAACGCGCCGCCGCACTGGTGAAGGCATTGAGCCAGGTCTATCCCGACGCCCATTGCGAACTCGATTTTGCAAACCCGTTGCAACTCCTTCTTGCCACCATCCTCTCCGCGCAATGCACCGACAAGCGCGTGAACATGGTCACGCCCGCACTTTTCAAGACCTACAAAACCGCAGCGCAATTCGCCGCCGCGCCTATTGAGGACCTGGAAACGGCAGTCAAGACCACCGGCTTCTTCCGCAGCAAGGCGAAATCGATCCACGCCACCTGCACCGATATCGTTGCGAAGCATGGGGGCAAAGTCCCGCAGACCATGGAGGAGCTCACCGCCCTGCGCGGCGTCGGGCGCAAGACCGCGAATGTTGTGCTCGGCAATGCCTTTGGGAAAAACGAGGGCGTCGTGGTCGATACCCACGTTTCACGTCTCTCACAGCGTCTCGGTCTTACGAAGCAGACCACTCCGGAAAAGATCGAGGAGGATCTGATCAAACTCATTCCCCGCGATCGCTGGACCGATTTCAGCCACTGGCTCATCTGGCATGGCCGCCGCCGTTGCACCGCGCGGAAGCCCGATTGCGATGGATGCGAGATCCAGCACCTTTGCCCTAGCGCATTCAAGGTTTAAGAAGCCCGGAGCTTGCGAGCGCGCCATTTCGAAGAACAAGTTAAGCCGCCCGCCTCCGCCCACGGCTTCATCTCGCAAAGCCTCGATTTACTTTGGTGCGCCTTGACCGGGCTTGTCCCGCCTTGTCCGGCCAGATGATGGCGGAAGGCGAAACCGGGGCGTTCAATAATGCCCAATTTCAAAGTCTATTTGAAGATTTCAAAGAACAGGCGGCCAATTTCTGACCGGATTCATTCACTTTCGTAGTTTTTCTGAGTCGGATTTACTCGGATTTACCCGGACTGAGCCGGATGGGAAGCAAAGGCGGAGGGATGAGGGCGGAGGGCGGAAAATGGGAATTCTGCAAAGGGCGTGTATTCGTGAAGAGGGATTCGTTCGTGGTTTTTCTGAGTGGGATATTGTGGATAAGCGCCCAAGGGGCACCAGTCTCAGGTTCGTAGTAAATGATTCCAAAATGTGGGTCGTTTTTCACAAAAGATGTTTGGAATTTCCGGTTTGCGATGCAGTTAAAAATGTTAAATGGGTTAAATTGTTAAAAGCGTCCGACAGGACGTGTTCATAGTGTGTTATTTGTTGGATTCAAACTAACACAAAAACAGATTCTTGTCAAGTGTCTGCGCTATTTATGTGATTATTCAGTGTAAATACTGGAAATCCACAAGCTTCCAAAGAAATCGCCATATCTACTTCTTCTTTTTTGTGGCCGTCTTTTTGGCCGGGAGTTTTTTCCTTTTGGTTTTTGCGAAATCCTTGAGTTGTTTCTCCGTCATGGATTTCGCCATCTGTTTCGAGGCCCCCTTGAGTGAGGAC
>JBAVPB010000225.1:0-6579 GCA_049692655.1 Chthoniobacteraceae bacterium | reverse complement strand
TCCACAACGCGCTGTAGTAAAGGATCACCACGCGTCCGGAATCAGGCACCACCCTGCGGAGCTTGTCAAAAAGCGTCTGGATGTCGGCCTCGTAGTGGATGCAACTGTTCAACACGTAATAGCCGCAGCCATCCCGCTGCGGTTGTCCCGCGCTTCCTGCAGCCGGCGGATTACCGTCTAGGAAAAGCGGTTCATATTTCTCGAAATAAGGGCGCAACCTGTCCGAAGGAGGGTTGACCTCGACCATGCTGTCGCCTGGCCTGATGTAAAGCGAGAGATAGCGCGCGAGCAGCCCGTAAAAAAAAGTTACCGCACCGCCCTGTGTTTGAGGCCGGGAATTGCTTTGCATTTTCCCATTGGGACGCGCTGTTTCCGTCATTTTTACAATCCGCGACCATATGAAAGAACAAATAATCGGGCAAGGTTTACATTTTTATCCAGACCCGGTGCTTTTCGGAAATTCCCATCCATCCGGTTTGAAAGCATTGCACGCGTTTTAAGCCGGATTCATACAATTTGAATGCAGGCTTGACCGCCGAAAAATTCCGGAAGCCGTGTCGGCACCCAAAGCTCATCACATCACGCAAAGCACGCTCTACTCTTACGGAAGCAGCGAAGGAGGATAAATCTCCTCGTTACAAGACTCCCGCCTCGCCAGACACTTGCAACAACTCCCGTTCACATTTCACTAACGACGTCTCATCAAACTGGAGAGACATATTCCGTCGTGTCCTGGCTCACAGGACCTTTGCTCAACCCCGGGAAACCTGATCAGGATCGGTGCCATCACCCTATCTGGTAACTCCTCTTGCATGGGTGACTGCCATCCGGAATCCCCCGCTTTTCGCAACAGTCGGCAGCAGCCTCTCGATGGCGTGGAGCATGGTGCCGTCATAGGGAAGCGGCTCCTGCGGGTATTCCTCCCACTTCAAACCAAGTTTAAACAAAGGTGCCAATGCCGCCGTCCGCGCCCAGAACATCGTGCCCATGGGAAAGTCCAGCGACCGTTCCGGCAATGAATCCGCGATGCCCAGCCGTGTTGCCAGCGCCCCCGCTTCGTCCCGGTTTTTCTCCCAGCCGATGATGTGAGGGTCGTCGGGAAAGACGAGTCCGAGCGTCTTGTCGGAAGCCATGCGGCTGAGGATCGTGTCGGCCATCCTCGTTTTTCCACCAAGTAAATTCTCATATAAAAAGTCAGCCCAGTTCCTGGCAAATGTCTGGTCACCGATATCCACGGATTTCTTGGAGTGGATATGGCCGATGATGTCGTAATCATTCAGGATGCTTTCGCTGAACTCCGTCAGCAAGGGGCCGATATCCCGGCCGCGGTTCGGGACAATCCGGATATCCGTTTTTCCCCGGGCATAACCGGCCGTCATCGTCTTCACATCACGGGCTGCTTCCGGCGTGGATACGCTTATCAACAGGTCGATTTGCGTTTGCCCGCCTTCGAGCCGCTTCAATATTTCCAAGGCGAGCTCGGGGTAATAGAGATGAAGATGCAGGGCTGTTCTCAGCGGCGGATTTGGCAGGGACGGCTGGTCATCCCCCTCGATCACTTCGAGTTGCCATGGCCCGTCCGGTTTCCCTTTTTCGATAAAGTGGCCAAGGGGATCGCGGTCCTTCACGCCGTTGCAGTCCGCATAAATGCCGGGGTGAAATCCCGGGAACGGCTTCCGGAGTTTCAAGCCGGAACGCCATGCGCTCATGTACTGCTTGACGGGGTTTTCGTGGGTTTGAAGGTCCGTCGGTGAGCAAAAGAAATCCGGCCTGAACATCCCGGATTGCGCGATCGACGCGCGGTCTTTTTTCTCCATCTCTTTCCGGGCGGCCTGTTCGGAGCCGATGCTCCCGATACGGGTCAAATAATTCTGGATCGAGAATCGTGACTCAACCAGCGGGCGGCCCGCGCTGCCTATATCGTTTCTAAGTGCGGGATCGTCAATCAATCTGCAAATGCGGTTTGCCGCCTCCTCGACGTCGAGATACGGGATGACTCCAAAGGCCGTCTTCGGGTCCTCCGCCATGTATTCGGCGACGCCCGTGGCCTCTTCGAAACAAAGCACCGGTTTGCCGTGGTTGAGCATGTCCTGCGACACAAGCGGCAGCGGATCGAGCCGCGAACTCAAAAAAAGCATGTCCGACTCGTCGTACACGGTTTCAAGTTCCGCAACTTCATCGGCGAAGGTCAGTATGCCTTCCACCCCGCTGCGTTGGATTTGATCCGCAAGATAGACGGAATAGTTGAGATCAAGTTCCGGGTGGTAGTTATGGCCTATCCACACAAACCGGAACGGGGTCTTCGGCTGCTTTTCCATCACCCGTTTTGCGCACGCAATAAACAGATCGGGCCCTTTTCGGATCTGGACGGTGCCCAGTCCCAGGACCACGACGGTCTCCTTCGGCCAGCCCGGCGGGCGAAAAGCCTTGCGGATGCGCTCCCGCTCGGTGGCCGCTTTCACGGGGTCATTGGCGATGCTGGGCGCATGGCATACGCCTTGGGGCAGGACAACGACGCCGGTTCCATCCCTCGTGCCTTCCGGGTAGTCCGTGAGTGCATTTTTGCGGACTACGGACGCTGAAAAAATCTGCACGGAGGAATAGAATGCCGAGGTGCGAAACAACCCGCGGGGCCGCGTGTAGCACGCAAACTCGTGGATCAAATGGATGGAAGGGATGTCATTTTCCCAGAGCGGTTTCAGCACCACGCTGGATACGATCGAGTTTACGACCGCAAATTCCACCGGCACGCAGGCGACGAGATCACGGAACAGGATGTTAAAGTTGCTCTCGGTGCGGAAATAGGATTTGAAAGGCCCGATCAACACATCGCAGGCCTCCTTGAATTCCGGCTTCAACGCCGCGCCGTGCGGCGAAGCGATCCCGTCCAGCAGCGTCATGACGATGACGTTGTAGGTTTTCCGGAGATGCTGGGCCATGTTGAGGACAAGGATCGGCGCTCCCGTCCGCGACATTTCGTGCGTGACCAGCACGATTGTTTTCTTGCCGGGATCCATGGCCTTCAGCGCCGACCTGTATTTCTCGATCGGGGACCTGAGGGCCGATAACTTCATCCTCAGCTTGTTCCGCCGCTTGCGGATCGACTTTTCCAATCGGCGCAGGAAACCGGTTCTGTTGGGATTTTCCTCCATGTTGCCTCGGCTTGTTTTAGAGGACGTCCAAAAAGTCCTCTTTAAAGCAGCGCAATGCCTCCGGCTTGCCGTCGAAAGCTCTCAAGCTGCAACCTCCTGATCCCATTCTTTTAATCCTGTAAATCTTGTTAATCCTGTCTAAAAATTCTTTGTATTTTGATTTCCACTGCATGAATACGGCTTAGCTGCGGGCGGGACTCTTGAACCGGGAACTCACCCATTGTTTCACCGATTCCACGGGATTCGCGAGACGTCTGTTTTTATTTTTCAGCTCGGTGATTTCCTCCCGCATGCGTCCGTTCTCCGCAATTGCTGTCTGGTTGAGCACCCAGTCGATTCCCGTGACCTGGATCTGGAGATTGATCTCCAGGGTGCAGGGCCCTGGACCCAGTCCGCTGAAGAGTGGCAGATAAATCTGGGGGTCATTCCCGGTGGAAAATAGCGAAAGATACTCACCGTTGTAAAAATGAGGCTGCAAGTCGCTCGAAAAAGTCATTTTCTCAAATCCAGCTTGGGAATCCGCCGAGTAGAGCACGGATTTGTCCCCATCGCGCACGATCCGGATACTGGCAATCTTAAGGATCGCCGGCTGGTTTACGGGATCGATCCTCAAACGGCGGTCGCCACTGGGTTGAAGCTGCTCGATCCGCTCAAATCGCAGAGTCTGCCAGGCTCCGGCGGGCACAAACTTGCCCACCGAGGACGATTCCGCGTACCCGGTGCCGCGGTCCGCGAAAACCTGCATATAGGAAAGGGCTGGCTCCGCGCCGGTTTGGTCCCCTGCGGGATTCATGAACTCGAAGATGCCGGCGGGCAGGGGAGGGAGCGGCTCGTTGCTGCAAATCGCGAGCAGATAGGCGGGTGAGACCAGCTTCCTGGAAAAATCGATGCCCTTGTAGCTGCCATGGAAAATCCCGTAGGTGGCACTCGGATTTTCCTCATCGTCAATGATCACGGAGCCTGCAAGATACCGCTGCGCGAGCAGGGTGCTGTTCTTGAACCAGTCGGTGACCAGTGTCTTGAACTCGTCCCTCGACAATTCATGGACGTGAAACGGGTTTTCCGAATTATTGTAGTTCACTTTCTCCGGCGTCGAAATCACCAGCAGCCCACCCGGGCGCAAAACCCTCCGGATCTCGCTGAGAAATTTTTCGTGGCTCTTGATGTGCTCGATGGTTTCAAAGCTGACAACCATATCCACGCTGGCGTCCGTCAGGGGAATGGCAATGCAATCCCCCTGCAAAAAACGAAGCTTGTCGGAGCCGTACTTGCGCTGTGCGTGGTCCACGGCGGCTTGGTCGATCTCAACACCGGTCACGGACCTGGCCTGCTGGGATAGCAAAGCGCTCCCGTAGCCTTCGCCCGATGCGATATCGAGCACGTCTTTCCCATGGGCCAGGGTGCGCGCAATCGCATAGCGATGAAGATGCTCGGATGCGATCTGTCCGGAAATCGAGGGAACAAGCCGTTCCCCGGTCCATTCCAGGTCATTGACGGTCTGCCCATTGGAAGATCCGTCCGGGACTTTTGCTGAATGTTCGTTCGTCATTGTTGTTGATCCAAATACAAATTTTGCCCGTAATCCCTTCAACTCAGCGACGCTTTGAGCGCCAAAAAAGCGAAACAATTATAGCTCTGGAGTGGAGCTTGCAAGGCATATTTCCGCCCTTTGCAAGGCTGTGGCTTGGTTATTTTCCCGGCCCTTCCCAGTAGCCGCGCCCGGGAACGGTTTGTTTCCGTTGGATGATTTTGTAAAGGCTCACGCCCCCTTCCAGTGGACACGGGACGGCCGCCACTTCGAAGTCTTCCTTGATCTGCAGGAACGCCTCGATTTCTTCCTGCTGGTCCGCCCCCATGTCGGCGATGTAAATTGGGACTTTCTTCAGCAGCAACGAGTCGATGCTTTCTGGAAACGCCTTCTGGATCTTCGAGACGCGCGCGTATTCCTGCACCTTGGAGACGGGGTAGAGCAAAAACTCATCCGTATAAAAGTCGAGAAGCGCAAGGTTTCCCGTGGTGAAGAGCGCCGTCTGCGTCTTGTCACCCACGGCTTTGTGAATCGCGTAGTCGATCCGTAAAAAATTCAAATAAATCTGCGATCTTTGCGGCGGTGCATTCACATAGCGCACCGTAAATGCAGCTGGCGTCTTCCATGTCCCCAGCGGCGCGCCCAGCGCCACAGCCACGATTCCCGCCAGCACGGGCGCCCTCCATGGTTGGCGCACCCTGCTTGCCATCCACGCCGCGCCGGCTCCCGCCCACGCAAAATAAACAATCATCATCTGGATGAAAAAACGGATGTCCCTGATCAAGTAACAGCAGAAAAACAGGAATATGGTCCCCATGAAGGCGGCGCTGGCGATCACCACCCTGGAGTTCCCTTTTCTCCATGCGTCAAACATCCCGGCAATCGCCAAAACCGGAAGCCCCAGCGAAACAAAAGGCATCTTCATCGAAAATCCCGGCAATGTGCCCCCCAGCAAAAAGCCCCGCAGGTAATATCCGATGTTCAGGCCCGGGTATTCCGCCGCAAACATCTTCACTTTGAATCCTTCCAGATGATACGCGTAGCCGGTGACAAACGGGGAGCCGAACTGCCGCCATTGCAGGATCCCCAGCGCCAGCCCAAACGGCGCCGCCCCGCAGAAAGCCATGGCCATGGGCCGGATCTCAAACCGGTGCCTGGACAGCCAGAGCCACGCGACCACAAAAAACGGCAGCGTGACCACCACCTGGATGCGCACCATGAGGGAAAAGCCGAATAACACCCCGAACAAGACCGCCGGTCGCGAAGCGCCGGTCTCCACCGCCTCGATAAAAAACCCGAGATACAAAACAGTCAGCAACGCCAGCAGGCATTCCGAATAAAGCCCCCCCGCCATAAGCAGGATGCACGGATTGGACACATACAAAAGCACCCCGGCCCACGCCGCAGGTTTCCCCGCCAGCCGGCGCAGCAGCGCATAAAAAACCCACGCCGAGGCCAGCAAAAACAGGATCGGCGCCCACACAATGACAAGCCGCGTCGCCCCCCCAAAGAACGGATGCAGCAAAGCAAGCGCCAGCGGAAACCCGACCGGATACCGGCTGGGAAAATCCACCCCGTTGATGCTCAGTTCCACGCCCAACCCCTGGTAAATCCGGCTCGCAACCGCCGCATACTCCACGCAATCCGGATGCGGCCTCAAATCAAGAAAAGGCGACTTTGCCGGATCAGTTCCACGAAAAGTCACAAAGACAAACGCCAGCGACACCACCAAAAGCCCCGCCATCTCCATCCAATTCCAACGCAACCATCCCTTCGTGGTCACTTGTGTAGATTGGGTCAAAATGTCGCTCATGGATAATGCGCCTGTTATCAGGGCTAATCAACCCTTGCCAACCCTTGCCAACCGTCAGCTATCCCGCATCCATCACTCATCCTTCC
>JBAVPB010000224.1:0-24203 GCA_049692655.1 Chthoniobacteraceae bacterium | reverse complement strand
CTGTCCTGGTGCTCGCGCTGGGCGGGGCTGCGGGCTACCTGTGGCGCTGGCGGCGCGATGCGGCCCTTATCGCCCGGGCGGTGCCGTGGCTGATGTTTGCGCTGGTCACGATTATCAGCGCCACGTTGACGGCGGTCGGACGGGTGGGATTTGGGCCGGAGCAGGCGCTGGCTTCGCGGTATGTGACGTTTGCGATGCCGCTGCCGATCGGGCTGGCGGTTCTCGCGCTATTGATCCTGGAGCATATCGGGAAACGGGATGCCGGGACCGGGAATACGGCGCGGACATGGCTGGTTTCGCTGGCGTCGATGCTGGCACTGCTGCATGTGCTGGGTTCATTAAAAGAACTGAGTGCGTGGCCGAAAAAGGAACGCGCCATGAGGATGGACAAGGCGCTGGTGGAGACGATCAACCTGGTAGATGAGCCTGATCTCCTCGAGCGATACGTGGAGGTGCGGCATGTGCTGCCGGTGCTACGCAGCCGGGTGAACCTGCTCGATCAGCTCGGCTACCTGCGCCCCGGCGTGCTCAAGGCCGATACGCCGCTGAGCGCGATCTGCGATGCGTCCTCACCGGGCGATGTCCGGTATGGGCAGCTTCAGGATGCGACGAATCTGCCGGAGCAGAAGTTTGTCCTGAAAGGATGGGCGGTGCTGCCTGAAAAGGGGCGCGCGGCGGATGCGGTGCTGCTGACTTACGATGATGCCGGAGGAAAGCCGGTGCTTTTTGGCGTGGCTGATGTGAATCAACTGCGTTCCGATTTGCCGGATACTGCGGAGGATATGATCTACCCGCGTTCGGGCTGGGTGAAAGTGTTCAGCCGGGGAAAATTTGCGGCGGCGTGGAGTACGGTCAAGGCATGGGCGTTCGATTCGGATGCATGCCGCGCCTACCGGTTGCAGGGGGCTGTGAATTTGCAGAGGTGATGGTGTGGTTGGTTTGACGTCGTGCTTGAAATTTGCAACTCGGCAGCAGCGTGAAATTTCAAATTATGCGATTGCGGGCTTCGCGCCTCCGGGCACGTCTTTCCTCCCATGTCCCATATTTCATCTGGAAAGAAAAAGGAATTTGATCATGACTTCGAGGCAAAAGAGATAGTGATTCGCCTTCAAGGATGAGATTTGTAAGCGGACGTATGTCGCTCCGAAATTGTGCCCTCCGAATTGCCGCATGATAATCGTGTGAGTTAAAGGGCTTGCGATATTCCTCTGATCCGAAGAAATGAGTTAATTGGGATTCCATGATCATTCTGCCGACCCGTCCATTGCCGTCTTTGAACGGATGAATACGCTCAAATTTTGCATGATAGAACGCCAACGCTCTGCATTTACCGGCATCATTGGATGCGTCGGCGAGTAGTTCGCGCGTTTGATCGGAGAGCAGGTTTAGTTCATGCTCAATATGGGCTGGATCGCATGATAAAAGACCGCCAAACCAAATATCATCCCCCTTCTTATTAAATTGCCCGGCCCAAGGATACACACGAACAAACATCGTCCTGTGGAGGCGCTGAATATACTCCAAAGTAGGAATATCGGTGCACTCCGTGAATGCGACGACATATGCATCAGCTTCTCCTTTAGTGACTTGTAGGATATAGTCGCCTAAGGAATCAACGCCTTGGCACAAATCAAGCTTGCGCAGTTCATTCCAGCAGGTCGATTGATGCTTGCGATTTGGCATTTGATTTTCAGTTCCATGTATATACTTTAAAGGGATGCCAGTGTCAGCATTAAGAGATATTGCAATGAATGATCCGGTTCGTTTCGATCGGATGTTGCACAGTGCTGCCCGGAGGCGTTGTGCCAGCTTGCGTATGGAGGGCTATTTTGTTTCTGAGCCCGATATGTTTGCTACGTTGAAGGATGCATTCTCAACACGCCTTAACGATGTTTTCCACACGTCCTCGCACTAGGGACTTTTTTGCATAGTAGTTGTAGCGAGGTGAAACCAGCCGGGAAAAACTTCCGGTGGCGTGGAATGCGATCGAGGCATGGGCGTTCGATTCGGATGCATGCCGCGCCTACCGGTTGCAGGGATCGGTGGATTTGCAGAGGTGATGGCGTGGTTGGTTTTGTATGCACTTTTGTCCGTCATTCACGAATGATTAATCCGCCCCTACAGGGCTAGAGGAGTTTTTTTGACGTTTTCCTGGGGCGTTGCCCGCAGGCTGACTTGATTCGCCCCCTCGGGGCTGGGGAACAATTGCATGTGTAATGTAGAGCAAAAACCCGATAAAAGTGTCAATAGTCAAGGGCTGACCCCGTCCGCGTCTTATTTTTGACGTTTTCCTGGGGCGTTGCCCGCAGGCCGACTTGATTCGCCCCCTCGTGGCTGGGGAACAATTGCATGCGTAATGTAGAGCAAAAACTCGATAAAAGTGTCAATAGTCAAGGGCTGACCCCGTCCGCCGTCCGGCGTCCGGAAAAGGGACGCGCTGCGGATGCGGTGCTGCTGACTTACGATGATGCCGGAGGAAAGCCGGTGCTTTTTGGCGTGGCTGATGTGAATCAACTCCGTTCCGATCTGCCGGATACGGCGGACGAGACTGTGAACTCACACTCGGGCTGGGTGAAGGTGTTCAGCCGGGGAAAATTTGCGGCGGCGTGGAGTACGGTCAAGGCATGGGCGTTCGATTCGGATGCATGCCGCGCCTACCGGTTGCAGGGGTCGGTGAATTTGCAGAGGTGAGGGGCTTTTTGGCGTTGTGTTGCGCGAGGGTGTCGCCAGATAGCAGGCGTGGGTTGGAAAAAAGTTCGTTGCGGCGAGGACTCCGCAACCAGCATTCGAGACGAATGCGCTCCCCGGAAGAAGAGATTGCGCGCTGTGTGAAGTGGTGAGTTTTGGGTGATGGTGCGTTTCCCGGATCTTTTCGGCGAGCCGCCGAAAAGAGAACCCTGGCCGGGCGCGGCTCCCCGGAAGGTTGCTGCGACGATTGGGGTTGTTTTGGTGATCAATTCCAAATTTCAACTGCATGGATACGGCTGAGAATTTGTGCCTGACCGAACCGGTTATCGCCTCTACCGTTTCAAGATCATCACGAGCGACATGTTTTTGCCGTTTGCGAGGTCGTGGCCTGCGAATGGGGTGCGCTCCCAGGTGGGGAGTTGGGGGATTGTTTTTGCGAGGTCGGCGGGGACTACGCAGAGGCGGGGGCCGGGCTGGGCGAGGAAGCCGGTGGCGTCCTTGGCCTCCAGCAAGACATGCCATGTGGTGAGCTGGCGACGGAGATACCAGATCTGGCTGGGCTCGTCGTAGTCCACGGATGCGGATTGGGTATCGGGGGGGATTTGCACGGAGGCGGTAATGCTTTTGATGGGGACCATGTAATGGTTTGCCAGCCAGGGGCAGAGCAGGAAGGCGATGCCGAGGTTCAGGGCGACCATGCCGCCTGCGAGCTTTGCGAACTGTCCGGGGCGCAGGTCAACGAGCACCGGGGCGATGAGGCAGGCGAGCAATGGGAATGCGGGGAGCGTGTAGTGCGGGAGCTTGGTCTTTACCAGGGTGAAGATGACAAATGTGAGGATGATATTGCAGAGGAGGTAGAGCTCGGCATCGGTGCGGCGGGCGCGGAGGCGCTGGAAGAGGGGTTTTGAAAAAATGGACCATGGGAGGAAGCTGGGAAAGATCGTGAGGAAATAGAACGGGAGCATGGCGATATAGGAGAGTGCGCCGGTGCCGCCGTGGCCTTCCATGGGTGCGAATGATCTCTCTATGACGTGCTTGCCGATGCCGATATTGAAAAACTCTCCATGGGTCTTGATCAATGCGGGAATGCCCCAGAGCCCAACCACGGCCAGCATGAGGGGGATGCCGTAGTGGAATTTCATGAAGCCATTCACGCAGGGGATGCCTTTGCGCCATGCGTAGATGAGGATGCCGCCGATGGGGAGCCATGCGATGGGGCCCTTGGCAAGGAAGCCGAGCGCGAGGGCGAGGTAGAAGATCCACCACCAGCGCCGGGTGGAGATATTGGGGGGAGCGGTGATTAATTCCCAGCCGGCCCATGCGGCGAGGGCGACGAAAAAGACCATGGGCATGTCGGCGACGGCGGCTTTTGCCTGGACCATGACCTGCAGGCTGAGCGTGAATGCGATGGCGGCGCACCAACCGGTGCCGGTGCCGTAAAGGCGGGCGCAGAAGCCGTAAACGACGAGCGCGGTGAGCGCGGTGAAGAGGGCGGAATGGGCGCGGGCGGCGAGGTCGTTTTCGCCGAAGAGCTCGTAGAATGCGATCTGGAACCAGTAGGTGAGCGGGGGTTTGTCGTAGCGCGGGGCGTCGTTAAAAGTGGGAAGAATCCAGTCGCCGCGCTGGCGCATTTCACGCGAGGCCTCGGAGAAGCGGGGTTCGTCGCGATCGATGAGCGGGAGGATCCATGTCCCGCAAAGGTGGAGGGCCATCGCGCAGGCAAAAAGCAGGAAGAGGCGAATATTTGGATGCAAAAGGGTCGGATTCACTTTATTGATCGTTGCAGCATGGCAATGAAAACAAATCGCGGCAAGGCCGTTGCGCTATGGCTCGCGATAGGGCTTGCCGCTACGGCTCTCCTGGGGGTCTCATTTTTCCTGGATGATGCGGTGATGGCTTTCGTGAAAACGCACGCGACGCCGGGGGTGCTGGCTTTTGGGCGGTTTGGCAGTCATTACGGGCAGTGGAACTGGTTGATGGTGCCTTGCATCGTGGCGGGGATTGTTGCGCGGGTGAAACGTGATACGGAGTGGCTGCGGATTCTTTGCGTGATGGTGATTGTGTCGATCCTGGCGGGCGGCATCGGGGCCAATGTGTTGCGGGCGATGACCGGACGCACGCGGCCGAATGCCTCGCCTTCCATTGCACAAGGGTGGTACGGGCCGCGCGCCAATGGGCAATGGGTGGTGATCAAGCATGAATACAATTCATTCCCCTCGGCGCATGCGGCGGCTTCGATGGGGCTGATTTTCCCGCTGCTGCTGTTGAGAAAGAAACGGATCGGGTGGCTGTTGATGCCGGTGCCGATCCTTATCGGCGCGGCGCGGATCTGCGTGGGGGCGCATCATCTTTCGGATGTTGTGGCGGGGGCTCTGCTGGGGATGGTTGTGGCTGTTTGCGTGACGGGGAGGTTGATGGCGCGAATGTTTCCGGGGAGGGAGTTGAAGGAGGGAAGTTAACCGCGAAGGGCGCAAAGGACGCGAAGGGAAGAGGGCTTTTTTGGCCCACAGATTGACACAGATTTCACAGATTAAAAAAAGAGAGCGGCGGTATTAGATCATGCGGCGGTCGGAGTAATTTTTGCCGGCGGCGGTGGCGGCGAGGGCTTCGGTGAGGCGTTTTTCGCGGGTCTCGGGGCGCTTGGCGCTGGTGAGCCATGCGATGTATTCGCGCTGGTGGCTGGGGGAGAGGGTTGCGAAACCTGCGGCGGATTTCGGATTTGCCTTGAGCGCTTTCTTGAAGAAGTCGGGCATGGGCATGGGGGTGCGTTTTGCCGGTGGGAGGGGCGGGATCGTGGGGTCGGCGTCGAGGTCGATGGCGGACTGGATCAAGGTGCGGAGGGCGTTGCGGTTGAGGCCGTCGAGGGTGGTGATGCGGATGGTGCGGATGCTGGTGTTGCCTTCGTCGTGCTGGTTGAAGAGGTGCGCGCGGTCGGGGAGTTCCGTGCCGCGGAAGAAGATGAGGCTGACGTGTTTCTTGAATGCGCCGATGGCCAGGACCTGCTTGCGGCCCTTGAAGCAGAGCGCGCTCCACTTGATGGATTCGTCGAGGTCGGGCGCCCAGTGGAAGATCCACTCGCGGAGTTGAGTGCAAATGGGGCGGGAGAACTCCGGGGCTCTGTCGAGCCAGTCGTCGGGGTTTTTCGGCGGTGTGGTGCGCCAGTCTTTTACGAGGCCAGCCATGGGGTTAGTGGAGTTATTTCTATTTCTGACGATGCATTTTCATGAAATAGCGCTGCATTTGCACCATGCCATGCTCCTCATGGGGGATCTCTGGGGGAGGAGGAGAAGGAAACATTTCCGCGAATTGCTGCAACTCATCGGCGATCCGCCACCTTTCTGCATCGGTGAGATTTCTCGATGTCTCGGCCTGATCCGCGCTTGCTGCAGCCCAACCTTCTTCCAACCGGCGCAGGTACGCCCTCTGTTGTTCGAGAGTGGTGAGCGGCGTGTTCATTCCAGTTACTTTAGATGCTGTGGAAATAAGTTTCCATCATATAGTCGATGCTGGGGCGATCCATCGGGTCGGGGCATTATGGAATCAGTTTGCGAGGTAACGGTTTTTTTGGGGTTGGGCGTGTGTGGAGAGATGACGAGGCAATGTTTTTTTGGCGAGGGGGTGGGTAGGACGTCCTCGGATAGCATGCGGGGCTGGAGAAAAAGTTCGATGCGGCGGGACACCGCAACCAGCACGCGGGACGAGTGCGCTCCCCGGAGTGTTACTGCGACGACTGGTGACTGGGATTCGTTTAGGTTGCGAGGAGGGACTTTGCTTTTGCGAGGGCTTCGTCGAGCTTGGTGGCGTCCTTGCCGCCGCCTCGGGCGTTGTCGGGCTTGCCGCCGCCTTTGCCGCCGACGATGGGGGCGATGGTCTGGATGATTTTGCCGGCCTGGGCTTTTGCGGTGAAGTCGGGGCTGACGCTGGCGACCAGGGCGACTGCGCCGTTTGATACGCCACCGAGGACGATGACGCCCTGGAACGTGCCTTTGAGGGCGTCGGCGACGGTCTGCAATGTGTCGCCGTCGGCGGTGCCGAGGTTGGTGATGATGGCGGGTACGCCGTTGATGGTCTCGGCGGTGGCGAGGAGGTCCTTTGCACGGCCGGAGGCTTCGCGCTGCTGGGCGGCTTTGAGCGATTTTTCCAGCTCTTTTTGCTGCGCGAGGAGGGCGTCGAGTTTCTTTTCCAGCTCTCCGAGCGGGGCGTTGAGTTTGGTGGCGAATGTCTTGAGGCGCTCGGAATCGGCGGTGGCGAATTCGTAGGCGTTCAGGCCGGCGACGGCCTCGATGCGGCGGACTCCGGCGGCGATGGCTGCCTCACTCACGATGCGGAAGAGGCCGATCTCGCCGGTGGCGCGGGTGTGGGTGCCGCCGCAGAGCTCCATGGAGTAGCCGTCGAGTTTCGCGGCGTGACCGCCGATCTGGACGACGCGGACGATGTCGCCGTATTTGTCGCCGAAGAATTGCATGACCTGCGGTTGCGATTTCACCTCGGCGTAGGGCATTTCCGTCCATGTGACGCCGGCGTTTTCCACGATGCGCTCATTCACGAGGCGCTCGATGTCGCGGACCTGCGCGGGAGTGAGGGCGGCGCTGTTGAAATCGAAGGTGAGTTTGTCGGGGCCGACGAACGAGCCTTTCTGCGAGGCCTCGCGGGAGACGACCTCGTGCAATGCCCAGTGCAACAAATGTGTAACCGTGTGGTGGCGCTGGATCGCGTTGCGGCGCGTGGTGTCGTATTCCACGGTGACGTGCTCGCCGACATTCGGGGCGTCGTTGCCCTCGATGAAGTGGAGCCAGGTGTTGCCGCTTTTTTGCGTATTCGTGATGTGCCAGAGCTTGCCGGAGCCGGTGAGTTCGCCGGCGTCGCCGACCTGGCCGCCCATCTCGGCGTAGCAGACGGAGTTGTTGAGGATCACGGCGGTCTTGTCCTTGAGCGTCACGACTTCCTGGACATCGGCACCGGTGTGCGGGTGATCGTAGCCGAGGAAATGCGTGGCTTCCTTGGTGTCGATTTGAGAGAGCTCGATGACTTCTTTTTTCTGCGCGGCGCGTGCGCGGGTGCGCTGCTGTTCCATGAGGATTCTAAAGGTTTCATAATCGACAGGAACCCCACGTTCACGTGCCATTAACTGTGTCAAATCCAGAGGAAATCCGTATGTGTCATATAAGAAAAACACAAATTCCCCAGCTAGGAGCAATTCAACTCTACCGTCTGCATATCTGCGAGGGGATATAGCCTGCACTCCACGAATTCTCCATTGAGCGTCCGGAGCTTGCATATATCCTGACTCTTTCGCGTCTTTTGAACGCATGTGGAAAAGGAATTCTACCGCTTCATCAAAAACGCTAATTCCTATGTCTAGCGTTTTGTTAAACGCCTCTTCTTCCCTCTTCAGCACCTCCTCGATGTATTTCTGTTTTGCGCGGATTTCGGGGAAGACGTCGCCCATGGTGCGGGCGAGGACGGCGACGAGCTTGTAGAAGAATGGCTCGTGGAAGCCGAGGGTGCGACCGTAACGGACGGCGCGGCGGAGGATGCGGCGGAGGACGTAGTTGCGGTCGGTGTTGCCGGGCTGGATGCCATCCGCAATGGCGAAGCTGAGGGTGCGGATGTGGTCGGCGATGACGCGGAATGCGACGTCGGCTTTTTCCTGCTCGGTGTCGCCGGTGCTGCCTGTGACGGGGAGGGTGTTGCCGTATGTTTTGCTACTCAGTTTTTCGATTTCGTCGAAGATCGGGCGGAAGATGTCGGTCTCGTAATTCGAGATTTTTGCGTTGGCGAAATCGGTGAAATTTTTCGTGCCCTGGATGATGCTCGTGACGCGCTCGAAGCCCATGCCGGTATCGACATGCTTCGCGGGGAGCGGGGAGAATGTGCCGTCCGGATTTGCGTTGTACTGGATGAAGACGAGGTTCCAGATCTCGATGGTGCGGGCGTCGCCTTTGTTCACTAGGCTGCCGCGGGTGTCTCCCTCGGGGGTGAGATCGACGTGCAGCTCGGAGCAGGGGCCGCAGGGGCCGGTGTCGCCCATCATCCAGAAGTTGTCCTTTTTGTTGCCGTTCACGATATGCACGGCGGGATCAAGCCCGGCGGCGGTGAATTTTTCGGCCCAGAAGTCGTGCGCCTCCCGGTCGAAATCGCTGGGGTCGCCGAGCGATTTATCGGGGCTGTAAACGGTGGCGTAAAGGCGGTTGGCGGGGAATTTCCAGCGGTTCACGACGAGCTCCCATGCCCAGTCGATGGCTTCCTTCTTGAAATAATCGCCGAAGGACCAGTTCCCTAGCATTTCGAAAAATGTGTGGTGGTAGGTGTCGAGGCCGACGTCGTCGAGGTCGTTGTGCTTGCCGCCTGCGCGGATGCATTTCTGCGTGTCGGCGGCGCGGCCGGGCGTGTAGGGGCATTTCACCTGGCCGAGGAAGATGGGGACGAACTGGTTCATGCCGGCGTTCGTGAACAGGAGGTTCGGCGAGTCGGGCATGAGGCTCGAGGAAGGCACGATGGTGTGCTCTTTCGACTTGAAAAAATCGAGGAAGGATTGGCGGATTTCGGCGGACGTCATAATTCAAAAATTTTCTACCCGGCTGAAGTTCAGGGATTTCAGCGGGGTGGGAGAATAGGCAAAATGGGGAATGCAATGCGAGTGTTTTAGGCAGGATGAGAAGAGTTCACCACCAAGGCACCAATAGGGAAAGGATGAGGCTCAAAGGAAGAGAAGGTTTCGCGTCTTGGAGGCTTGGGTTTTTGAAAGATTCGTGGGATTTTTTGGCCGGATTAACCCGGATCAGGCCGGATAAGATCGGATTGAACGTCCCATATTGAATGGAGAAAGGCTGAGCGGTGTTTTCATTTTTTAGGTCTATTCCGGCTTGATTTACCTTGATTTGGCTTGATTTAGGGTTCCGTGGAACAGGGCGTGTTCCACGGATTTCGAAGATGAAGATCACTTGGCAAGGTGCGTTTTTGAAAAGATTTTAACTGCTAAGGCCGCAAAGGGGTGGATGGAAGGCATAGTTTTGTCATTGGCCAATATTCCTAAAAACTAACAAATTTGTCAAGTGAATATATGTTTTATGTATATTCTTTGGCGAATTTAGTTTGTCTCTGGGTGTTTATTGACTTTTTTGAAGTCCGAAGAGGCTATCGCGGACTCGGACATGACAGAGCATGTTCCTCCAAAAGTCGCGCCGTTTGACGACAAGGTTTTTGATGTTGATGCGCTGAAATCCCAAAGTGCAAGACCTTTGGGAGAACGGCTTCGCCTTGGAACTAATATTGATTATTTCCGCTTGTCGCCGATGGGCTTTGTGAGCCGGGCGGGCTGGGCGGTGTGGCCGACGTCGCCTATGCGCGCGGTGGCGCGGCGGAAGGAGATGGTGGCGGAGCGTTCCTCGACCTTGTCCGGCGAGAGCGCGACGATCGGGATATCGTAGTCGCCATCGGGGAACTTGAAGTGGTAGCGGAATGAACCATCGGGGTTCAGCGTGATTTCCTCGCCGTCGATGGTGACTTTTGCATCGGGATGCGTGCCGCCGTAGAAGATGACTTCCGCGTTCACATGCATGAAGAACTCGCGCGATTTTTGCGCGCTGAAGGGCTGTGCGCTCCAGCTTGCGCCGACCCCGCTGAAGAGGCTGGTGACTTCCGGTCCCCAGAGGCCGATGCCGCTGAACAGGCTGCTCGCGCCCGGGCCCCAGAGGCCCTTCGTCACAATCTCGCTGGCGCTCTCGGTGTTGAGGCGTTCCTGCAATTCCTTGCGGAGAAGCTGGTCGATTTCCGCCGAGCCCATGCCGACGCGGTCCACAATGTTCGTGCCGAGCAGGGCGATGAGGAGATCTCGCTGTTGCTCCGTCCACTCCGGCGCTTTGCCAGCGGCAAATGCGAGTTTGCGGCCTTCGCCCTGGAGGCGTGAGAGCGCGCCGATGAGGCTTTCGCCCTCGGACATGGCGGCCTTCACGATATCGAGGAGGCGCTGGAAAGTGAGATGCATCGGCACGGTCGCGAAATCGACGTCGTTCTCCGGCGCCATGGAGTCTGCCGGTGTGGTGGCTTCGCCCGAGGTGGCGACGACCGTCCATGTGCCCTTTTTATTGTAGTAACCCATCTCCACGTAGTAGGTCGCGGCGGCGTGTGCGACGGGGATGTACCAATTTCTGGCCTCGGTGTTGATTTCGATGGTCGATTCCGCGCCACCGTCACTGAGAAATACTTTCAGGAAAACTTTGCGTTCGCCGTTCTTCATGTCGAACGTGGCGAAATTGCCCCATGCGATGTCCCAGTAGGTGAAAAGCCATTTCGGGTCGCGGGCGATGAGGAAGATGGAGTTCTCGCCGTAGGTCTCGGGAAGATGGCCGAGATCCTCATAGACTGGCGCAGCGGGTGCGGATGCAGCAGGAGCTGGCGGCGGGGCGTCGTGCGTCACTTCGTATTTGTGGACGTCGCCCTCCGTTTTACCGTGGCTCACCGGTTCACTGGAGATTTGGAATGAGCCACCCTTTTTTACAGCTCCCCCGCCATTAGAGGTTGAGGATTGAGATTTCCCTGTCTTACTATTACCCATAAGTTCCTTTAGTTAAGCCTACAACATTTACTAACGGGGCGGGAGGCTAGTTACAATCAAATAATTGTCAACATAAATTTCCCAATAAAAGCTAAAATACTACAAATTCATGTAAAGAATTGTGGATTTTGTAGCAAATTATAACCATTTTTACTCAATGTTGATCAAACGCATCATTCCATGTCTCGATGTTCACAATGGCCAGGTCACGCGCGGCGTGCAGTTTGGCAAAGCCGAAGCCGGCGAACTCCGCAATGTCGGCGACCCCGTCGAACTCGCATTGCGCTATGATCAACAGGGCGCGGATGAGATGGTTTTTTTCGACATCACGGCCAGCGCGCACGGGAGGGATTCGATGGTCGAGGTGATTAAACGGACTGCTGATCAATGTTTCATGCCGTTGACCGTGGGTGGCGGCATCCGCACGACGAATGACATGCACGCCATGCTCCAGGCGGGCGCGGACAAGATCAGCATCAACTCCTCCGCGCTGGCGACGCCTGAGCTCATCCACGCGGGGGCGGAACGGTTTGGCAGCCAGTGCATCGTGGTGGCGATCGATGCGAAGCGCGTGTCGCCCGGCAGGTGGGAGGTGTTTTCACATGGCGGACGCAAGGCCACGGGGCTCGACGCGGCGGAGTGGGCGGTAAAGGTCGCGGAACTTGGCGCGGGGGAGATCGTGCTCAACAGTATAGATGCGGATGGGACGAAGGCGGGGTTCGATCTCGAGATTACGCGGAAGGTGAGTGAATCAGTGGGCATTCCCGTTGTCGCGAGTGGTGGAGCGGGAACGCTGGGGCATCTCGCCGAAGTGCTGCTCAAGGGCAAGGCGGATGCGGTGCTCGCGGCGAGTATTTTTCATTTTGGCGAATATACCGTGGGCGATGTGAAGGAGTATCTGGCGGCGCAGGGGATTGATGTGAGGCGGAATGACAAGGCTAAAGTATAAAGGCTGAATGCTAAAGGGAAGAAGGGCGGAGAGACCGTCCAATTGTCGCCCTCGCCCCTCGACCTCTCCAAGAGTCGAGTTTGAACTTCCAACATTGAATGAGGAAAGGGGAATGCCGGGCGAGAAGCTTTGCCTGCAAAATAAAACCACTTTGTTCCCACCACAAAATGGATTATAAACAAGGTGCATGAAACAATTCACAGCAATTGTGCATAAGGGCGAACCGAACGAGGGCGGTTTTTGGGCGACGTGCCTGGAAGTTCCCGGCGCGAATGGTCAGGGCGAGACCAAGGATGAATGTCTGGGCAACCTGAAGGAAGCCATTCGACTCCTGCTGGAAACCGAACGCGAAGAAGTTTTCCGGCTCGATCCCCAGGCGGAGACGGCGGAGCTGGTGATGACGTGAAGCGGCGCGCTTTGCTTGGCCATCTTCAAGAACACGGCTGCGTGGCGGTTCGCGAAGGCGGCAGTCATTCCATCTGGAGCAACCCGCAAACCGGGCGTAAGGAAGCAATCCCCCGGCACAGCGAAATCAAAAAATTCCTGGCCCGGTCCATTTGTCGCAATCTTTCCGTGCCGGTTCCGCCTGGTAATTAACCCAGGCTAAGTTTGCAAAAGCGCTGGCATCGATCCCTTCAGGATCGATGCAGTTTTTTGCATGAGATCCGGGGGTAGGCGCTCGTGCCTCGCTTGACCCCCGGCTGCTGTGGCTGCGATGGCTTTGCCATCGAGGGGAGCGCCGGAAAGTCAGACGGCTTGTTCGATGGCGTAGATTGTTTTTACCGCCTGCACTGCGGCGCGGACGTTGTGGACGCGGAAGATGGATGCGCCGCGGGACATGCCGCTGACGATGCAGGCCACGGTGCCGGCGTCGCGCTGGCTGGCTTCGGGGATGTTGAGGACGTCGCCGATGACGGTCTTGCGGGAGACGGGGAGGAGGATGGGGCGCTCGAATTTTTGCAGGTGGGCGAGGTCGCGGTAGATGGTGAGGTTATCGTCGCGCTGCTTTGCGAAGTCGATGCCGGGGTCGAGGATGATGGCGTCTCGCGCGACGCCTGCGGAGAGGGCCATGGCGATTTTTTCCTCGAAGAAATTTTCCAGCGTTTCCATGACGTCGTCGTAATGGACGTGGGTGTGTTTCACCTTGGGCTCGCCGATGCTGTGCATGATCAGGAGGGCGGCTCCCTGCTTTGCGCAGATGCGGGCGTTTTCATCGGTGGGGAGGGCGCTGATGTCGTTGAGGATGTCGCCGCCGGTGGCAAGGGTGGCGCGTGCGACGTTGGGACGCCAGGTGTTAATGGAAAGCAGGGGGGCGTTTTCCATGGCGCGGAATTTCTCGATGAAGGGGCAGATGCGGTCGATCTCCTCCTGCTCGCTCATGGCCCCGCGTTTCGTGCCGGCGCTTTCGCCGCCGACGTCAATGATCTCCGCACCGTCGGAAATCATCTGCCCCGCGCGCTCCATGGCGAGGTCGAGATCGGTGAGGCCGTCGCCGGAAAATGAGTCCTGCACGAGGTTGATGATGCCCATGACGAGCGGACGCCGGGGAAATGCGACTACGTGACTGCCTACGAGAAGTTTCATTGAGGGGATTTGAACAGGAGAAAACGGAGGGAACGGAGGGGTTTTGTCGAGTTTCATGATCTCAAGTTCGTTAATACGGATCTCAAAAAGCCTGCTTCATTGCGCTTTTTCCATCGCCTCGTCAGCAACCAAATGAACGTCGCGATTCTCAGCGGCGGCCTCAGCGAAGACTTGCTCAATACGCGCCGCCCTACGCGTAAATGTTTCCTTCATCGTCTTTGGGTTCCAGTCGGAAAAATGAGACGAATTAAAATAAAGGCCCCCGCCCGGAGACCAAATGACATCGTCACGAAGCTGCCATCCTTTCTTCAAAAGAGCGGCTATAAATGCACTTTTTTCGGATTCGGTAAATGACATCTTGAAGGAATCACAGCGGGACAAACCGCCGCTTGCGCTTTTCAAAACGCAGTGTCTGCGTGTAGCCGACTTCTTTCGCAAGCTGGACTGCGGCTGGAAAATCCGCGCCGACCTCTTCCGGCGCGTGGGCGTCGGAATTGATGAGCAGCGGGATGTCTGCGGCAAAGGCCATCTCCAGAAATTCGCGGCTGGGGTAAAGCTCGTTCACCGGTTTGCGCAGGCCGGCGGTGTTGATCTCGATGGCTACTTTTTTTTCCGCGGCGGCGGCGATGCTGGGCTCGTAATATTTCCTCAAGTCGCCCTCGGGCTTGAAACCGAATTTTTTCACGAGGTCGGGGTGCGCGACGAAATCAAACAGCCCGCTGCGGATGCATTGCTCGTATGCTTTCCAATACATCGTCCAGATTTCATCGACCGGGCGATCCGTGAACCGGCCGATCCATTTCGGGTCATCCACGGCCCAGCCATTCGCGATGTAATGGACGCTGCCGATGAGGTAATCCCAGTCCGTTTTCCCTGCGAGCCGCTCGATCCATGTCTCCTGCCCGGCGATGAAATCGCACTCGAGCCCGATGCGGATGGGCAGCGCGGGATACTGCTCGCGCGCGGCCTGCACCATGTCCAGGTAGAGAGGAAGATCGCCGATGCTCATGCGCCAGTCGTCGAATTGCGTGGGCATCGGGTTGTGGTCCGAGAAGCCGATTTCGTCGAGCCCGCGCCCGATCGCAACCTTCGCATAATCGGCCGGCGAACCCTCCGCGTGATGGCAGAGCGGGGTGTGTAGATGATAGTCTGCCTGCATATTGCTATGATCTTTCGCTTGTGTCTCCCTTTGAAAACCTCCAACGTGTCGGAGAGTTATGAAATTTATTGAATCGGTCTTTCAGAAATTGAAACGCCATCCGAAGAGGATCGTTTTCCCTGAAGGCACAGAGCCGCGTATTTTGCAGGCGGCTGAGCAGTTTGTCAAATTGCAACTCGGACCCGCCATCGTGCTGGGCAAAAAGTCGGAGGTCGAAAAAGTCGCGCTCAGCGAAAAGATCGATCTCGATCACATCGGCATCATCGATCCCGAAACCGCCACCGACCTGCCGCTCTTCTGCGAGCGCCTAGAGAAGCTGAAGCGCTATCACAATCTCGGCCCGTCCGATGCGCGCTCGATGCTGATAAAGCCAAATTATTTCGCCGCGATGATGGTGCAGTACGGCCAGGCGGACGGCCTGGTGGGAGGCACGAGCACCACGGCAGGCACATTGCTGCGGCCATTGATCCAGCTCGTAAAACCGCTGCCTAATGTGAAGACGATTTCCAGTTGCATGATCGTCGAGGTGGCCGACAAGGAACTCGGTGAAAACGGCGTGATGCTCCTCGCGGATTGCGCCGTGATCCCGACGCCCACAGTCGAGCAGCTCGCCACGATCGCCGTGGAGACCGGCAAGATCGCGCGCCAGCTCAAGGGAATACCGCCACGCATCGCGATGCTCAGTTTTTCCACCAAGGGAAGTGCGAAGTCGCCGATGGTGGAAAGAATCGCCGCCGCCACCGCGCTTGCCAAGCAAAAGGCCAAGGACGAGGGGATCGAGATGCAGATCGACGGGGAATTGCAGGCGGATACCGCGATGCTCGCCGACCTGGCGGCTATCAAGGCACCCGGCAGCACCGTCGCCGGCAAGGCGAATGTATTGATCTTCCCCGATCTCAACAGCGGAAATATCGCCGCCAAGCTCATCCAGCATGTGGCGAAGGCCGAGGCCTACGGCCAGATCCTGCTCGGGCTTGCGAGCCCTTGCGCCGACATGTCGCGCGGCGCCACCGTGCAGGACATCCTCGGGGTGGCAGCCATCATCGGGCTGCAGGCGATCGAATACCGCAGGCTTTACCCGGAACAGGTGTAAATTTTCGCACGTTTGAACACTGTCACACCACGTCTTTTTATAGCGGCGACCCAGCAGAACGATGGGAAGACCACCACCTCCCTCGGGCTTTTCGCCGCGCTGAAGGAAAGACTCGGGCAGATCGGTTTCATCAAGCCGGTGGGCCAGCGTTTCGTCGATGTGGAGGGAAAACGCATCGATGAAGACTCGATATTGATCGACCAGACTTACGGGGTGAAAGTGCCCATCGAGGCGATGAGCCCCATCGCCGTGGAGCCCGACTTTACCCGGAAATACATCGACCACTCGAACAACGATTTCCTCGTCCGCCGCATCCAGAATTCATTTGATCGCGCTGCGTGGGAGAAGGATTTCGTCATCATCGAGGGGACAGGGCATGCGGGCGTCGGCTCGGTGTTTGACCTCTCGAATGCCCGCGTGGCAAAGCTGCTGCACAGCAAGGTGCTGCTCATTACCAAGGGAGGCATCGGCCGCGCCATCGACGAGGTGGTGCTGAACAAGGCGCTCTTTGACAAGGAAGGCGTGGAACTCGTGGGCGTGATTCTCAACAAGGTGCTTCCCGATAAATATGAACAGGTCCAGGATTTCGCGCGGCGCGGCCTGGAGCGGCTGGGAATCGATCTCATAGGCGTGATTCCCGCGGAGCCGATGCTTGCGAATGCGACGCTGGGGCAGATCAACAAGCAGATCAAAGGCAAATTCATCCACGCAAAAAGCGAGGCCTCCGCCACGCGCCGGCGCGTGCGCAAGATCATCATCGGCGCGATGACATCGAGCCATGTGATGGAATATTTCACGCCCGGCACATTGATCATCACCCCGGGCGACCGGGAGGATGTGATCCTGGCGGCGCTCTCGGCGACTTCCCTCTCCGAGGAGGATGGGAAGACGCTCGCCGGCATCGTGCTTTCCGGCGATCTGTTTCCGCACCAGAGCGTGCTCGACCTCATCCGCGCATCGAATCTGCCGGTGATCGGGTCGCCGCTGGACAGTTACTCGGTGGCAAACAGCATCCACACCATGACGGTGAAAACGCTCCCGGGCGATGCGGAGAAAATCGACCGCATCCAGGTGCTCATCGACAAATATGTCGAGGTGGACCGTCTCCTTGCAAAGTTATAGGCGGGCGCGGCGGATTGCTTTTGCGGCCGCTCATCCCCACATGATTGATTTCCCTGACTGGGGCTGCCTGTGCTCGGGATAATCTTTCAGCGACTTGTCCACGATGGGATGCTCCCGGGTAAGCTTGAAATCCGGGTGCCAGTTTTTGAAGTAGGGGACGGTATTCCTCAACACCCGGTGGTTCCGCTGCGCCGGGTTCAGCCATATATAATTCAGCCACCATTTCTCCTTGCCGGTGGTGCTGAAGCTGCCTTCATCGATGGGATATTTCGATCCCGGGGTTTCCCGGTAAAGAAAATTACACATCCCGATCGGCTTGAAAATCCACCTCTGGGTTTCCGCCACCCAGAGGTGAGAAAAACGTTCCTCATAGAGATCCTCCAACATGCAGAAATCCTTGTTCACCCCATCCGCGAGCATCTGCTTTTGCAGATCCTTGATCGGCTCCTCGAGCGTGGGGTGCAGCGGCAAATGCAGCGGCAGGATGTGGATGCTGAAATAATTATCCCTCGGGTGCTCGATGTTTTCCCAGACAGGCAGTCGCGGATATTGCGACTTCGTAGCCATCAGCACCTCGTCCATTTTGGCGCTGGGGATGATCGTGCTGTTCCCTTTTGCTGCGCGCAATTTTGGGAATTTTTTCTCCAGTTTCTCGCGTAAACTTTTGAAATTGAGAGGGCCGGTCATTATCGATGGAAGCGCTTTCAGTCCGCTTTTGACAGCTTCGTAAATACTTGTAACTACAGGGAAATACAAGCTTGTTGACCCTTCCTCTCCATGAGAAAAGATCGCCGGTACTCACCGCTGTTTTTATAATGCGGGAGAATAATCGCATCAATCTGGATACGAGATACGATTATAGAGTATGAATGTTGTGTCACAGCAGGGGACAAGCGGTATGGTTGCTGCTTCTCCCTGCTTGGCCGAAGAGGTCAGTGATGGTGTTTTATCTAAATCTATGAGTTTGAAGCCGATACGAATTTTGCTTGCGGATGATCACGAGATGGTCCGGCACGGAGTGCGCATGCTGCTCGAAAAGCAACAGGGCATGGTGGTCTGCGGCGAGGCGAAGAATGGTCGGGAAGCCGTGTCGATGGCCCGGGAGTTGAAGCCTGATATTGCGATTCTCGATTATGAAATGCCGGAGTTGAACGGCCTTGAGGCGACGCGGCAGATCAAGCGATCGGTGCCGGAAACGGAGATTCTTATTTTCACCGGGCATGAAGATGAAAAACTCGTGCATGAAGTTTTCGACGCCGGCGCGAGGAGCTACCTGGTGAAGACCGGGGCGAACCAGCACATCCTCGACGCCGTGGAAGCTCTCTCGAACCACAAGCCGTTTTTTACCTCCGAGATATCCCAGATCGTATTTGCACGTTACCTCCATGGTGCGCCCGGGAAGGACAAATCCTCCCAGGGGCCGCTCACGGAGCGTGAACGCGAAATCATCCAGCTTCTCGCCGAGGGGAAGAGCAACAAGGAAGTCGGCACGTTGCTGGGCATCAGCATCAAAACCTGCGAGACCCACCGCGCGGCCATCATGCGCAAGCTGCACCTCGATACTTTCAGCGATCTCGTCCGCTACGCGATCCGGAACAACATCATCCAGGCGTAGGGTTTGTGCCGGTTGCTGTGCAACACACGATTGATGGATAAGACAATCACACTCGTTGTTTTGCCAGGGCTCGATGGAACTGATGTGTTCTTCCGGCCATCCCTTGCATTGCTTCCTGCGTGGATCCGCCCTGTGGTCGTAAGCTATCCCTCATCAGGCGCAAACGGTTACGAGGATCTGTTTCGTGTCGTGCGCGAGAAGGTTTCGCAGATTCCTGATTTCTACGTGGTGGGTTCGTCGTTCTCGGGGCCGCTCGCAGTCATGCTTGCGGCGGCTGAGCCGGCCAGGGTGCGGGGGATGATCCTTTCCGCGACGTTTCTGCGTCCGCCTAAAAAGAATCTTCCACGATTCAAGTTTGCAATGATCTGGCAGGTGATCTGGGCGCTAAGGTTTGCGAGGCGGATTCCGGTCTGGGTGCTCAGGAAGCAGGATGATCCTTTTCGTCTGGCGAAGGCGGAGACCTGGGCCCGTGTATCTGCGCGCTGCCTGGCCTCACGCGTGCGTGCAGTCCTTGGAGTCGATGTCAGGGAGCCGTTTAAAAAGTGCAACCAGCCGATATTGTGCATCGCCTTTGATGATGACCGGGTTGTTCCGAGGCATAATGCGGAGGAGATCCTTTTCCACCGGCCCTCTGCGAAACTGGCAGTGATCCCGGGCGATCACCTCGCGATGTGCAAAGATCCCGCCGATTGGACGCGCGAGATCACTGGCTTCATTCAAGAACAGGAAAACGCCCGGCAACTCTGCTGTGAACCTACTCCCAGGGACGGTATTGTTACATGAGTGGATACGGGCCGGATCGTGCTTCAATTTTCTGCTGAAGCAACGCTTCACCCATCCGAATGATCGAGCCCGCCTGGACAGCAGGCGACAAAACCATGCCTTTCGGAGCGAGCACGATGATGGTGGAACCATGCTCGAACCAGCCCATTTCCTGGCCCTTGATGAACCGGATTTTGCACGGAATAGCTGGAGACTCCGATCGCCGGGGATCGATGACAAGATCGAGGAATCGCAGGCGGATGCCAGCGACGAGGATCGCAGCCACCGGGACCAGCGTAACAAGCTGCCCGGTCGCCTCGAGGCGGGTGCGAATGACGGCGCGTTCGTTTTTGCAGAAGAGTTTTTCCACGCGCGCCAGAGCGGGCGGATTGACGTTCCAGGTGTCTCCCCAAATATGGGTTACCTGCTCGACACAACAGTCGTAAGTAGCGTGGAAATGGTGATACATCGAGGCGGTCAGGCGCAGGGTGACAAAGCATCCGTCGCGATAGGACTCCGCGAGTTCACGGTCGCGGACCAGTTCCTCCAGCGGATACGACGAGCCTTTGATCTGCAGCAGATCAGTGCCTGTGATCGGACCGGAGGCGCCGACGATGGCATCGCAAGGGCTGACAAGGACCGCCGGGTCCGGGTTGATCGGCCGGGCGCCTTCCTTGAGCTCGCGGATGAAGCAATCGCGCAGACTCGTGAAGTTCTTCTTCCGTGATTCGCTGAGATCAAGGTCAGAAAAGAGGCGCCAGGTGCCTATCGAGAGATCGCGAACTAGCGGCTGCTCGATCTTGCTGAACCAGCCGATGAAGCTGGTCGCGAGGCGTCTTGGGATTCGATTTGTCAGAACGAAATTTAACCATTCCTGCTTGATGGCTCCGGCGATAAAGGATTGCGCTCTCATGCGTCGTTGTGTTTGCTCTCACGAACTTTGAACCTATGGACGAGAGGCTTTCCACACTCACATTTTACGCCCTTGGTTCCGCGGCAACAGTCGTGGCGCTGGCAAAGATAAAATCCCGGCTGGAGCTTTCCAAGGCAAAGCACCGGTCGTTGACCGGGCATGTGCGCATGTCGCGACGCGTCGCTTCCCTCGTGCCGTTCTATGAGTTCGGCGAGGATCATTTTTTCCGTTCCGACGATGCGCCTGATGATGTCGCATCCCGACGCCGCGCCGGCTTCATGCGGCTGGCGGAACTTTATCGAGAACGCTTCCCGGAAACGCGCCGGCTCACGGCTGAAGTGCGCGAGGGGATGTCCGACCTGCAATTCACGGATGCCTACCGCGTGCCGTTTCAATACAGCCGGATGGTGCGCGAGCATCTGCGCGCCGGTTCGTTTTTGAAGGCGTCGGATGGCGTGATGCTCACCGATCTCGACGGCAACCGTTTCTACGACCTGACGGGATCCTATGGCGTCAATGTCTTCGGTTACGATTTCTACAAATCGTGCATGGAGAAAGGCTATGAGCAGGTGCGCGAGCTTGGGCCGGTGCTCGGCGCATACCATCCGGTCGTGGCCGACAATGTCGCGCAGTTGAAGAAAATCTCGGGACTCGACGAAGTGTCGTTTCACATGTCCGGAACCGAGGCCGTGATGCAGGCGGTGCGGCTTGCGCGCTATCATACCCGCCGCACGCACCTTGTGCGCTTTTGCGGTGCTTATCATGGCTGGTGGGGGGACGTGCAGCCCGGCATAGGCAACCCGGTGCCGGCGCACGAGACTTATACGCTGGCCGAAATGTCGGACGCCACGCTTCGCGTGTTGCGGAACCGGCGCAATATTGCCTGCGTGCTGGTGAACCCGATTCAAGCATTGAATCCGAATGTGGGAGCGCCGTCCGACTCCTCGCTGGTGGATTCCCGGGGTGGCGCGGGCTTTGACAAAGCGGCTTACGGCGCGTGGTTGCGGGAGCTCCGCTCCGTCTGCACACAGCGCGGTATCGTGTTGATTTTCGACGAGGTGTTTCTCGGCTTCCGGCTGGCTCCCGGCGGTGTGCAGGAATATTTCGGCGTACAGGCCGATCTTGTGACCTACGGCAAGACGCTCGGCGGCGGGCTCCCGATCGGCGTGGTGTGCGGTCGGCGCCAGTTTATGAAGCGCTACCGCGACGACCATCCGGTGGATATTTGTTTCGCGCGAGGCACCTTTAATTCTCATCCCGGCGTGATGGGCGCGACGCACGAGTTCCTCACGCGGCTGGATACCCCGGAGATCCGCAAATTGTACGAAAACATCGATGTCACCTGGGACGAGCGAGCGCAACGTCTCAATAAGCGCCTTGCGGATGAGGGAGTGCCCGTTCGAATCATCAATATGTCCACAGTCTGGACTGTTTGCTATGACACTCCATCGCGCTATCACTGGATGCTGCAATATTATCTCCGGGCGGAAGGCCTGGCGCTGAGCTGGATCGGAACCGGCCGCATCATTTTTAGCCTGAACTATACCGCGCAGGATTTTGATGCAGTGGCGGACCGGTTTGTGGCCGCTGCCAGGGCCATGCGCGACGATGGCTGGTGGTGGGTAAATGAGAATCCGCACAAGCAACCGATCAAGCGCCAAATTCTCCGCGAGACAATCGGCCAGTTGCTCCGCCGGGCCTAACGGCCCTCCTGCTGCGGCTCAAATCCGGAACCCTGGGCTTCTTCTTCGCCGTGCTGCACATGCCCCATCGGGTCGATCAATTCGCCACGGAGCAAATAGACCGGCGCTTTGTGATAGAGCATGATGTCGTGAAACGGATCGGTGAGAATCTTGGTCATCCACGCGAGACCGTTCTCGATATCCTTGATGAAAAAGAGGTGGATGGTGCGGAATAGCAGCCCGACAATCGCAATCGCCAGCCAGATCAGCGCGACGTTGTTTACGAAATCCCCGAGGTTCTGGTGCGCCTTGAAAACACCGAATAGCGACGGGCTTATGAAGAGGACCAGCGGCGACAAGGCCCACACGGTCATGAGCACAACCTTGCGCTGAAGGTTGTAGCCAACCTTGATCTCTTCTTTGTGTTCGTGGGTCGCTTCGTTGACATCGTCATAGCAGCGTGGCTCGAAAAAGAAGTGTCCGGCCTGCCGGCTGGTCATGCCAAACAGCCACGCCAGGGCCACGGCGAAAGCTGGATTTTTGAAGACCAGGACATAGGCGCACACGAAGCTCGTGGCGCTCAGCAGGTGCAGGGTCTGGTTGATACGGCTGTGGTGGTAATAGCGATGGTCATCCCACCGCTGCTGCTTGAGGGTTTCGAAAAAACGGTTCATTGGGTTGTAGTTTTTTTAATGGGAGACAGACAAGGCTGGCTCGACCGCAACGCAGTCGATGGGAGCAGCCTTGCCAAAGCGAATCATCGAAAAATGGCCAAACGGCGGGACCGGACGGCGCTCGACCACCTGCATGTCGTACGGACTGTTCTCGATCCATTGGGCGAACAGGCCCCACGGGAATTCAGAGCGCCAGCCGAGCATCCTGGCAAAAGGTTGAAACAGGCGCTCAAACACAAGCCGCGGCCCGTCGTCAGCGCCCACACGGTTCAGCAGTATGATCTCACCGCCGGGCTTCAGCACACGCGCAAACTCCGCCAGTGCCGTTTCCGGATGAGGCACCGTGTTGACGACGCATTGGGCGACAACGACATCGAAGGAGGCATCCTCAAAATCCAGTCGTTCGGCATCCATCACGCCGAGGCATTCCACGTTTTGCAAGTTCAGCTCAGCGACACGCTGGCGTGCCTTTTGCAACATCTGCTCGGAGAGATCGATCCCGACAATGCGGCTGGTCTCCGAATAATAGGGAAGGGAAAGTCCCGTGCCCACGCCCACCTCGAGAATCCGGCCGCCAATGCGCTCACTGGCTGCGACGACGGCACGCCGTCCGCGTTCGAAGACTGCGCCGAACACGAGATCGTAAATAGGCGCCCAGCGCCCATAGACCTTTTCAACAGCCTGTTTACTGATATCCGTTTTTAACTTCTGCTCCATGGTTTCCCTCCCTTTTCAGAATCTTCCGTCCGGAGAATAATGCGATCGCAGCCTCGGGGCGGCAGGCACATAAGTCTCAGGCGCTTTTACGTATATTGAGTGGCCATGTGATGTCAGTGTTCCAAGGTCGAAGTCAAGCGAACTCCAACATAAAAACGCGTTTTTTTTCGCACTTCGCACCTCACTCTGGACTTTACTCAGAGTGGCCGGAGCCGGTGTTTTTCTTTCTTTTCAGGTGCTCCCGGTGTTCCCGGTTCATGGTGATGATATCCATGATGGCGGATACCAATTTGCCAACGAACCAACCCGCGAAGAAAATGATGACGTCACGAAGCATAAAATCCCCTTTTTTATAAAACCATCCGCCCCGCGAAACATCGCAGGGCAGCTCTCGAGACCGCAAAACACAAAAAAATTTCCGGTGTTCCTCCCCATTGGGAATGCCCGTGTGATCTCAGTATTCCATGCCGCAAGTCAAGCGAAAGCGGGATGCGAAAGCGCCTGTTGCCTCGTACAATGCCGGCGCTACGCCACCGCTCTTACTTCCCACCTGCGTAGTGCTCCCACTCCGGTGGAAGCGGCGCGTTCTCGACATCGCTCGCGATGCGCCCCTCGAAAGTCGGCTCAAATTTCGTGCTCGTGCCATACACCATAAGCATGTCCTGCGATCCCTCGGCGCGCAAAGCAT
>JBAVPB010000223.1:0-4956 GCA_049692655.1 Chthoniobacteraceae bacterium | reverse complement strand
CGCCGGTGATCTACTACGGCGACGAGATCGGCATGGGCGACAATATTTATCTCGGCGACCGCAATGGCGTGCGCACCCCCATGCAATGGAGCCCGGACCGCAACGCGGGATTCTCCCACACGCGGCAGCAACAGCAGCTCTACCTCCCCGCGATCATCGACTCGGAATACCACTTCGAGGCGATCAACGTGGAGACGCAGGATAGCAACGCCTCGTCGCTCCTCTGGTGGATGCGGCGCATGATCTCGGCGCGGCGGAATTTCAAGGCATTCAGCCGCGGCACGATGGAGTTTCTTTTTCCGGACAACTCGAAGGTGCTCGCGTTTGTGCGGGAATTTGAGAACGAGAAGATCCTCGTGCTGGTGAATCTCTCGCGTTTTTCCGAGTCGGTGCATCTCGATCTCTCGCGCTGGGCGGGGTATGTGCCGGTGGAGGTCTTCAGCCAGAACCGCTTTCCGCGCGTGAAGGAGGAGCCGTATTTTTTCACGTTCGGCCCGCATAGTTGCTACTGGTTTTCCATGGAGCACGAGGCGGAATCGCGCCCGGAGGCGGAGAAATTCGTCCCTCCCCTGGTCGAGATGGAGCCGGCGTGGGATGCCGTGCTCGCGACGCTCCGCAGTCCGTTTTTCGAGAAGCAGATCCTGCCCGCCTATGTCAAAAGCTGCCGCTGGTTCGGGGGGAAGGCGCATGTGCTGCGCAGCGTGCGGCTCATGGAAACTGTGACGCTTGGTTCGAAGGAGCGCGACGGCGGGCGCCTGGCGTTTGTGCAGGCGATCTATGCCGATATCCGCCCGGAACTCTACCTGCTGCCGCTCCAGATCGCCTCGGGCGCGGAGGCGCGGCGCATCGCGGAGGAATCGCCCGGGCTGGTGATCGCGCGCTTTCAAAATGGCGGGGAGGAGCATGTGCTCTTCGACGCGCTTTGCGATGAGGCGTTCCGCGCGGCGTTGTTCGACATCATCGTGGCGGAAAAAAGCGTTGGCACGGGTCTTGGGAGCATTGCGGGCACTGCGGGCGCACCGCTCAAGGACGAGCAGGCTGGGGATTTGGCCGCGCTCACCTCACGCATGCTGAAATCCGAGCAGAGCAACTCGGCGATCATTTACGGCGACAAGTATTTCCTGAAGCTCTACCGGAAACTGGAGGAGGGCGAAAACCCCGACGCGGAGTTGATCCGGTTTTTGAGCGATGGGCGGAAGTTTGAGAGCATCCCGGCTTTTTGCGGGGAGATCGAATACCGCTCGCGTGGCGCTTTATCGCGCGTGATCGGCCTGCTGGTCGCGCTCGTTCCGAATGTGGGCAATGCGTGGGATACGGCGCTCGATTCGCTCGGGCGGTTTTTCGAGCGCGCGCTGACGCAGAAGTCGGAACTCGACCGCGAGGACAAGGACGTGGTGCTCGAGGAGTTGCTCGGCGGGGTGTACCAGGACCGCGTGCGGTTGCTGGCGCTGCGCACGGCGGAGATGCACCTTGCGCTCGCGGCGGATGTGGTCGATCCACGGTTCGCGCCGGAGCCATTCACGAGTCACTCGCAGCGCTCGCTGTACCAGTCGATGCGATCCTCCACTAAACGGATGACGCAGCTTTTGAAGAAATCGCTCAACAACATCCCGGAGGAACATCGCGCGGAAGCCGCCGCGCTTATCAAGCTGGAGGGGGAAATCCTCAAGCGCCAGGCGCGCCTTTTGCAAGTAAGGCTGAACGCCACCAAGATCCGCGTGCATGGCGATTACCACCTCGGCCAGGTGCTGAACACCGGGAAGGATTTCATCATCACCGATTTCGAGGGGGAGCCCGCGCGCCCGCTCAGCGAGCGGAAGATGAAACGCTCCGCCATGCGCGACGTCGCGGGCATCCTGCGGTCGTTCGATTACGCGATCCACGTCGCGCTCAAGCAGCAGCCGACCTTGCGCCCCGAGGACGCGGAGCTCTTGCAACCCTGGGCCGAGATGTGGGCCGACTGGGTCGGGAGACTTTTCATGGAGACCTACCTGGAAACCGCGAAGAGCGCCTCATTCATTCCCCTCGACCCGGAAGCCTTGAATGTGCTCCTCGAGGTGCATCTTCTGGAAAAAGCGACCTACGAGGTTTGCTACGAGTTAAACAACCGTCCCGAATGGGTCTTCCTGCCCGTGCGCGGCATCATGCGGATGCTGAAATCAAAGACGTGAGCCGCGCCGCCGGTGTTAGTCCCGCGTCATGCGGATCTGTATCCCCGGCAGCAGCTCGGCAGGTTTGCCGTAGAGCGCTTCGCTGAGCTGCTCATCGGTCAGGAAATAGAGAAAGATCGAGTGGCCGATCTCCACATCGGGATCGCGCTGCCGCAGCCATGCGCAGAGCCGCCCGAACCTGAGGTTCTCGAGCAGACGCGCCTGGCTTTTGTCCAGCGTGCTGGGCTGCCCGGTCGCCTCCCCGCTCGCCCGGGTGAATGTGCGGTAGGCATTTTCGTAAGGGCGCGCCCAGTGCCCCTTGGGGATCGTATAGACCGATTGCAACGCCGTGGCGCTGATGCAGTAAACCCCTTGCTTGAATGGGTGCAAACCATCGGCGTCTTCGCCCGAGACCGACAGCACACGGGCCTTGATTCCATAGTAACCCGGGTCCGCCGTGCCGAAGTAGGCGAGACAGGCGGCATCGGGATTGTTTTTCCCGTGGGCGTCCAGCCAGCGTTTCAAGGCCGGCAAATCCTGCCCCCAGTCGAGGGAGCTGTCCACGAGGTGCCGCCATGCTTCGTCCGGGCCGCCCGCGATGACATTGAAATACGTGAGGTAATCGGGCCGGATGATGAGCGATTCCGCTATGAACCCGAGCATGCACGCCACCACGAGCAGCGCCTGCCAGCGCCTGCCGCCCGGTTTCAAATAAATGCCGCACGCCCCGGCGAGGATATACATGGGTGGATAAACCGGGAGCAGATGGCGGTGCCCGATATTGAGATGGGAGCGGAGCGCAAACGCCCAGTACGTCGCAAATAAAATCAGCAGCGGTGCGATGCCATAGAGCCATTGCCCGGCGGTGCGCCATTTCCGCAGTCCGGCGAATGCCGCAAACGCCAGCAGGCAGAACACGGTGAGCGATGTCTTCACCAGGAAGGCGTAGGGAAAGAAGCCGGGAAACCCCACCCAGCTGTAAGCGCCGTTGAGGAAACCAATGCGGCCCTTGACGTCGCTGACGGTGCCCGCGAATCCGTAAAGATATCCTTCCGGAAGCAGGTGATGACTTCGCGCAAACATGACCGCGGAAATCACGAGGCCCTTCATGTTGGTCAGCCGGGCCCAGTCGGAGCTTTCGCCCAGGTGGTCCGGCAGCGCGGGATTAAACATGCCGTAGCGGAAGGAATACGCGCTCCAGATCCCGCCCGCGATGAGGAGACCGTTCGCAAGCATGATCGCAATGAGCGCGAGCGCCACGCGCATCCTGCCTTTCAGAATATGTTCACCTCGAAAATCGATGATCAGTGGAGTCCCCGGCAGCAAACGGACCACCAGGAGCGCGGCCATCACCGGCAGAATGATCACGCCCGACATCTTCGAAAGCAAAAGCCCGGTGAGCGCGAGCGCGCAAACCAGGAAGCGCCCCGCTGTCACGCGCTGGCACAACCGCCAGAACGCCCATGCGGCAAAGGTGAAGAAAAACGCCGCCGCCATGTCCGAGGTGACCAGCGCCCCATGCGCAAGCAGCGTCGGGCAGAACGCACAGAGCAGCATGGAAACGAAACCGCCCCGCCATCCGAAAAGCTCGCCGGCCCATTGGTAAGCCAGCAGCACCAGCGCGGCGCCGAGGAGCGCGATCATCATCCGCCCGGCCATCAACAGCCGCGTCGCATCGTTCCCGTATCTGAATAGCATGTCATAGCCCAGCCCCGTTTCATAGAACTTGGACCACGAGGAATCATCCGTCGGCGGAAACGCCGGATGCATGAACAGCAGAGGCAATCCCGCGAGCCGCTGGGGTAGCATCCCGCTCACCGGATTCAGGCGGAAATCGCTGCGCAGCCAATAGGTGTATCCCCCCGTGAGGTGGGCGATCTCGTCAAAGGTCACCGATTTATCCGAGGCAGCGGTCACAGCCATCATCCAGTAGGTGGCAGCAACCATGCCCACGATGATCCAGCGGAGAACGGGCGATTCCAGCGACAGCTTCACTTGTGTTTTGTGTGACAAACGTTGCACTCCTGTTAGTTGGCCACTGTGCGCGCTTTGATGTAGTCCGGCTTTTGCGTGACGAATCGCACATAGACATCCCAGGTCACGATCCCCGCCTTCCCCGATACCGTCGCCACCTTGTATTCCCTGCCGGTTTCCGGATGCTGGGGCACATCGTCCATTTTCACTTTGATATCATCCTTCGTGGAAGCCGTGTCGAAGAGTCGCACTGTTGCACCATGGCTTTCACTGCTTGTATCTCCCCATCCGTCAATGCCGATCTGGGGATCTACAAAGCGAAAGTGCTTTGGACGGGACTGATATCCTTCCGAGCACCCAAAAGTCACACGAAATTTGCCATAAGTCGCCCATAGACCGTTCCAGTCTTGTACGGCAATCAAGCCGGTGGGCGCAACATCCGCCCTGCTCGGAACGACTTTCATTTGCGCGTAAACCGGGGTCGAAAGCGTCCACGTCTTTGTCGTCGCAAAAGTATCCGGCGAGGACATGCGCGGCTCATCCGCCGCATGCATCCGGACAAATGCCACGCAGCATAAAAACAAGAGTGTCGCTATTTTCATAGGTTTCAAAAGGAACGCCTGGCGCAAAAAATTGATGCGCACACATTGGCATCTTCCAAAATTATTACGACCAATTTTCCACAAGTGTCTTTTACGCTGGCCTTGGAAATTGCAGCGCATTGGCACCAGGATTCATTTCCACTTCTCTTGATCAATGCGTTCAAACTCCTTCTCGATAATTGCGTCGATCTTACGGAACTCGGCCGAATGTCCTTTGAGCACTCCAAATA
>JBAVPB010000222.1:0-7696 GCA_049692655.1 Chthoniobacteraceae bacterium | reverse complement strand
TCCGTTCCCGGTTTTACATTCGCCAGCAAGGTTTCAACCTGCTGGGTGGAGTTGATGTCATAACGTCCGATTTTATAAATGACAAGTCCCCGCTTGAACCCGGCGGATTCCGCGGGGCTGTTTTCCTCTACATCCGTGACCAGCACCCCCATGTCCGGGGCGTCGGTGAGATCATGCGTGAGATCCTGGAGTTCCAGGCCGAAGTAACGGCGGGCGGCGGGTTGGTTCGAGGCGGCGATCACGGGGACTTTCTGCGGGTGCTTGAATTCCTCGATCTTGTCACGGACGACCGAGGCGGGAATGCCGAAGCCGAGGCCCTGGGTCGGGACTCCCTGCGGTGTGAATGCCATTTTCACGGAACTGATGCCGATCAGTCTGCCCGAGAGATCGATGAGCGGGCCGCCGCTGTTGCCGGGATTGATGGCGGCATCCGTCTGGATGAGTTTCTTGTATTCCACGTCCTCGACGGAAATGGTGCGGTCAAGCGCGCTGAGGATGCCCCGGCTTACGGAGACGCCATACCCGAGGGGATTGCCGAGCGCTAGGACAGTTTCTCCGAGGAGATTCGGGGAAATATCCGTGAGGCTGATGTGGGGGAAAGGGGTCTTGCCCTCGATCTTGATGAATGCGAGGTCGGACTTTGGATCGCCCGCGATGTACTTGGCGTCGTAGGTTTTGCCGTCGGTGGTGGTGACCTGGATTTTCAAATCGGCGGCGCGCTCCACGACGTGCTGGTTCGTTACGATGTAGCCGTCGGGGTCCACGATGAAGCCGGAGCCGAGGCTTTTTACCTTTTGGCTCATCTGGCGCGGGGGGCGCATCGGGCCGCCGAAGAACTGGTTGTAGAGGGAGTCGTAGGGATCAGCCACGGTGCGGCGGATGGTGCCCTCGGTGTTGATGTTGACGACTGCCGGCCAGACCTTGCCCACGGCCACCACGGAAGGCTCGGAGGCAGGTTCTGTCTGGGCTACGGCATGGAGGCATGCCGGGGCGAGGATGGCGATCGTCAGAAATTTACAAATATTTTGACGCATAGAGCATGATGGATTGTGAACTGATTATTAAGACAACCCGGGAACGAATTTGCTCAAAAAAAAGTACGGGGTTGGGAAACCGTGGCATTTTTCTCGTGGCGTGAAACCGCAACCCGTATTATAGAAATAGCAACAATCGAAAGGACGCAAATTGATGACGATGACAAGACAAGAATCATGCGCCAGCCGGGGCTGTAGCAGCCCTCTTTGCTGCGTGATGATGATATCAACATCATGGGTCGTGCTCAAGTTCGTCCCATTCTGCGGGGCCGGTTTCGACTGGCAGGACGACGCCGCTTCCGCATGACCATGAAGGGCAGGTTTCTCCCATGATCCCCGAGAAGGATTTCGCCGGCAGGCAGGCGCGCGGCGCACGCGGCCACCAGGAGGATGCCTATGCATTCACCGACATCTCTTCAACGGATGGGAGCCACCGCGAGGAGGGGTTGCTGGCGGTGATCGCCGATGGCATGGGCGGGCACACCTCCGGCGAGCGGGCGAGCGAACTGGCGCTGGAGAGTTTCATCGACGCATTCCACGAGGCGGGCGGGACACTGCGCGAAAGGCTGAAAAACGCCGCCGTAGCTGCAAATGATGCCCTGGCCGAGGAACTCAAACGTCAGCCCGAGCTCGAAGGGATGGGGACGACGCTGCTCGCCGTCGGCGTCACCAAAAACGGCGCGGAATGGGTGAGCGTGGGGGATTCCCCGCTCTATCTCTGGAGCAGGAACAAGCTCACACGCCTGAATGAGGACCATTCCTTCCGCCCCGTGTTGCAGGAAATGCTCGCGCTGGGAAAAATCACTCCGCCCGAGATGGCCCGGCATCCTTTCCGGAACCTGCTGCGCGCCGCGATCACCGGCGCGGAGATCGAATTGATTGACCTGTCGGAAGAGCCGGTCGCGTTGCACGAGGGAGACATGATCCTCGCCGCCACGGATGGCATCCAGACGCTGAGCGACGACGCCATCGCCGCGATCCTCGCAAAAGCCTCCATGGCGAATGACGCCTTTGTGCTGGCCTCCGGCCTGGTGCAGGGCGTCCTCGCCGCCGGGCATCCGAAGCAGGACAACACCACGGTGGCGATCATCAAGACCGGCCCGGAGGGGTTCGTCGCCCATGCCCCGGAGGCCGAAAAAGATTCAAAGCCGCATACCGAGACAGTGGTTATGAATCCGTTGCTTAAACAGAAGCAAGCGGGGGAAAGAGGAATTTTAACAGGAGAAAACGGAGGAAACTGAGGGGAGGAGGTGTTTCGGTGCTGTTATCCCTGTTGCACTCAACGGGTTTCTTTTCGTTTATTGGAGTATGAATATTTGGCCGGTATTATTTTCCATCTACAAGTGGCTTTCGTATGCACTTGCCGTACCCACGTTCGGTTACTTTGTATGGAAGTATGTTCAATCGGTAAAATACCGTCCGCATTTAAATAAAACCGATATCGTCTTTCAGGAATGGACGGCATCAGGCTGTTCCCAAAAGAATTTTATAACCAAAATGGGCGGCGGTAGAAATTGCGTGAGAATTGTTATAACCAAAGAAATTCTGTGGGTGACTTCATGGTTCCCGTTTTCGCTATTTGCTCCGTTTTACGACATGGAGCATGTCATTCCGCTAAGTTCCATTACTTCAATTTGTCGTTCCACGCGCTTTTGGTGCAACTCGCTTCTTCTGTCCTACAAGGATGTAAATGGTTGCGATCACACATTGCGGTTGATTCCCAAACGCCCGGATGACTTTCTAAAAAGTCTTGGGCAGATCGCCTCGTCAATGACAGAGGAATCAACAAAATAGCGCTTTTCGGATAAATTTTTATGGAAAGTGTCAATAGTCAAGGGGCTGACCCTGTCCACTATGTGAAACCATTGCACATGTATTGACGCTGCCGGAGGAAACAGAGTTTCCAAGATCAGTGCGTTACCAAACAGAGTTTGGCAACGAGGGGAACTTCAACTCTAACAGCTCACATCAGTGATACTTCGCGGGAAGTGCTTTGCCTTGCTTTGCGCTCTGCACGCCGAGGTCGAGGATGTGGATGGGACGGCGCGCCCATTCGCCGGTGATCACGAGCGGGTCGCCCTGGGTAAGATGGGCGGCGATGTTTTCGTAGAACCGGTGGCTCTCGGCGGGGGGATTTTTGCCGTGGAAAATCTGTTTCTCTCCATTTGGGAGCGCCTGGGTGGTGACGTAGTGGCCCCAGTCGATCCAGTGCGTGCCTTTGGTGCCGACGATTTCCATGAAGCCGGGCGTTGCATTCGCATCCACGGATGAAAGCATGAGATTGATGCGCTGGGCGGATTTAAAGCGGACAAGGAGTTGCGCTTCGTCCTCATTGGCATCCTGCGGATAGGGATGATCCCCATGTTTTGCCCAGAAGCCTTCCCATGCGTAGCCGCTGACCTCGGTGATTTCGGAATCAATGATTTGCAGGGCGTATTCCAGAAGATGAACGCCCCAGTCGTACAGGATGCCGCCGGAGATGCTCTTGCTGGAGCGCCAGTAATTGCCGGGCTTCCCGTGGCCGCCCATGTAAAGCTCGATGCGGACGACATCGCCGAGGACTCCGGATTTCACGACTTCGAGGGCCTTCATGATCCAGCCGTCCCAGTGGCGGTTATGATAGGTGCTGACGAGCAGGCCCTTCTCTTTTGCAAAATTGATCATCGTGTCGCACTCCGCGGTGGTGATTGCCATGGGCTTTTCGAGCACGCAATGCCTGTCCGCCCCGAGGCACTGGAGGGCGAGGGGGGAATGGGTGTTGTGCGGGGTGATGACGGTGATGAGATTTGCGGCGCTTTTTGCGAGCATCTCGTCCACGCTGGAATAGGTCTCGATGCCGGGAAAATCCTTTGGCGCGAGCGCGAGCCGGGTGCTGTCGAGCTCGACGACGGCGGTGGGAGTCATGCCTGCTTTTTGCATTTCGGTGAGATGCTGGCGGCCCATGTTGTACTGGCCGCCGTAGCCGATGACTGCGGCTTTGATTTCCGAGGGGGAGGAATAGCGTTTCATAGAATGCGCCTATTTGTGCTAGACTTTGGCGGATAGCGCAAGCAGATGCGTATGGAAGAAAGGCTAAGGTATGAAGGCCAGAGGCTAAAATGAATGCAGGCGCTTTGCGGTTTTTTGGGTGTAAGGGGGGCAGTGAAATTGATTCGCAATCGTGCATGAAAAGGAAAATAGTCTTTGACAAGCGTAAGCCTCCTGATAGTTAATCTCATTAATTATTAGTCTGCTGATTTTATATGCCGTTACTCATGTTAAAAGATCTGCCGCGCTACGACTGCCTGCTCCAGGCGGCCGAGGAGCATCCCAGCCTGGACCCCACGGCCTGCGATGCCTTCCTGAACCTGCTGCGCACCGGCGATGATGTCTTTGCGGAGGTGAGCGATTTTTTTGTGAAGCACCATCTCAGCCAGGGGCGCTTCACGGTGCTGATGCTTTTGCAGTGCCCGTGCGACGTGCCTGCCACACCGGCCGCCCTCGCCGACCAGTCGCGCGTGACCCGCGCCACGATGACGGGGCTGATCGACACGCTGGAAAAGGACGGCCTCGTGATCCGCGAGGCGGATAAAAAAGACCGCCGCACATTGCATGTGTGCCTCACCCGCCAGGGCAAGGCGTTCGTGAAAAAGATGCTGCCGGATTATTTCCGGTGCATTTCGGCGATCATCCAGCCCCTGAACAAAACGGAGCGGAAACAATTTGTGCACCTGTTGCAAAAACTTCAACAAGGCCTTGTGCCATCCCGCGGTTCCGGTGAACGTGCGCAGGCGGGAATGAAAAACTGATCCAAGATTTTATGGCTAAAAGAATGACAATCATGCTGGTGCTGGTAGCTCTTGTGCTCGCCGGTCTGGGCTACATCAAATACAAACAAATCGTCGCTGGCATGGCCATGGGCAAGCTCTTCGCGCCCCCGCCCGCCGCAGTGAGCACGCTCACGGCGAAGTCCGAAACATGGGAGCCAGTGCTCAATTCTGTCGGTTCGTTGAAAGCGGTGAATGGCGTTGTAGTCAGCACCGATCTCGCCGGCATCGTCTCCGAGATCGCGTTTGAATCCGGCTCGAAGGCGAAAAAAGGCGACCTCCTCGTCCGCCTCGACACGCGGCAGGAGCAGGCGCAGCTCGTGCAGGCGCAGGCGAAGCTCGATCTCTCCAAGGTCAGCCTCGACCGGCAAAAGGATTTGATCGCGAAGAAAGTGTCGGCCCAGTCCGATTACGATGCCGCTGCGAGCCAGTACAGCCAGGACAATGCGGCGGTGGAAAACGCAAAGGCGTTGATCGCCCGCAAGACCATTACCGCCCCCTTCGATGGCGAACTCGGCATCCGCCAGGTGAACCTCGGCCAGTATCTTAATGTCGGCGCGCCGATTGTCCCATTGCAATCGCTCGATCCTATCTATTGCGATTTCTCCCTGCCGCAGCAGCAGATCAACCAGATCGTGATTGGTAAAAAAATCCGCATCAAGGTCAGCGGCATGGACTCCAAGGAATTTGAAGGTGAGATCACCTCCGTCGATTCGCTGGTGGACTCCGCCACGCGCAACATCACCGTCGAGGCGACCGTGAAAAATCCGGATGGCGAATTGCGCCCCGGCATGTTCGTGAGTGTCGAGGTAGTCCTGCCGCCGCAGGAAGGCGTCATTTCCATTCCCGCCACGGCGATCAATTATGCTCCTTACAGTGATTCCGTGTTCGTCATACGCGACGGAAAAGACGACGCCGGCAACGCCGCCAAGATCGTCGAGGAACACGTCGTGAAACTCGGCCCGAGCCGTGGCGACCAGGTATCCATCATTTCAGGCGTGAAGGACGGCGACGAAGTCGTCACCTCCGGCGTTTTCAAGCTGCGCGCCGGCGCACCGGTGAAAATCAACAACAGCGTGCAGCCCGCCAACGAGGCAAACCCCAAGCCGCCCGACACCTAGAAAATTTGAAACGCAGCACGCATCTTCCAGCATTGTTTAAATAACGCAGGGAATCGCATCTCATGAATTTTACCGATCTCTTTATACGCAGGCCCGTGGTCGCCACCGTGGTCAGCCTCATCATCCTGCTCGCGGGATTCCAGTCCTATCGCACGTTGAACGTGCGGCAATACCCGCGCAGTGACATCGCAGTCGTGGTCGTCAGCACCGTGTACGTCGGCGCAAATGCCGATCTCGTCCGCGGTTTCATCACCACCCCGCTGGAAAAATCGATCGCGAGCGCGGATGGCATCGACTACATCGAGTCCCAGAGCGCCCAGAGCCTCAGCACCATCACGGTCCACCTGAAGCTGAACTATGACACAAACGCCGCCTCGACCCAGATCCAGGCCAAGGTCACCCAGGTGCGCAACAACCTGCCGCCCCAGGCGCAGGAGCCCACCATCACCGTGCAGAACACGGACGACACCACCGCGTCGATGTATCTCAGTTTTTACTCGAAGGATCTCGACCAGAACCAGATCACCGATTACCTCACGCGCGTCGTCCAGCCGAAGATCACCGCCATCAGCGGCGTGCAGCGCGCCGACATCCTTGGCGCCCGCACATTTGCGATGCGCATCTGGCTGAAATCGGAGCGCATGGCCGCCCTCGGTATCAGCCCTGCGGCAGTGAGCGCCGCCCTTGCAAATAACAATTATCTCTCCGCCATCGGCAGTACCAATGGCTCGATGATCGCCGTGAACCTCGTGGCAAACACCGATCTCCGCAATGTGGTCGATTTCAAGAACCTTGTCGTGAAGCGCAGCGGCAACACGATCGTGAAACTTAGCGACATCGCCGATGTGGAGCTCGGCGCGGAAGACTACACGCAGGACGTGAAATTCGACGGGCAGAAGGCGACCTTCATGGGCGTCTGGGTGCTGCCCACGGCAAATTCCCTCGACGTCATCCGCGAAGTCCGCAAGCTCATGCCGGACATCCAGAAGCAGCTCCTCACGGGCATGGAAGCCGGCATTCCGTATGACTCCACCGTCTATATTAATGACGCCATCCACGAGGTATTCCACACTCTCGCGGAGACGCTCCTCATCGTCGTCATCGTCATCTACCTGTTCCTCGGGTCGTTCCGCTCGGTGATCATTCCCGTGGTTGCGATTCCTGTGTCGCTCATCGGCGCCGTTTTCCTGATGTTGATTTTCGGGTTCACTATCAACCTCCTTACACTCCTCGCCATCGTGCTCTCGGTCGGGCTCGTGGTGGATGACGCCATCGTTGTCGTTGAAAATGTGGAACGCCATTTGCGCGAGGGAAAATCGCCCATTGACGCCGCGCTCATGACAGGCCGCGAACTCATGGGGCCCATCATCGCCATGACGATCACGCTTGCCGCCGTCTATGCCCCCATCGGCATCCAGGGCGGCCTCACAGGCGCACTCTTCCGGGAGTTCGCATTCACCCTTGCAGGCGCGGTGGCTGTTTCCGGCGTGGTTGCATTGACGCTTTCGCCGATGATGTGCTCGAAGCTTCTGCGCGCGGGCGAGGCGGATAAAGGCTTTGCCGGGTTTGTGAACCACCGCTTTGACAGCATCCGCCGCAGCTACGTCAGCATGCTTTGCAGTTCGCTCCATTACCGTCCGGTTACCTACACGTCGGGAGTTTTGATTGTCGGCCTGTTTTTCCTGCCTTTCTGGGTGCTTTCGCAGCACGAACTCGCGCCAAAGGAGGATCAGGG
>JBAVPB010000221.1:0-4435 GCA_049692655.1 Chthoniobacteraceae bacterium | reverse complement strand
GGGACACCCCCGTTCACACGCTCAAAAAACACAAGTGCTATGTATTTCCAGTTTGTTCTGGCTTTTTTTGTGTAATGCTATACATATCAATATACATCCCACCCACACGGGACACTGACCATTTTGTGAAAATCGCTCCCACTCAATTAAAATATCAACGCGTTGAAACTGAAATCCGGCAGCTTGCCCAGACCCTGCCCCTCGGCGCAAAACTCCCCGCCGAACGCGATCTCGCGGATTCCTACGACTGCAATTTTCTGACCGTCCGCAAAGCATTGAAGCAGCTCGTGGATGATGGCACCATCGTCCGCCGCATCGGCAGCGGCACCTTCATCGCACGGCACAATGGCAACCACGATTCCTCCAGCTACGGCGACACGCGCGTGGGCATTCTTGTGGACCAGGGCAGCAATGCCTACGCCTATCGCGTGCTGCAGGCCGTGGCCCACGCCAGCTTGAAGGAAAATGTGGATCTCCGCTCCGGCTGGGTGAAGGATTTCGCAGGCGACGCCCTCGCCCAGGCGGAGCAATTCAAAAGGGACGACTGCGTGGCCATGATGCTGCCGTGGTTTCCACACGAGCAAATCGAGGAAGTCCGCGCTTTTGTGCAGCGCAGCCCCCTCCCCGTCAGCCTGGCGATGCTCATCCCCGGCCTGGAAAATAACTGCTTCATGGAGCCCGGCATATTCGGCCAGAGCGGGGCCATCGAGGATCTCTGCCGCTATTACCGCGCCCTCGGCCACGAGCGCATCGCCCTCATCGGGCCGGATTCAAAAACCGACGTCATCCTCCAGAAAAAACTCACCGAGTTCGTCTGCTACACCTCCCGGGAAAACCTCCCCAGCCCCTGCGGCCTCGTCGCCCCCGGCGCACTCGCCATGGACCAGCTCGCCGAGCGCTGGAAGACCTACCGCGGCGATCTCGCCATCATCAGCTACGATGACGAGCACGCCCTGCGCTTCATGACAGCCATGCACAAGATCGGCTTCAGCGCCCCCGAGGATTACTGCATCATCGGCTACAACGACACCGAGGCGAGCCGCTACAGCGATCCTCCACTCAGCACCGTGCATCAAAATTTCGATTACATGGCCTACTGGCTCCTCAACAGCGCCCTCGCTCTTTCCAAGGGCCGCGTCAATCAGGCATCCAAGCCCCCTCAGCTCAAGATGCTCATCCGCAGCACCTGCGGAGGCCGCAATAAGATCGATAATTCCTTCCGCTCATTGTTTCAGGATATGGATATGGCAGTGGATAATCTCGGTCAGGATTCCTCCGTTCCCACCATGGGAAATGGAGAGGAACTCTACGCTCCGTCCGCTTAGCAGATTCTGCGAATTTCCCCTCGTTACGGCGAATCCAGAGGCTGCCGGATTTGCCTATCATCAAAAAATATAAATAAAGTGATTGCATAGCACTTCATATTGCTATATGACTTCCGGTGTGAGTTTAATCATCCCTATGAGAATATTTCCCCCACTCTTATCGTTGATAATTTTCTCCTCAGGCGATTCCATCTTCGCAAATGAACGTTTGGAGGAAACCGCAAACTGCAAAAAAATTGGATAAACCGTGTTGATAACCGGGACCGCTCAATGAACAATACCGACAATCACGGAAAGACAGCGGTCGCCCTCCCATCTGCGGCTATTGACCATCCTTTCTTGGTTCCCCCCCCGATGACAAGTTACAAGGCTCCTCAAGGCGTGGCGGTCCGCTGCCGTTCCATCGGCACCCTCCCGTCCCGCAGAAACGCCGCGGCCTTCACCTTGGTGGAAGTGGTCATGGCCATCGGCATCATCGCCTTTGCGTTCATCCCGCTCGTCGGTCTGCTCCCCGTGGGGCTCGACATGTCCCGCCGGGCGATTGATACCACCGTACAGTCACAGATCGTCCAGCAGCTCTCCACCGAGGCCCAGCAATCGGATTTCTCCACCCTTTCCACCCTGGCGTCAAATTCGACAACCACACCTTATTATTTTGACGATCAGGGGAGCAAGGCGACCAACTCCGCCAACCAGATTTACGAGGCGGTTTACAGCGTTGCTTTGAATTCCGGCACCGTCTCCACGGCGTTGCCCGGCCAGGTCACCACCCAAAAGCTGGCCACCGTCACCATCTGCGTGCTGAATCAGAAATCCGGGAGGACCAACTTCACCCAGGCTGATCTCACAAAGAATCCCGACTCCAGGAAATTCACCCTGCTAATCCCCGATAACGGACGGTGAGCCCATGCCTGAACATGCCCCCCGCCCTGCAAGCCCCAATGCTGCGCTGAGACGCCTCCCCCGCGCCTTTACTCTCGTGGAGTTGCTCCTCTCGGTCACGCTCCTGGTCATCATCATTGCCATCGTTGTCCAGATCACGAACCAGACCAGCAATATCTGGCTCAGCTCCACTGCGCGGATTCAATCCTTCCAGGAATCACGCGCCGGGTTTGAGGCCATGACGCGCAAGCTCAGCCAGGCAACGCTGAACACCTACTACGATTATTATAACTCCGCCAATCAGGCGCGCTCCCAGGTGACTGTGGGTTTGAGCGGCACCACGGCACTCAATGCGCTCAGCGCCTTCATCCCCGCCACCTACGACCGTTATTCCGACCTCCATTTTATATCCGGTGCGGCGAATGTCTTTCAATTGCAGACGAGCGGCACCGTCGCCACACCGATCGCCACCCAGACCCAGGCCGTTTTTTTCCAGGCGCCGCTTGGCTATTCGGCCAGCTCCAGCTACCAGCATCTCGATAATGCGCTCAACGCATGCGGTTATTTCCTCAGGTTCGATAGCGCAAACAGTTCCGTCCCCCCTCATATCCTCAATTCGCCAGGCTACAAACCCCGCTACCGCTTCCGCCTCATGGAGATGGATCAACCCACCGAACAGTTGACTGTTTACTCCGGCATAGCCTCGCCAAACGCCTGGTTTGTCCAGAACGCCGTTTCAAACAGCCGTGTGATTGCCGAAAACGTGATCGCCCTCGTCCTGCTGCCGAAACTGCCGGCCAGCCAGGACGATCCCACCCAGGCCGGCAAAGGCGTATCGCTCGCGCCGAACTACAATTACAATTCAAGGATCACCCCCAACGCGGCCACCGATTCCTCATGGCCTTCTGCGAACCCCGCCTTTCCGGGCGATACCTTCACCACTACCACGATAAGTGGCAGCGCCAGTGCGGGCTCACGCCATTCCCAGCTCCCTCCGATGATGCGGCTGGTCATGGTCGTGATCGACGAGACTTCCGCCGCGAGGATTCAGGGCAGCGGGACCACTCCTCCAAGCGCCATCAATCTCAATACGACGACCCTCTTCACCGATGCCACGCAACTGGATGCGGACATCCAGTCCGTTGAGGATATCTGCAACGCCAGGCCCGGCAACCTTACCGGCAATACCGTGCGGCTTACCCATCGTGTTTTCAGCACCGACATCATCATGCGCGATGCAAAATGGAGCAATAACTAGCATGCAAAAAAAATCCCCCCACTCCCTCGTAAATCCCGCTTCCGGTTCAGAAAATAATGGCGGGCATGCACCCGGCCTCATTCCGAAAAATAAAACCGCCCGCTCACGTTCCGGCATCGCGCTCGTGATCGTCCTCGGCATGCTGGTCCTCGTGGCCGTTCTGGTCATCGCATTCCTCAGCAGCATCTCCACGGAACTTCAGTCATCGAAAAGCTACGCGAGCGGCACGGATGTCCGGGCCCTGGCGGATTCCGCGGTGAATATCGTCATCTCGCAGATCCAGGATGCGACCACCAGCGGCACAATCGGCTCCAGCGGCACTTACATCCTAGCATGGGCATCACAGCCCGGCATGGTGCGCACCTACGACAATACCGGCTCCATCGTTACCAATTACAAACTCTATTCCTCCGGCCAGCTCCGTGTCAGTGGCACATTCAATCCTGTTGCCAGTTTATCCACCGAAATACCAGACACATGGGCAAGCGGCACCAATGCCGATTTATACACCGATCTGAACAAGCCTGTCACCGCAGTAAGCGGAACGACCACGGTCACCCATTATCCCATCATCGATCCCAGCGCAGTGGGGCCCTCCCAGACCGGCACGACCTCCGCTCTCTCGGGAACCTACACTCCCATTCAAGGCTGCTATCTCAACACGGTCACAAACATCACCACCACCAGCGCCACGCAGACAAACCCCATCCCCCTCCCCGTGCAATGGATGTATGTATTGAAGGATGGCAGCGTCGTCGCGATCGATCCCAACACAAAGAAAATATCCGGCGTCGGCACCACGCTGGCGGACGGAAGCCTGAATACCGTCGTGGGACGCATCGCCTTCTGGACGGATGATGAAAGCTGCAAGGTGAACGTGAACACCGCTTCCGAGGGCACATTCTGGGATCGCCCATGGACGGACACAGGGACGGCAACAACCTCCTACGAAAGAACACTAGCGTACAAC
>JBAVPB010000220.1:0-1830 GCA_049692655.1 Chthoniobacteraceae bacterium | reverse complement strand
GCGAGCTTTTCCATGACCTCGCGGGTTGCGCGGGATGGGGCGACCATGAGGATCACGTCCGCATCGGTCACATCGGACAGGGATGCGGTGGGCTGGATGTTGTCCGCCAGTTTCACGCCGGAGAGGTAAGCCTTGTTTTCGCGATCCGATTTCAAGGCGGCGATATGTTCCGCATTGTGTCCCCAGAGGGCGATGGGAATGCCGTGCTCGCCCAGGAGGACTGCAAGCGCCGTCCCCCAGCTTCCCGCGCCGACCACACCGATTTTTTTGTAATTCATGAAGGGCTTACTTTTTCTTTTTAAAACGATTTTCCGTGCCGTTCAGCAGACGCTGGATGTTTGCCTTGTGCCGCAACACGATGAGCAGCGCGGCCAGGCAGGTGAAAACAAGCAGCGGCGTTTTTTCGGCGGGAGAGGCAGTGAAGGCAACAATCACCGGCACTGCGATCGCGGCGATGATGGAAGCGAGAGAAACATAGCGCGACGTCAAAAGAACAATCGCCCAGATTGCGAAGCTGATCACGGCGGCCAGAGGCACCAGGCCGATCACCACGCCAAGCGAAGTTGCGACGCCTTTGCCTCCCTTGAACTTGAGCCAGACGGGGAAGTTGTGGCCGAGGATGCCGGCTACACCGCCAAGGATTCCCGCCAGAACCGGGTTGATAGGTGCGCCGGCGCCGATGCCGTGAAGATGAATGTATATCTGCTCTCCCAGAATCACCGCGAACACGCCTTTTAACGTATCGCAGACGAAGACAAAAATTCCGTATCCTTTTCCGAGCGTGCGAAAGACATTGGTCGCGCCGATATTCCCGCTTCCATGCTGGCGGATATCGATTCCCTTCGCGCGGGCCAGTAGAAACCCGACAGGAATGGAGCCGAGGAGATATCCGGCGAGCAAGATGATCAAAATGCTTAGGAATCCCATACGGCTATTTCTTTTTCTTCCGTTTCGCTTGTAACACAGCCTCGACCTTGCCGAGCGGCAGGCAGTTCACTACGTCGTTGCGCGTGAGCCAGCCTTTGCGGGCGGCGGCGACGCCGAACCATAAATGTTGCAGGCCGGAGGTGTGGTGCGCATCGGGGTTGATCGCGCATTTCACGCCCTTTTCCTTCGCGAGCGGCCACCAGCGCCAATCCATGTCGAGGCGGTAGGGGCTGGCATTGAGTTCGATGATTGTTCCCGTCTCGGCGGCGGCTTCGATCACCGCCGGGATGTTTACCTGGTACGATTCGCGCGAAAGCAGCAGCCGGCCAGTGAGGTGGCCCATGATTGTGGCGTAGGGGTTTGAGATGGCGCGGATGATGCGTTTGGTCATTTCGGCCTCGGGCAGGTTAAAGACGGCGTGGACGGAGACGACGACGTAATCGAGTTGCGCCAGGAGTTCGTCGGGAAAATCGAGCGAGCCATCCTTCAAAATGTCGCACTCCACGCCGGCGAAGAGCCTGAAGTTGTCGAACGTCTTGTTGAGCTTCGCGATCTCCTTGATTTGCGCCTCGAGCTGCTGGGCGCTGAGACCGTGCGCCTGGAAGGAGCTTTTGCTGTGGTCCGCGATGCCGAGATATTGCAGGCCGAGATCCTGCGCGGCCTCGGCCATTTCGGCGAGCGAGGAGCGTCCGTCGCTCGCGGTGGTGTGATTGTGAAATGTGCCGCGCAGATTTTCCAACTCGACCAGCGCCGGCAATCCGTGACTCTCCGCCGCGGCGAATTCCCCGCGATCCTCGCGCAGTTCCGGCGGCACGAAGTCGAGCCCGAGCGCCTTGTAAAGATCCGCCTCCTCGCGGACCACGGGAAGCGAGGCATCCTGCGTCTTCGTCCCCTTCGCCTTCA
>JBAVPB010000219.1:0-22969 GCA_049692655.1 Chthoniobacteraceae bacterium | reverse complement strand
GAATGTGGCAGGGGGGCTTTCGCATTGACGATGTGGCATCCTCGGAAAATCATCTGACTTTACAGGGCGATCTCTATGGCAGTGACGTGAATGTTGCCGCAGGCGGCAACGGCCGGGCAAATGGCGCGAATGTCCTCGGTCGCTGGACACATACCATTTCGGATGATTCCGACACGACCCTGCAACTCTATTATGACCGGACGTACTTGTCCGACCCCATTTCCAGTCAATTTGGCACCGCTGATTTGCTGACAGACAACCTCGATACTTACGATTTGGACTTTCAGCATCGCTTCAGCCTGGGCGATCGCAACCGGATCGTATGGGGGCTTGGCTACCGTTTCACCCATGATGTAGTCGGTGAGGCCCAGAACCTGGCTTTTCTGCCTCCGGTCCTTGATCAGAATTTGTTCAGCGGCTTTATTCAGGATGAAATCATGATCGTGAAGGATTTGCATTTCACCATAGGAACCAAGCTTGAACACAATGATTACACCGGGTTTGAAGTCGAACCCAGCGCCCGGCTCCAGTGGAATCTCGCCCATGACCAGATGCTGTGGGGTGCGGTCTCCCGTGCTGTGCGCACTCCATCCCGCGTGGATAGGGACACATCCGAGCCCGCTCCCTCTTCCCCTCCGGTTGTGCTGCAAGGAAGCCCCAATTTCGAGTCGGAAACATTGATTGCTTACGAACTGGGGTATCGCGCCCAGCTCGGCCCAAAGGTCAATACATCCATCTCCGCTTTTTACAATGACTACGATGATATACGCAGCGTAAGCGCCACTCCAAATACCATCCTGCCTCTTTTCTTCGCAAATAATTTACAAGGTTATACTTATGGAATTGAAATAAGCGCCAACTATCAAGCGTGCGATTGGTGGCGGTTGCACGCCGGTTACGATTTGCTCGAGGAGCATCTCCGCGTGAAGCCCGGTCAGATGGATATCAACGATGCACACAATGAAACTGCGGATCCCAAGCATCAATTTTCTCTACGCTCTTCGATGGATCTGGTAAAAAACGTGGAACTGGATGCCGGACTGCGCTTTGTGGACACGCTGCTCATTAATAACGGGCCGACTCTCGGAAAAGTGCCCGCTTATTTTGAATTGGATGCCCGCTTAAGCTGGCATGCTACCGACAGGCTCGAGTTCTCCATAGTCGGACAAAACCTTTTGCACACCCAACATCAGGAGTATGGTTTTCCGGGCAGCCCGTCCACAGAGGATATTGTGCGCAGTGTTTACGGGAAGGTTGCATGGCAGTTTTGACCTCCAAACCTCGAGTGACAAGCCGCGTTCTCAGACCTTTTCCAGGTATGCGGTTTATCATTGCTGCCTTGCTGCTTATGGGGGGATACAATCTCCCGGCTGACACTGCGGTTTCGAAGGAATACCAGGTCAAGGCCGCTTTTCTGTATAACTTTTTCCAGTTTGTGGAGTGGCCTGCTGAAGCTTTTCCAGAACCCCAAACACCTTTGGTGATCGGGGTCATCGGCGACGATCCGTTTGATGGTTATCTGGATCAGATTGTACATGGCGAAAAAGTGAACAATCGTCCATTGGTGATCCGGCGTTATCACCAACCGGATGAAATCAAGGTATGTCACGTTTTATTCATCTGCCAGTCGGAAGGTGGTCGGGTGAAGGATATTCTGGCCGGCTTGAAAGGACGAAATATCCTCACCGTCAGCGATCTCGATGATTTCGCCAGGGATGGCGGCATCATCCGTTTTGTCACTGAAAACAATAAAATCCGGTTTAAGATCAATACGGAAGCCGCCAAAGCCGCCAGGCTCACGATCAGCTCCAAGCTGCTGCGTGCGGCGGAAAAGGAATAGCCTATGCCGCTTAAAGACATACCGATCCGGCGAAAGCTCATGGTGATCATCATGCTGACCGCTTTCGTAGCATTGCTGTTAATGCGGTTGATATTTTTCACCTACGAGTTCCTCACATTCCGGCAGGCTACGCTCAAACAGCTTTCCACCGTGGGGAAAGTCATTGCTGCAAACAGCACCGCTGCTCTCGCATTTGACAACCAGGATGACGCGCAAGAAATCCTAGCTGCGCTTAAGGCCGATCAGAATGTTGTTGCCGCCGCGCTTTACGACAAGTCCGGGCAATTATTCGCAAAATATCCTGCAGATGTACCAGGCTCGTTGCTTCCCGTTGCGCCGGAGTCAGCAGGCTATCACTATAGGAAACTGTCCCTCATTGGTTTCCAGCCGGTGGAACAGGCTGGCAGGAACCTGGGCACGCTTTATCTCCGGGTCGATACCGGGCTCATCATGCGGCAGTGGTTTTGGAACTCCGTTGGGATCGCCATCGTGGCAATCGGTATCACTTTTATAGTGGCTTATCTAATTTCCAAAGCACTGCAAAAACAAATTTCGCAGCCCATCCTTTCCCTGGCCGATACCGCAAGGACCATTTCCGGCCACCGGGACTTTTCCATCCGGGCCAAAAAAATGAGCAACGATGAATTGGGGCTGCTCACCGATGCTTTTAATCAGATGCTGGCGGAGATTCAGGCACAGGATAAAGCCATCCGTATCGATATCGCCAAACGGAAGGAGGCAGAGGCGGAAGTTAATAAATTGAATGCGGAACTGGAGCAGCGCGTTGCCAAACGGACTGCGGAGCTGGAATCGGCCAACAAGGAACTCGAGGCGTTTTCTTATTCCATCTCCCATGACTTACGCGCCCCACTGCGGGCTGTGGATGGATTTTCGCAGGCCGTGATGGAAGATTACGGCGAGCAGTTGCCGGAACAGGGCCGGCATTACTTGCAGACGATCCGCGATGGAGCGCAGCGGATGGGCATGCTGATTGATGATCTGCTCGCATTCTCGCGTTTGAGCCGGCAGCCGGTCAATAAGCAGGAGGTGAATGTCGCAAAGTTGGTGCGCGATGTCCTTGAGGAACTGGAGCCTCAGAGGGAGGGGCGGGAGATCGATCTTCGTGTAGGCGACCTTCCAGAGTATAAAGGTGACGCGGCTTTGCTAAAGCAAGTCTGGATCAACCTCCTGTCCAATGCCCTCAAATACTCGCGTGATAGCAAGCCGGCTGTGATCGAGGTCGGCTGCAATGTGGAGCAGGGGGAGAATGTTTATTTTGTGCGTGACAACGGGGCTGGCTTTGACATGCAGTATGCCAACAAGCTGTTTGGAGTGTTCCAGCGGCTTCACCGTGCAGACGAATTTGAGGGCACTGGCGTGGGACTCGCAATTGTGCAGCGGATTATTCACCGCCACGGCGGACGTATATGGGCGGATGCTGCACCGGGGCGCGGCGCGACATTTTATTTTACCTGAAGGAGAACCAAATCATGGACGAAGCAAATATTGTGGAAATATTGATTGTGGAAGACTCGCCGCCGGATCTTGAACTGGCATTGCGGGCCCTGAAAAAAGCCAATCTCAGCAATCGGATTCACATTGCCCGGGACGGTGCGGAGGCAATCGAGTTCATTTTCTGCGAAGGCCCCCATTCTGCGCGCAAAATCCAGAACGGCCCCAAGGTGATTTTGCTGGATCTCAAACTTCCCAAGGTGGATGGGCTGGAAGTGCTGCAACGGATCAAAGGCGATCCTCGTACCAGCAGCATCCCGGTAGTTGTGCTCACTTCTTCCAAGGAACAGAAGGACGTGGCGGAAAGTTACAAGCTGGGCGTAAACAGCTATATCGTCAAGCCGGTGAACTTCGAGCGATTCGCCGAGGCTGTGCAAAAATTGGGCATGTACTGGCTGTTGATCAATCAGCCTCCCACTGTGGTCTGATAAAATGTCGCGGCGAATTCAAATTCTGATCATAGAGGACGATGCGGTTGACGCTGAATTGCTGGTCATGGCGTTGAATCGTGCGGGAGTTGAGTTTGATTGGAAGCGGGTGGATACGGAGGACGCATATCTGGACTGTTTGCGGCCGGATCTGGACTTGATATTCTCTGACTGCAGGATGCCGAGGTTCAATGCTCTTCGTGCATTGGAGATGCTGAAGGAACGCGGGCTGAAAATTCCCTTCATCATCATGTCTGGTTCCATTGAAGAGTCCACTGCGGCAGAGGCGATAAGACAAGGCGCGACCAGTTGCCTGGTGAAGGGGCAGAAAGTAGATTTGAAGCAGGTGGTTCGACAGGCACTTGGCGAAGCGGCCCCGTGACAATTTGAACTCTGGCGTTTCCCGGCGGGGTGGTTAAAGAAGACCGGAAAATGTGTCAATGACAAATCGTCCGGTGGCTGGGTCGCTAATGCAGGGATACGGAATAGCTGACGGTTGGTAAGGGTTGGCAAAGGTTGATTAGTCCAGGCAATCAGCCACACTATTATGCGTGAATTCGAGGACGATTTTTTTGGCTCGAATCAAACTGCTTCCACCTGTTGTTTTAATTACTAGGCTTGAACTCACCCCTTTCAAATGGACGCAGACGTAAAACCATCAGTTGTCCCATACAATCGTTTTTCATTTGGATGGTGCTTTGCGTTCGCTTTTCTTCACGTTGTCGGCACCTTCGTTATTGTGGGGCTCAGGGATACTGCAAACATGGGTTTCACTACGCGCGAAGCTGAATTTCACCCTTTTATTATTTCCTTTTGGAATAGCCTTCTGTGGATTTGGACGCCTCTTGCGAGCGCTGCCCGCAGTCCAGATCACATCCCCAACGAAAACCTGCTTTTCAGCCTCGCGATCCTCTGGTCATGCCTGATTGGAATAGCAGCGGGCTTTTTCGTGCCATTTTTAAGACGCAGAATTCGTTGGTCCTCACTGCCTGTAAATCCGAAGTGCAGTTAAATAGAGATGTTCATCAAAACAATGAAGCGCGTCGCAAAGATTTCGATTATCTGTTTTGTAGTTGTTGTGGCGATTCCGGTGATCTTTATCGGATCCAGTGAGATCCAGAATTGGAGGGTTAAACGCGCCATCGGTAATGACTTCAATTTGTTGCCCCAATCGATTTCAGCCGAAAGCATTCAAGAGGCGCTGGAACACAAATTCCCCGCAGGAACGCCTCGCTGTGACGTGGTTCTGTTTCTAAGGAACCGTCTTGTTCACAATCACAGGGCGTTCTCATTCGATGACACGCTTTCCGAGCACGACGGTGAAGTCTCTTATATGCTGGAATGCGGCGCTGAGCTCGGTGGGAGAAGCCGTATTCTTTTGCGGTTTAAGTTTGACCCGGCAAGCCATGTTTTGCAGGCCATTTCTGCTGAGGATCATTCCGTTTCACTTTAGAGTCCAAAATCTTGCTGAATAAAGCCAATCGTATATGAAGAATCCGCTTATCATCATTTCTTGTAATTCGTAAGATTGAGACGCTTCCGAAGATCGGTGAGGTAATCCATATCTCTGTTTTTGGCTTAAAAATCAAAAACCCTTCAGTTCCGACGGGCTTTGCAGATCACGCTGCCCATATTCCGATAGCTGGTACAAATCTACGCTCATTCCTAAAAGAAAAAATCCAGAGTCCGGTCCCCGATATTGACTGGCAGGAAGGGTACGGCATGTGGCGGGAGGCGTACGATTCTGGAAAGGGGGGCGTTTTCACAAGGTCGGTCAGCGAGTGTGTTGGGTTCATTGAAGAGGTGATGAAACCAAGGAACTCGCTCTACTGGCCTTTCGATTACGTCGTAATGTGTGATGCGTTGAGTGCAAATAGGTGCGATTCTCCTTTGCCCTCCGGCGCACAGACCTCTGAATGTTTGCGATGACAGGCGCTGCTTAGGCTTCGCTGTTGTGTACCGTCCGGGTTTTCCGCAGGCCCGAGCGATGCGGCTAGCAAACAAGTCACAGATCGCGGTGTTTTAAACAAGTGTAAGTGTATTCGTTGTGTTTGTATTGCTTCCAAGCAAAGATTGAATAGCCTCCGCAAAAGACAGCAGTTTTATCTATCCCCCGTCATGATAAAGCCCCTCGGAGTCATTACACCCCCACTTGCACCGGAAAATACGTGCTAAACATCGTTCAAAACCGGCGATATCCGGCGCTACGAAAGACCCATCTGACCGTCTATCACTCTGTAGTAAAATCAACTTTAATCCAAATAAACAGCTTCGAAGCAAAATTTTCACAACAATAATCAGCATTGCAAAAACAATAAATTAGAAACCCCCAATAATATGAACTTGTCCCCCCACTTGTTTCCAGCCCGCATTACGCGTGCAACCCTGTTGCCGCTTCTGGCATCCCCCCGTCGAACAATTTATATTTTAGCCATAATCCTTGCGTCTTTGTTTTCCGGAAATCCCGCCCGGGCGCAAACATTCACGTATAGCACCGATTGGATGGGCAATACGTTCTCCGGCACCAACAACGCCCATGTGCCAAACGGGATCGATGCCATAGCGGTCACCACCAGCGGCACCATCTTCGCCAACTGCTGGTATGATGAGGCCGGAGGAGAGATTTCCGTGTTCACCCCGACTCCTGCGTGGTTGAGCTTCAACGGTTACCTGCATGGGTTTGGTCGATCAGGTGGATTCGCGATAGCTGCCAATAGCACCTATATCTATGTCGCGATGGCGCAGGCTGAAAATGGCGATAATCCCATCAAAACCGGGACCAATGCCGGAAAGCCGCTTAACAATGGCAACAGCCTGGCCCAGGTCCCAGTGGATAACACAGGATCGCCGACTTATGCGGCTGTGCCCGGCAATATTTGGGACTGCGTCCGTCGCTACAGCATTGCCGGGGGCGGTCCCTCGGCTATCCCCACCTATGGCTACAGCTCGGATGAAAGTATGATCATCGTCAGCACCACGGAGAGCGACTCGCAGATCAGCGGGACCAGCAATCCCGATGGCGCCAGCATTGGCACGACCAGCCCGGTACTCGGCATCGCTGCCAACAACAGCTATGTGTGGGTGTCCGATTACGCCAACAGCAAGATACATGTTTACAACGCCTCGACGATGGCCCCCCTGGCGACCTGGGCAAACATTCCTTATCCCGGAAAAATGACCGTGGACGGCAGCAACGGTGTTTTGTGGGTGGTGGAAAACGAAAACAACAACAGTTCCTCCTCCATTGTCGGATATGATTCGACGATTACCGGTAGTGCCGCCCCCAGGGGGGGCTCGATTGCCTGCGGCACCGGCCATCAGGTCGGGGCGCCCAATGCCCTGGCAGTCGATTCGACCCACCGGCTGCTGGTGGCTGACAACGGTGTTTATCCCGAAAGCATCTCAAGCGGTACCAGCGCGCCTTACGTGATGAATCCCAAGCCCGACGTGGCGCAGATCGCCGTCTATACGACCGGCAGCACAAACCCGGTTTACAGCTATACCATAGGCCAGAGTGTCTTCAGCGGGACTTCGCCCGGACAAGTGACCTCGATGGGCTTCCATGGCATCACCGGCCTAGGGTTTGATTCCAGTGGTAATTTCTACGTTTCCTGCACCGGCGATCCCCACGATGTCGGAACCGGGACCTATCTTCGCAAATTCAGCAGCGATGCGACCACTGCACCCCTGGTCTGGCAGATCACCGGGTTGCAATTTGTGGGTGGCGGATCGCTTGATCCCGCTAATCTGAATCAATTTTATTCGAGCTATTCCGGCTACAGCATGAACTGGACCAATTCACCGCTGGCCGGCACGGGATCTGGAGCTGTCGCCACATGGAACATGGACATGTTCAATCCTGGTTTATACCCCACGGACAAGACCACCACCGATCTCAGCACCGACTGGCTGGTGCCGGGAAATGGCGGGGACAATGCCCCCCTCACCGAAAACCATCCCATGGTATTTGAGGTGCGGGACATCGGCGGCAAACCTTACCTGTTTACTGACGCGATGAATATGGGGAATATGTTCGGGGTAATGCGCATGAATGGTAACGTCGCCGTCCCTGCCTGCCTCCTGGGCTACAGCCGTGCCGGCTGGCCATCCGACGCGCCGGCATCGAAGGTTTTCTATTGGAATGACACCAACGGCGACGGTTGCATGCAGAGCGCCGAGTTTGTCACGGGGATTAATCCTTTCGATATCACCCTTTGCGGGAAATGGGTCGATGACAATGCGAACATCTGGGCTGTCGGTCGCCCGACCACCGGCACAGCTTACGGCATGGTTACGGAGGTCCCCCTCACTGGCACCAATGCGTACGGCGTGCCGCAGTACAATATGACATCGCCGACCAACGCATGGGTGACCGGCACCGCCAACGTAACGACTGATACCGACTGGACCGGACTGGTGGAACTTGCGTATCTCCCCTCCGCTGATACCATGGTGCTGGCCGGAAATACTTCGACGCATAATTCAGGCGCGACGAATGTTTACGACGTCGTCCGTGCCTACCCTCATTGGTCCACAGCCACCACAGCGAACAAGATCGCCCACGCGTGGGAGGCGGATGGCACTACATGGAAAGGGCTCTATGCCGTCGGCAGTTATGTTTTTGCGAGCCAGGGGGTGAATAATGTGAACGCCATCAGTGTTTACAGTCTGGGCACTGGCACCCTGACAGGCACCTTCACGCCGCAGGGTGTGTCGCCCACCGGATTGAATGACGAGGATAACCCCATCAATGTCCGCGTCCTGCCCGATGGCTCCTATGCCGTTTTCCAGGAGAATGATCTTACAAACAATCTCACGTTCTACCGGTGGAGCCCGCCGGCGACCGGCCCTTCCTTTCACACGACCAATGTGGTCGATCCGAATGGCTACACGCAAACGCAGGCCACCTCCACGGGCACTGCAAACCAGACCGACCAGCCCACGTTTTCAACAAACGTCGCGACGGCATATAGCAATAACATGGGAGGCGTGGTTGATTTTGATGTTGCAGGCGACGGCTTGACCACCGCGCCGGCGATCGTTGCCAACTATGGCGGCAGCAAGACCCTCGCAATCGCCGTGACCGGTAGCTCCGCCATGGCAACTTCGCCGTTGAATCCCTCATCGGGCACGAGCGGGACGACCAACTGCCTCTCCGCTCCAAACTCAGGCACAAACCTGGGCGATATTACATTTACCATGGGAGCGATCACCAACGGTGTGACCAACGAGAAGGTCACCACGTTTGCATTCACATTATTGACACAAACAGTCCTCAACGGCCTCACAGTTACGGTTACAGCAACATTCTCGGACAATAGCACGTCCGTGGTCAAGCGCACCGTCAACCGCGGCCTCACCAACCCGCCGACCCAGGATCTGTTCTACGGATTCGTGGCCCCGGCAGGACAGTCGATTGTCTCCATCGCGCTCACATCCAGCACCAATCGGGCCGATACGACCTATATAGACGACGTAGGATTTATCACCTCCGTTCCCTGACGGGCTGCCATCAATACTAGATACCGCTATGAAGCCGGCCGGCAACGGCCGGCTTCCTTTCTGAAATGAACACCAGGGAAATGTGCGGTTTTTGCTGAACTAGATAAAGAAAGTGGGAGGGGCTGGTTGGTAGAACGGGCATTTCTACAACCAAAATGCTAAAGACTCCCCATTGGCCAAAATTAGCCACTCCAAATCGCCCCATTTTTTTCGTTCGTGCGATACGCTGCAAAACGCTTGGGCGCTTGCATTCACAGGCGTCGTCCCAGACCGAATTCGCCTAACTTTGAAGTTCTCATATTTTCTGACGCGGCAGTCTCATCCTACCGGCAATTCCTGTTCCCGGATGATGTTTTTCGGGGGGGCAAGGCAGAACAGATTGACGCACCGGTAGCCGCCGTACCCCCGGCAGGACAAGGGCCGGGCTCACCCATTTATCCCATGCCTCGTTGGGGAGGAAATCCCCCCCAACGTGCAGACACAGACTGGTCAAGAGGATCAATCGCCAAGTGCCGGGAAATTTCCTGGATCCTGGCTATACAGATGGAAGCCGTCGTAGTCGTTCGTTTTGTTGGTCCCGTTGCCGTAGGAATCACCGAAAGTCCAAGCCGCGCCGCTCAGCCAGCCGGAATCGTCGGTGACGATAGACGGGTTCAGCGTAAAGGTGGAGGTGCTGATCAGGTTGGTGCCAACTGTGGTATTGATCGCGCCGGTGCCCGCCACGGCGAAGATCTTCGCCGTGGTCACGCCCGTAGTGGGATTGGTCACGAATGTCACGCCGATGTGATAGATGGTCCCGGCGGTGAAGCCGGGGCTATAGGTGGCCACAGTCGCAATGCCGCCGCCGCCGCTGGCGGTGATGACTTCCATCTGGATCGAGTTCGAGGTGTAGTTATGAAAGGTGAAGCGCAAGCCATGCGCGCTATCGTTGTTGCTGATGTCGATCGGACGCATCGCATTGCCGATGGCGGGCGCGGTGACGGGACGCCAGAAGAAATCGAAACCTCCGTTGACCAGCCATTGCCCGGTCCGGTAATCGAAGATCCTCCCCCAGGACGTACGCCCAAAGGTGGGCGTGATCTGGAAATGAGCAGCACCGCCGGTCGGCGTCATGGAGCTTTCCAGGTAATCGCCTGAAACACCTGGAATGAAGGGTGAAGCCGAGGCAACTACCATGGTATCGCCCGCGCCCGCCTGCAGGAGACCGGTGCCGCCGGTATCGATCATGTCACTAGTTCCTCCCGTGCTGGTACCGCTGCCTTTGAAGTTGGCGGAGAAGAAGGTGGGATCTACCGTCCAGGTAGTGTCAACCGAGGCGTGACCGGCCCCAGGCAGGGTTGCGTCCGAGTATTGTTGCGGCGTGAGGGTGAAGTAGCCCATGTTGAGCTGATTCAGGAACGAGGTCAGGTACGTGTCGGTATTCAGGTAGGTGGGATAATTAGTATTTGAGGAGTTCGTGTTGACGTTCAGGTTGTCGTCAAAAATCGTGGCCAGCAGGCCCGGGATATGTGTTTCCGTAAAGCTCGGATTGGAATCGAGATCGGAATTGCTATAGCCCTCGTACAAGCCGATGGCGCCGTCTTTCTTGTTGGCAAAATCGGAGACGATGACATTACGCCGGAATTCGGGATCGAGCACGATGGTGCCCGCCAGTGGATGGCCGGCTGTCTGGTAAAGCTCCGCAGAAATGGTGGTTGCAAAGCTTCCATCGGTATCGAGCGCCATGTTGTCCGTGACGACATCGTTCCAGGTAAGATTCATGCGCCCAGACCAGGCTGTGCCGGACAGCGTCCGTTGATCGGAACGGAGATAGATGGTCTCGCCGGTGTTCTCGAAGAGGTTATTCACCACGGCGGAATCATGGCTGCCGCAGTAGAGGGCGAAGCCGCGCGGCAGGTCGCCGGTCAACGTATTGCCCTTGAGCAGCACGTGATCGGAGGTGGCGCCTGTCACCGAATAGGTGCTGGCCGTCGTCGGGTTTTCGGTCCAAGGCTGGGTGACAGTGATGGTGTTGGACGTGTTGCTGGCGATATAGCGCCACTGGCCCGTGCCGGGGCCGTTGACGATGGCCAGCACCTGCCCGGCCAGGCCACCGTAGCCGGTCGGGAAATAGGTGCCTGCGGGGTTGCCGCTCGTGCAAGTCACCGTGGTGGAGGTGCTGCCGGCGACTGTCCCATAGTCATAGAAGTTCAGGGCGCCAGCGATCTGGTATGTGTCGGCGACGGATGGGACGGTGGTCCAAGCGGGCGAGAGGGTGAGCGTGTTCGCCGTGTTTGCGATGATTGTCGCGGTTTCGCCACGGCCCACTCCGCCGGCCGGCTCCGTCTCGATGGTCACAGTCTGGCCGACGAGAAAGTTGGCCGGCCAGTTCTTGCCCGAGTCGGTTAACGTAGTAGAACTGTCAGCGGTGATGGTGCCAAGGTCATAACCCTGCGATGGCTGGCCTTGCGAGTTGAAGGTTTCCTGGTCGTTCTCGTACGGCAGCGGAGTAGTGGACGTCACATTGACCGTGTCAAAGATGTTATTGAGAATTTTATTGTCTTTTTCCGTGAATTCGATGCCTCCTTGAGTGGGGCTGCCCCCGTAATTGGCGGGAGGAAAATTTGCGTCGCGAGTGAAATGATTATTCTCCACCAGTACGCTGCTCATGTAGATCAACTCCAATCGCCGGAACCATGCGGAAATGTTATTGTTGCGGTAAATATAATTTGATCCGTAGCTCCAGTGCGGGGCGTAAGCATTCGCATTGCCGAAGGTCATGCCGGACAAGGTGCAGTTCTGCGTCAGGACGTTCGTGTTGTTAGAGCCAGTCTGCGCCTCGAAATCGCCGCAGATACAAGCCTTATTGTCGCTGAAAAACGCATGCTGGAAGGCGATGCTGATGTGATCAAAAAAAATCTCCGAGCTATTGATGGCGCAGTTCCGGATGTCGGGAGGATGGCTCGAATTGCTGATCGTCATGTTTTGCACGCAGGTGAAGCCCTGCACGCCGGAGAGGCTGCCGTTGTTCGGAGAGGCATTTGCGATGGTGATGAAGTAGCTGTAGCCTGAATAGGCGGGCGAATTATCCTGAATGATCGTGCTGCCGATCCCCGCCCCTTTGAGCACGACATGGCTTGGAAGGTTCAACTCATAGTGGGCGGTGCTGTTCGGCGCGTTCTGGTTGATGAGCGTCCCGGCAGGGCCGTAAAACTGGAGATTTTCCGAAGAAAAATCCACCACCAATGTCGCGATGGGCAGGCTGACGGTGGCTCCGTTGGGATGGTAGGTGGGATTACCCGCATCATAGAGCGCTTGCTGGATCGCGTTCACCCAGTTGCTACCCGTCGCCCCCGTAGTCAGGCCATAGCCGTAGGGTTGGCTGGTGTGGGGATTGTTGGTGGTCGCGATATTGATGACGTCGGCAGCAATATTGACGAAGTCGGGAGCCCACGGAACACCCAGACCGAAGGGGTCGGCTCCGCCTGTGCGGCTCAGGATCGTTTCCTCGCTGGCCGTCGTGTCCACATTCAGGCTGTTGTGGCCATATCCGTTGCTGACGTTGACGGTATAGGTCCCGCTGGTGGGAAGCGTGCTCGGGGCCGTTACCTGAAGAACATAGCCATCGTTCGCATAGCCCGTCACGACCGTAGCATTGTAGGTGTTCGACCCATTCGTGAAGGTTACCTTTGGGGTCGCTCCAGCCATGAACAGATTGCGGCCGAAGATGCGGAACGTGTAACCGGGCGAGACGGCCGGGTATTCGAAGCTCATGGCCCGTGCGCGATTGATGAAGACTGGCGCGCTAAGGTTGCCGCCCGAGTCCTTCACCCAGATGGCATAGAGACCTATCGGTGCATTCTTCGGCAACTGTGCAGTGATCGCCTGATTCGTGCTGGAGACCAATGGTGTTATCTGAACGTCGGGGGTGAGGGTGGTGTCGGTCGTCAATACGCGATGAAACCAGACCTGTGGGTTGGTGGAGAAGTTATCCCCCTGGACATAGAACAGGTCACCCGGGGCGGCGGATTCCGTGACATTGAAAATATAAGGGGTGCCCCAGGCTGCCACACTGGTACAGCATAGCGCGAAGAGCGCCAATAACAGGGAACGGATTGCTTTTGCGTTTGAAATCAACAGGGAAGGATTCATAGGGGAGTTGTTTCCTAAGGTTGGGTTTGTTGGAGATGGACCCGCCGAGTGAAGTCACACAGTGTAGCTTGATCAGCGGTTCCGGGGGAGGAGTGAGTGCTTTGTCTCTTACTACAATAAATCGAACAGCATTAGCCAGCGCTAATACACTGTATATAATGTGTATGTGACAAGCAAAACGAAAGGCCAAATATCTATGTCAAAGGAACAACACAGTTAAGACCCTTCCGGGAAATCAATTTCAGACGTTGTGATAACAGTGTCGAACGGCGCAGACAAAACGGAAATCGCCGGAATTTTTTCGCTCCAACTACGATTGGACTTATATAGTCTCGAATGGCGGCAACAGCAGGAGGCGGTGGAGTCTGTGCGCAGGTTCAACAGTGAAGTGGCGGAATTGCGTGACAGTCCGGTCAGCGAAATCACTGACAATGCCGCTCTCTGGCTGGTGACGCGCTATATCGTCGCCACGAAGAAAATGGAAGGACAGGATGGTGAACTCAGTTGGAAACTGATGCGGGAGTTTTGCAACGATCTGGTCGCCCTGCGGCGTGGCGATCACTCCTCCGCGCGTCTCGTTATCGATTCGAAGCGGCAAATGGCCCAGGAGCACTTCTCGAGGCAACGATGGAAGCGAAGCGTTATCAACGGCTTGGAAACATTCAGGGTTTATGTGGACGGACACCCGAAAGCAAAGGCTGCATATGATGAACTGGTAAAATAAATTAAAACCCCCATGGACGAAGCTTTTGAGCAAGAATGAGTGATTTTACCTATCAGATGAATGTTGACTTAAGAAGAATGAAAAGAGTTCAATCGGCGTTTCCCCTGTCGATGAAATTCCCTCTGATAGCTTTCTGCCTCTCGATGATTGTCCTTTCTGCAAAGGGGGATGATTCTGATCGAGATTTTACATTTAATTTTGACCAGTCGGGACAGGCACAAATTCTTCCAGTATGGATGACGGGCCAGCCTTCGGCATCCCCTTCTTCTCACGCGAGCATCAGCTTTCCAATCACTCCTCCCTCAGATGATTCAGACTTGGCTGTTACGCTCTATTTCACAGAAGTGCCAGGTGGATTTCTGCGAGTCTATTGGGTCGGTTTGCAGAAGAGTGAGACACTGAGCGATAATCTCTATGAAGGTATTGGAATGCCAAACCAGCGCACCTTGCTCATCAAGAGATCGACACTCTCTTCAGCAGGAACCCTGACCATACAATCAAGCGAAACAACGTTGAATGTCTCTAAAATCCACTGGGCTTGGGTAAAACCCACTCCTGTTTCCTTGGCTTATGCCGCAAAGCAATCTGCATTGATCGATACCACAGGACGAGTTTTCAGTAACGACGAGGTCGATGGAACACCTCTGCTTTCTATGGAGGATCAAGTTCACCAATCCATCGTAAAAGCATCTCTCACATACAAGCCGGAACGTATCGAGGCGGGGGTGGAATTTGTGGCCACCTTGCAGGCGTTGCCCCAATATGCTCGTCTGGAAGTTCAGATCAGTGGAACCCCGATAGACAAAGCTCTGCAACTCACCCTCAATGGAGCTCTCTTGGGCGATGTTTCTGTGGAGATTCCTGACTTGAAAGATCCTGGATACCAAGGAAATGATGCCGCAACACCTGCCTATATCGGCTGGCGTAAGGGAGTAATTTATCTGCCTGTGGGACAACTGAAGGTCGGTGATAATCAATTTCAGTTTGGAGTAAAAGATACGCCTCCATCCTCTGGCGCAAACCCAATCGCGATCAAAGATCTTGTGCTGCAATTGAAATATCCCGATGTGCAAAATATCGCCCCACCTGTCAGCACGGTTTCAGGCACGTCGCTCCCCGTAACGCCCGAGCCAACACTGAGCGGAAGCACTCAGTGATTTTCTGCTTTTCTCGCTATCAATGAAGCTCCATGTCGTATAAAATAGGGCGTTCTTTAGGAACGAACGTAATTTCCCCACTGTCCATTATGTTTAAAGTCCCAATGAATCCTGCATTTATGAAGTCTTCCTCTTCCAGATTCCGCCACGCCAATGGTTACACATTGATTGAAATCATGCTGGTGCTGGCGATTATTTCCGTGCTTCTGGGGGCTGGTATTTATTATTTGATAGGCAATCTGGACATCGCCAAGGAGCGCCGGGTACAGGCCGATATCGCGACGATCACCACCCAGCTAAAAACCTACGAGATGCAGAATCTCTACATGCCGAGCACGGAACAGGGGTTGCAGGCTTTGGTCCAGGAGCCGACCACTGATCCCAAACCGAGGCGCTGGCGTCAATTGATGGAAAAAATGCCGGAGGATCCCTGGGGCATGCCCTATAATTACCGCAATCCCGGCCTCAAGAATCCAAACGGCTTTGACCTTTATTCATTCGGGCCCGAGAGAAAAGAAAACGACAAGGAAATGGGCAACTGGAATATCAACAATTAGCGATTCGCTTGAATCTACAGGCCAGCGAACAAGAGATCAGATAGAATTTCGATGGTATCACAAATACACAGGAGGCGCGCGGGAGGGTTCACCCTGCTGGAGATGAGTCTGGTGCTTTTTATCCTCCTCCTGATTGCCGGGGTCGCCATCCCGTTAACTTCCGGCCTGATCGCCGAGGAACGGTTGCGCCAGCACGCCAGGGAGTTGCTGTTATACGCGAGGACAGCGAGACGCCTGGCTGTAACGGAAAATCGTCCCTACGAAATCCATTTTGCGGAAAAGGCTTTTCTTCTAGAGCCTTATCTAACGAGCGAAAACCGGCAAGGAGATGTGGTAAGTAATCACACGTTGGCTTCGGATACCAGCTATTCAGTCCAGAGATGGGGGGAGAAAGAATTTGGAAAACCGGATGACGAATCATGGATATTCCAGCCGAGCGGTATTTGCGAACCGATCCGTGTTCATTTTCAGAATGACAAAAATTGGATTGAATTCGGATTCAATCCACTCACGGGGCGGGCTCAGGAGGAAACCTACCATTTTCAATGAAATCCATGTCCTTCCATTGTAATCAAAGCGACGTCTCCGCTTACATTTTGCTTGAAGTGATGCTTGCCACGGCAATCTTTGCCATGGCGGCAGTGGCTCTTGCTGTACTGTTGAACACAGCGATGGGGGCATCCACAGATTTGCAGCGGGAAAACAAGATAACATGGAATCTTGAATCAAAGCTGACTGAAGCCAAAATTAATCGTTTGGTCGTTGGTAAGGAAACATTGCCACCCGACGCAGGCGGCATTGCCTATGACAAAGAAATAAGCCCTCTTGATTTAAAGAACTACAAAAACCAGTATTTAGCGGGGTTATACAGCATCAAAATCACTGCCCGATGGAGAGAGGATGGTCGCGACGAAACGCAGGTTTCACAGACGTATGTTTACCAGCCATAAATATTCTCAGGGCAGAGGCAGTGTCACGACAAAGTTGCGCGGACAAAATGCGTTTACCCTGCTGGAGGTGACTCTGGCGATGGGTATCCTCGTGCTTCTTGCCGGGGCAGTTTACGCCATAGTGGATGCGTCGATTCGTGGTACCTCAGAACTGGAATCACATGAAAATCGTCTGCAACAGGAAAGCGGTTTTCTTTCATTGTGCCGGCAAACCTTTCATGCGTTACCTGCCACCGCATTATTCCAGGTGCGGATTGTCCAGCAGGGAGAGAACTTTGTGCCGGAGTTGATATTTCGCAACAGTCCCGGCCTTTTTCAATGGGGTAATGTGAGTAACGTTTCTTTCTCGACGATTCTCGGAGTACGTCAACAAGTGGGCGGCTTGTTTAACTTGAGTATACTGCAGGATTCCGAGGATGAGATCGGTTCGTATTTAAACGGCGGCACGGCCAAGCATTCATGGCTGGTATTGATGCCGGATCTGCGCGATGTGCAGTGGCGATTTTTCGATCCTAGAACCCAGGTGTGGGCCAAGGAATGGAAGGAACCGACAGTCCGGCCTCTATTTGCAGAATTAACGCTTACCACTGAAGCAGGAGCTGGAAAGTACGTTTTCTGGCTGCCTCCCGTTCAAGTCCAATAATCTAAAACGCATGCCTTTTCGATTGCCATATGTGGATTTTGTTCCAATGCGGAAGACGCCACGGGCAAGTGCTTTTTTACGCGGTTCGGCGCTCCTCATCGTTCTCTGGGCGGTAGCCATGATGTCAATGACAGTCCTGGGTGTTGTGGAATACGTGCATTACGATTTGGAGGAAACCACCTCGCTGGAAAAAGATTTTCGGGTGAGGCAGCTAGCCGAGGCTGGAGTAGCCATTGGAATGCATCCGCTCATAACGAAACGGGATTCCTTGTTAAGCCAGACAATGACACCGGATGAGAAATTTCAAGTCTATCTGCGCAGTGAGGGGAGCAGGCTTAACATCAATACCATCGTGCAAGGCCAACAATGGCAAATACTGCATGATCTTTGTGTGGTATGGGGTTTGAAAGAAAGTGATGCTGCCGATGTGGCAAGCGATTTTCAAACGTGGACACAGGCAGAAAAATGGGCAGAGCTTACGGCATCGCAGAGTCGGGTGAGCGGATTTGTAGTAACGAGTCATCAACAGGGAACGCTACTACCGTCGCATGTGTTTCAATCCATTGAAGAAATGCTTTTAATACCAGGCATGAAACTGTTGGCTGGTGCTCAGCCGGAATGGCGGAATTATTTTACCATTTGGAGTGATGGAGGGCTTGATATGAATGAGGCTTCTGCGGATTTGATTGCCGCAGTGTGCGGCATCGGAGAAGCGGAGGCGCAGAGATTTGTGAATGTACGGCTCGGACCCGATGGTAAAGCTGATACGGAGGATGATGTTATTTATCAAAATATGGACCAGGTAAGGCAATCCTTGGGGATGTCGGCCAATGATTTCCAAAGGATTCAAGGCCGCCTTAGCCTTCAAGATTCAGTGACCCGCATCGAAAGTAATGGCATCGTGGGAACCTATCAGCGTAAAATCATGGTGGTTGTTCGCCGTGCATCCACTCCACCAGTATATTTACAATGGCAGGAGTTATGAGCAAACCGGGTAAAAATCGCGAGAGACTTCTTGTCCGTCAGATCGAGGGTGAGGCATGGGAGATATGGGCCATGGGTGAGGGGGGACAGGTGCGATTAAAACAAGCCTGCATGGCACTGGGCGACGCGAGGATTTCTCCGCAATCGGTACTCGCCCTGCCCTTGCGCCAGTCCTTCGCAGTTCCTTTGTGGCTGGCTACTACAGACGTTGCGTTGATGAAGGCCATGGTTTTTCTGCAGCTTGAAAGAAGGGGTTTTGTCAACGGTCGTTCCTTACAGGAATCAGTTTTTGATTACAGGATTATCAAATCCGCCGAAAATAAAACACTGGTGCTGGCGGTCGCTCTTCCTGGCGCATTGCCTGGGCAGTTGTGCCTTGATCTCCAAAAGTACGAGCCATCGGCACGAACCCATGTGTTTCCAATGGATGAATTCGTTCTATGGCATGAGGGAGACCGGTTGGTCCTCGCGGTCACCCAAGGATCAGAACTGGTATACTTTGAAGTGCTGGGCGCAGACAGCCTGACCGAAGAGGTGGTTCGTGAATTACAATGCATTAAGCTACAACTGGAAGCGGAGAATGTGATAAACGGCATTAACGGAATCACTTTATGGACCGAGTTCAGTCAGCAGGAAACATCGTTGATCGCCGGTGCGTTGGATTCGCGAGTTAGAAGCGACAAGCGGCCTGCACCAGTAATGCCGTCAGAATGGATGGATCTGATGCCATCGTCGGTGCGTCAGTCTCAAGGCTCCGCAAAAATTAAAGAGCGTAAAAAAGCCCTCGTTGCCGCCATCGCTGGAGTATATCTTCTTTTTTTGGTATTTCTGATTCTTCGTGCAGGCTGGTTTTATATTCAATGCAGACGGATCGAGGCTGATATGAAAAATAATCAGCCTGTTGTCGAGCAACTTGAAGCTACCGCGCATCGATGGGACCTGCTGGATGCTGCGATTAATCCGGAATCCTATCCAATCGAACAATTGCGGCGTTGCGCCGGCTTGTTGCCGCCCGACGGTGTGCGCTTCACACTCTTCAAAGCGACTGGTGACAAAATCTTCATTCAAGGGGAAGCAAAGAGCGCACCGTCGGCGTTCAAATTTGTTGAGGATTTGAAGCAAAGCAAGGATCTGGCGGATTACAAATGGGAAATGCCGCAACCAAAATTGCTGCCCAATGATAACGCGGAATTTCAAGTAGAAGGAGTTAAATGAAGTGAGAAGTTTAACCAAAAATGAAAGTAAGCTGTTGGCCATTTTCCTGGGGGCAATTTTTCTGATACTCAACCTCATGGGCTTGGCATTTCTGTTTCGAACTCAAGGAGAATTACGTTCGAGGCTTGTAAATTTGAAAAATGTACAGCTTGAATCAAAGAGCTGGCTTGCGGAAAACAATCTCTGGACTCAACGCAAAAATTGGATGGACGAGAAGCAGCCGAAATTGCAAAACACAGGGGAAGCCAACGCAGCCCTGCTGGAAACGCTTCAGACAGGCGCCAGAAAACAGAACATCACGATCGTGGAACAAGGATTTGGAGAACCAAATTTCCAGCCTTCCTACCAGGAGATCAGTGTAAAATTGAAAATCAACGGTTCATTGGAGGCTATCACTCGCTGGCTCGTGGAACTTCAGCAACCGGCAAATTTTCAGGCTGTCCCTACGCTTTCAATGAAAAGCGATAGCGATCCGGCAAAGATAATCTGCGAACTTACTGTTGCAAGGTGGTATGCGGCAAAATGATTGCGCCACTCCAATCTAAAAAAACAGATTCTGCATGTAGCTTGAAAAGCGGGAAATTGTCTTTGAAAGGGATCCGTTGGAATATAATCTGGGCATCTGTCGATGTTCGAGTTGATCATAACCCAAGACAATGAAAGCCATTATTCTTAAATTCGGTATTTTTGGATTTTATTGCGCCGGTGCGTTGGCCGTTGCTGGAGGTATTCCGGATGGATATCCGGTGGATCGCTATAAATCTTTGTGGGAGCATTCTCCTTTCACGATTGCTTCGGTGCAGCAGGAAGTTGTTCCTGCTGGGTTTGCAAGCAAAATGGCACTTGTTGGGATAGCTAAAATCGGTTCAGAAGATTTGGTGATCCTGCTCAATAAAGATTCCCAGGAACGTCTCAATGTCGGGCCTCAGGCTAATGAACAGGGTATCAAATTGATATCCGTGGAGCCTAATTCCGATCCGCTTAAAGTGTGCGTAACGATTCAGAAAGGAAGTGAAGTCGCCAAGGTGAAATTTGACCCGGCTCTTCTTAGCGCATCCGCTGCCGCTCCAAATAATCCCGGGAATATTCAGCCACAGCAACCGGTTCCCGCTAATCAGGGGCAGATAATGCCTCCGCCGGCAGGTTCCAATCCACCTGTGGTCAGAGTGCGACGCTCTTTGCCAATTCCTGCGCCATATCCCGTTCAACCAACGAGTACAGTTCCTTCTCAAGGAACATCCCAACCCCACTAGCCAGATGCGACATTTTACTACTAGTTTAGTTTGTTTATTCCTTTTTTGCGGTTTGATCCGGTGTGCAGACGGAGCCAATCCACCGGCCGAAGAACAGATCACGCTGCAATATCCTAATAACCCCGTCGGAGATATCCTTGCCATTTATGAAAAGCTGACTGGTAAAATACTGGTACGTGATGCGAATCTCACGGGGCCAAACTTGAATATCGTTGCCGCCCAGCCCATGCCCAAGAGCGAGGCGATTCGTCTGATTGAAGCGGCATTGCTTTTGAACGGATATTCCCTCATTCCTGATAGCGACAACCATGTCAAAGTGATCAATGCCGCCGGTGGAAAAAACCCACGTAGTGAAGGACTGCCGTTGTACGCCAATTCCTCGGCGATCCCTCAGGACAACCAAGTAATTAGCTATTTCATGCCATTTCGTTTTCTGGCATCGGTGGATGCCAAGAGTATTTTTCAACAACATGTGGTGCTGCATCCTTATGGTAGCATTACCGAGGTGCCGAATGCCCAGGCGCTCGTGATCACAGAGAATGCATCTTTGATCCGCCAACTGGTAAACTTACAGGACTTGATCGATGTCCCACCGGCCCGTGTGATCAGCGAATTTGTGACATTGCAACGTGCCGATGCCGAACGGGTGGCCGACGTGATTACGAAACTTATCGAGAGCCAGAGAAATGAAAAACAGAAGCATTCTCAGGGACAGAATGTGCCGGCTCCGAGTGGCCAGCCTGCAAGTCCGGGAACACCACCTGGCCAACCGGTGGCTGCAAACAATGATCTTTTTGAAAATGATCTTGTCGCGGGTTCGGTGCAATTAGTGCCCGATGCTCGGACGAATCGCATTCTTGTTATTACGCGCCCTTCAAATTTTCGATACATCAAAAATCTAATCGAGGAATTTGACAAGGTGGTGGGTTTGTCAGCCCCGCTGGAGCGTCCGCTTAAATATATCTCCGCAGCGGAAGTTCTTCCTGTATTGGCCGATCTCCTTACTGAGAATCAAAGCAGCCAGAATGGCGCTGCTGGTTCGCAAACAGCGGCGCAACAAACCCGGCCTACCCAGAATTCGTCGCAGAACAATGCCGGCAACAACGGAGGGTCGAGCAGTCAGACCGGAGGAGGCAATTCCCACCCCGACGTCCTTTCCGAACCCGATGGTGACACAGGACCGACATCGTTGATTGTGGGCAAGACACGGCTGATCGCCGACAACAAGGCCAACTCCATCCTCGTGATAGGGCCGCCCGAGAGCCAGGAAAAGGTACGCACAATTTTGGACAAATTGGACAAGCGCCCACCTCAGGTTTATCTCTCCACGGTTATAGGGCAGCTCAAATTGACAAAAAACAATGAATTTGGGGTCGATTACATGAAATTATTCCAAAATGCTGGAGGTGGAACGGCTTCCCATTCCACAGGTTTAGCTAGCAGCGCATTAAATACCGCAAATTCCCTTTTGGATCCTAGAAGCCTCACGGCTGCCGCCGCCTTCCCGCCCACATCGGGCTTGGCATTATATGGAACCGTAGGCAAAAGCATCAGTGTGTTTGTTCACGCATTGGAGAGCACAAACCGCTTTAAAGTGCTTGCACGGCCCGAGATTTACACAGCGAACAATAAAAAGGCGGTAATCTCATCAGGGGAGAGGATTGCATACCCGAGTTCGACATTGAGCAATGTCAACACGGTGAACAATGTCAGTAACAGCACGGCAGCCGTGGCTTCCAATATCGACTACGAAGACGTGGTGCTTAAGCTGGAAGTAGTGCCGCTGATCAATGCGAATAATGAAGTGAACCTGAAAATCGCCCAAGTGGATGACAGTGTGGCCGGTTCGCAGACGATCTCGGGGAATACTGTGCCGACCATCAGCACCCAATCGATCAACACCACAGTCACCGTTCCCAGCGGAGGAACGGTGGTGCTGGGGGGATTGATCACGGAATCAACCACTACCAACCTTAATGGAATCCCGGTCCTGATGCATTTGCCCTGGGTGGGATCACTGTTTCGGGACACTACGAAAAACACGGAGCGCGATGAGTTGATCATCTTGATCCA
>JBAVPB010000218.1:0-2363 GCA_049692655.1 Chthoniobacteraceae bacterium | reverse complement strand
CTGCAAAACAGCAAACGCGGCCTCATCCAGGACCTCCTCGGCGGCGAGGAGCAACTCTCCGAATCCCTCACCTGGGACGAAATCAACGGCCTGCTGGCTGGATGAGTTAGCTCAACCTCCGGAGGGCGAATCATGAATCCATCGGCCAAAGCCCTGTAATGCAGCATCGCCAAAACGGAGGATGGAAAACCAGCGTTGCAGCAAACCTAGCAACCATGAAGGACGTGAAATTCGAAACGGCGTGGGCCTTGCGGACAAGTCATCCAGTCTCACGCTCTCGAGTTTGATCCCACCTTCCTGCCAGAGCCACAATGTGCGGTTGAGATCATCCTGGGGTTCATCAGATCCATTCTGGACCAGCAATATGTGTTGAATCCCATGGGTTGTCAGAAAAGACGCCGAGGGGAAATCCGTATGGAAACTGATCGAGCGGTTGTCAAAGTTGCCCGGTTGCACTTTACGGGTATCTCCTTGCCGGTTGGCGTCGAGTAAAAAAGCCGGCGGCGCATCAGATGGAATTTTCAATGCAGCCATCTTGTCCGCTTCGTTTTTTAACGCATTGATAATGGGCAATACATCCACAGCCGCCGCTTTTTCAGGACCAGGAGCCAACGTTTCGCAGGGCAGGGGAATGGCGTTGTAAAGAGGTACAGGCTGGTATCCTTGGGCTGCAAGAGCTGCCCCCATGAAAACTCCCTCTGCGCCTGGAAGATCAATGATCAAGGCAACTTTATCTTGTACGGACGGAACCCATTTCACATTAACGGGCATTTCCGGCGATGGTAAAACCTGTTCAGCCAGATCGAGATGTGCGAATAAAACCGGTTTGGCCCAGCGCGACCAAACAGCCGCCTCAGGGGCCCAGATTCCAAAAAAATCTTCCTTATTCATCGCCTTCTACGAGTAACGCTACATCCATCGCCGTAAAATCAATCACCTGCTTCTCGGAAAAGCGAGCATAGGAGCCCGCTGTTTTTCCATTCACCGTATAAACTCCGGCACATACATGCCTCGGGCCAATCGGCGTCGCCACAGGCAAAGATTCGAAGCGCCGTTGTGCCAGCCAGCTTCCCGGTGACAAGGTGACAGCCAGTCGCGTCTTCAGCCAGTCGCCGTTTGTCATCCATTCCCGGATACTCACGGTGTCACCGGTGTTGCACATCGCCTTTTTGAGCAGCCAGCCGTCGTCTTTTGACCATGGCGCATCGCGCGGATCGCGAGTTTCCGGCAGCAATGCGCGCCATGTCGGCAATGCCGTTGAAAGTTCATTCCACACCAGCGGCCAGCGTTTGCTTTCCGGGATCACGGCGGATGGTGGATTAGCCACAGGCGTCTTGCCGTTACGGAAAAAATATTCCCATTGGATATTCCCTGGCAAACGTGCCAGCCATTCAGCTTGATAGAAACGGATGATGGCACCCAGCGGTCCGCGATGCCACGCTGCATCAAGATGAGCAATGCCATCGCGCCACACGATTTGTTCCGGCTTTGCAAGGTGGGATCGGCATCCTCTTTCGCGTAATCTTGCGGCGAGATATGAAACAACTTGATGGTCCTCCATGTAACCCGGGGCCGACAACAGCGCGATTACGCCACCCGGGCCGGCGGTGTTGGCAAGTGCGTCTGCCCAGGCATTCCCCGGATTTCCAGTAATCCGTAAATTTGGAAAATGCCCGGCCATCATCGCTGTAAAATGGGATGCCTCGCTGAATCCTCCCGGCACGTCGCTGTTTACTTCTGAAATTCGCCATCCTTGGGTGGTTAAATGGAAATCAAAACGCATCACACGACCCGCTGAAGGTGTCGGATGCTTGTTCCCTGTCAAAACGCGACTTAATGCACGGGGCAACCCCAGCCTGCCAAGTAATTTGGGGCACCGGGAAATCTCTGCTTCAGCTGTCACAGTTTCCACTGCAAGCTGTTCAGCTTGGGAGGAGATTTGCCGCCATGCGCGCCTGCTGATCGTGAGTGGAAACGCAGCCAGTGTGGCCGTGTCGCCCACCTGGCTATCCCACTTGGATCCTTCCAGCAGAGAAGTGCGGCGTAATGCGGAAAATGCTTCTGGATCGAGTGCCTCTTCGGCCCAAAGGTCATATTCTGGCACCGCGCCACTGTGGAGAAGCGCTAAAAGCTAGTCACGAAGAAATGCGGAATGAGGATCGGGGAATGAAAATAGTCTTCTCCCAAACAAAAGCGGTGCCATCCAAATACAGAGTGTAATCGCTTGACTCCAGTGTAATTTCATAAAAATTACAAAAAACTAACAATTCTCTTGCTCTTGTAAGCATTTTCTGCTTAAATAAAATAATGAGCCGGAGTCTGTCTTTAAATTTTCCGATCTGCGGGCTCTTTATGTCCTGAAG
>JBAVPB010000217.1:0-8917 GCA_049692655.1 Chthoniobacteraceae bacterium | reverse complement strand
GCAACGCAGGAGCGCCTACCCTGGGTCAACCATCCATTCCCATCAACCCCGAAGGTAGGTTGCATCATCCGACCCACATCGCACACAGCAGCCTCAATAAAAACCCAGTCCTTACTGCCCGCTCCATGCTTTTTTCAATTCATCCAGCTTCTTCACAAGCTCCGGAGGCAATTGCAAATCCACAGCCGGAGGCGTGCCATAGGTGTAGGAAACCTGCTTCGCGTTGGATTCAAAATAAACAGGCCAGCCGGTGGATTCGTCCACCAAGGCCATATCGTCTGCGGATCGGAAAAGGAAACATTTCGTGCCTTGGTAATTTTGCTCGCCTTTGAACGCCCCCCCGTTGATCCATTGCAATTCCGCAAAATCGCCTGAAATATAAATGGAATTTCCGGCTTTTATGGTGGTGATCACATAAAGGTCGGGTCGAATGGGATTTGGGGTGAATTGCCACTGGCCCGATCTCCACAATTCCCTGCTCGTGCCATCCACAAACAGCTCTGTGTCCCTTCGCACGGTCCCGATCTCAATCATATCGACCTCCTTGGGATCCTTGTATGCTGAAAGAAGCTTTTGCACGGCCTTCTGCTCCGCGGTAAGATTCGGATTCAAAGCCTGGTCCTGAGTTTTCTTTTTATAAACGAATTTTTTTGCCATCGTAAAATCTCCAGTCAAGGGGCTGACATAGGGAGGCGAGGGAACATTCGGCGGAGAACTCTGGCCCAGCGCCAGCGGGGAACAGGCCGCAAAGCCCAAAAGCGAAAATGCCAGGATTCGAATATAAGTCTGTGTTTTCATGATTGTAGAGTTGCTATTCCACGACGGGCTCAAGCTGCTGGTCCACAACCTTGCCGGTGAAGCGATCGATTGCCACATGCAGCCAATAATGCTTTTCCCCTTCCACCGTGAATTGGTCAAGGGAACCCGCGCTGGAATTGTATTTCCCGGACTGGGCGATGATATCGATCATCAGGTTCCATGTACGAGTGCCAGAACTGTCCGCCAGCGCCCGGGTGAATGCTTCGCGTTGCTGCTTGATGCCGGGATTTTCGGTGGGCGTCAAAAGGTTTTGCGGATAGACCGAACTCAGGTCGCTGATGTTCGTCAAAGGCCCGTTCGATTTGATATAAGCAACCACCCCGTTAGTACCACTCGTCAATGCCTGCGTGTCGCTCTGGGCCATCGTCCCGCTCACGGAATACGCGGTGCCGGTGGTGGTGTAAGTGCGCGCCGATTGCGAAAGCAACGCTTGAAATACTGGAGAGGAGAGGGCGTTGGTTCCGCTGGCAGCTATCGCAGTCATCGCCGCGCTGTTGATATTCATTCTCCCATCAATGATATCTGGGGCTGGCAGGGTGGGCGTGGAGGAGGAACCGGAACCCACGTAAAAAAGATCCAGCAGCCCAGTGTCGCCGCTGTTCGCGGACATCAGGTTCAAAGTCTTCCACGGATCGTCGCGAAATACATACCCGAGCTCCCCAATGCTGCGAAAGGGCCGTCCCAGGAATAACGGACGTCCCAGCGTCTGCCCGGTAACCATGGGATAGAACGTTGGATTCGCGGTGGTCCATCCGCCCCCGTCGCCGACTCTCTTCAAAAAATCGCGGTCAGTGTAGTAATTCTGCGATGAAGTAGTGAGATAGTTATCAAACCAATACATCCAAAATTCCTTGACGTTCCTGCCATTTGGCGCGCTGCCGGAGTTCGGAAAATGCACACCTACTTCGCCACCTGGCAGAACGTCCACGGATATGGTTCCTCCCGGCGGCGTTAACAATGTATTCAGGGGATAGAGGGATCCGTTTTCACTATGCAGTTCGGCTATATTATGGCGGGGCGTACGGGGATCAAAGCAAAGATTGCTGAAGTATTCGTACGCATTCGGCTGGGGGGACGCAGGTCTGACATAGTTGTTTGGGGACGCCGTCGAAGTGGTGACCATGGACCACTGGGGATCGTTTTGTTCCAGAAACGGATCGTTGGCGTTTTTTGCACTTTGATAAAATCCGTCCAGGTTTTCCCACCGTTGGTAGGTATGCCATGTGCCGGAAGTGGAGGGATCAAGATATTGCAATTCTACCCTGTAAGGCGTGATGAGATTAACTGTCATCTCATATTGGCCTGCCGCAGGCTGCGCCTGGCTGGTCGTTGGCTTGTAAAGCGGTGCACACAGTGGCACCTTGTAAGTATAGTTATCGGGTGAAAATGACCACCCGAGATAAATGCCTGCTCGCGCGTAGGTGAATGGGCTGCCACTGCCGATCCTCCCGCAGGGATTGTTGATATTATACAGATCGACCGAATCCGTGGTGGAAGAGTGATTATAGTCGATGGCAGTTGGGTCAGCGAAGTTATTATAAAATGAATCGGTAAGATCCACTTTGATCCAGGCTGGTCCCTGCGTGGTGCCCGAAATCACTCCGGTATATGGGCCCGCAGTTGGCACTGTGCCAGCAGGCATAAATACTCTTCCACTGTAATCCACTCCGGGTGTTGTAGCGGCATTGTTTCCATTGTACCACAGGTAATTGGGCGGCACGCCCAACTCGGGGTACTCCTGCCCATTTGTCACGCAAACACGGACATACCTCGGCCCGGTGGGAGCGGAGGCCATGGCCGCGGTCGTGGAAGCGGCTGCGTTTTGGTGCGGGTTCCAAAGCGCAAAAGTCAGCCATTGGTGAACATAGGCCGCGCATGTGGTCGGAAATGCGGACGGAAGTCCCGCATTGGGCGACGCTCGCAGGATCGATAGGCCGGTCGCACTGAGGTACGGAAGGTTTTTAGTGCCGTAGAAGTGCTGGTTGTTCAGCATGAAATCCGTCGGGAAATTATCAGCCCTGGCCTGGTCAATGATATTGGCCCCGATCTGGATGACCTGGTATTTGGGCTGGGCATAAACCAGGGAAAGTTTCGCGCTGGTACCAGTGCCTGAGGCGTTCTGGTCCCATCGGCACAGGAATGCTTTTTGCATCCACGCGCCGATCGGGGCATTGGTGACGCTCGCACCTCCAAGGAAGTTTCCAAGCCTGTAAAATTCTCCTCCGTTCGTACCGGCATCCTGCGCAGCAGTGGGAAACGCCTGGGTGTAGTCTCCTGAACAAAGCCCCAAGCTTCCCTGGAGGATCGTTGCCTGGAGCAGTTCGAAGAAATCCGGTTCGCGACCGGCGGAGGCAACCTGGTCCAGCGGCAGAATCTGGTTTGTTTGCACAACCGACTGCCCGGGCGGGGTCGTTGAGGTGTGATTGTACACCCACGCGCTTGTAAAATTCGTGCCGGTTGTCACATAGGTCAGGCCGAAATAATTATAAACATCGGTCGCGCTTACCCCGGACGGAAGAGTTCCGCTGGGAGTAATCCAGGCGAGCTTCGACAAATCGAAGCGATTTTTCACCAGCGGCTCGCCGACGACTGCCTGTTCATGGACTGTGCCGCTCATACTTAGCCGGGTAAAAGCGGTTGTCACACGCACATTGGGAAGAAACCGGTTGTAGTTTTGAAGGGTGGAACTGTAAGCGGAATTGGCGTTGTCATTGTACGCATACGAAACGCCGGTGGCGTTTTGTGCGACAGGATCATAACTGGTATTCGTGCCGCTCCAAATGCCGGGCAAACTCGGATCGGCTGCATTATGTTCCGGTCCCCAGCCCGGCGCATTCATTTCCCGGGAAAAAGTGGTGAAATAGGGGGTCAGGTTCGCAGCCGCTGACCCACTGGGAACAATTTGAGTATTCCAGAATTGCAGAAAATCCTGCCGGCTCACGAAAGCGTTGTCTCCGGGGGCGGCCTGCAGGAAACCGTATTGCGCAGCGGTGCCGCTCAAATAATTCACATAGCTCGTCCCTGTGGCGGCGGTGGCGGCGTTGCGCCATGTGACCAATTGGTCCATCTGGCTCGACGTCAGTCCGAGTTGCGTCAAATCCGCGTAGCCTTGGTTTCCTTTCGGCGCCACGTCGTTGGAGCTGTTTGCGCTGGAATACCCCGCCGCTGCGATGTCGAGGAGCCCGCCTTCGTCATAAACCGTATAGGCGTACCGCCCGATCACGTAATTGGGATTGTTTGCCGAGGAATTGGCTAGACTTGAACTTCCCGATCCCAGCATCGAAAGGGCGCTGGTGCCGCTTGCCAGCGGCCCCTGCCGCGTCATCAGCACCCACTCTGGCACGACCGAAGTGGGAAATGTCCCGCTGGTTCCAAAGGCGGGCTTCACCCACCGGCTGGTGTTGATGTAACGCCCTCCGATGGCCGGGTTTTTGGTGCTGTTGCCGGAATAGGCGCGAACCGGGCCGGACTGGCTGAAAGTCGCCGAGCCGGATTGCCACAAAGCAAAGGAGCCCGAACTCCACTTGATCAAATTCGCAGGAATCGAGGGATCCAGGGGCTGTGATAACTTTGATGTCATCCGGTAGGGAACCATGTTATAGTTGGACGAAGGAGAATAGATGACCACGGTCGAACCAGTATTGGTATCGGAAAGCACGAGGGAACCTGTCGCCATTTCAGCGGTGAAATCCCACTTGATGGTATTCAATGCATTCAATGCCAGCATGTTTGCGCGTGCCTGCCCCGCACTGGAGAAGGAAATTTTCCGGTTCATCGACGACTGCACAAAAAATGCAATGACGGCCACGCTCACGATGACCAGTGCAAACAAGGTGATAACCAGCGCAGAGCCAACTGGCCGCAATTTGCGCCTTAAATTAAGAAAAGGGATCAATCTGGGGGTAAACATCTTCATACACTGTAATCACAATGCCATCACTTGCAAAAGCGGTACACAATATACACATATTCTGCTTCGTTTACTATTAAAACCTATTTTTATTGCCATCTTAGCAGGTGCATTTATAGTTGATTCATTCCTCTTTGCTCCATGATTCCTACTCTTAAATCGCCTTCAATACCAATATTGGATATATTCCGTATGCAAAGTGTTTTGTTGGCATTCTTTAAGCTTAAAACTATGTTGCTTCGTAGCAAGAAATAAATTTCCAATGTTCACCCCCCTCACCATGCGACCCCAAAACGGATTTATTAACCGCGCAAAAAAGGCATTCAGCTTGATTGAGCTTTTAGTGGTAATCACAGTCATGAGCATACTTGCCGCCTTGTCGGCCCCCGCAATAGTCGGGCTGGTGTCGGGAAATCAGTTGACCAATAATATCTACCAACTTTCTGGAATGGTCCAGCAAGCGAGGACGCTGGCCATCACTCAAAATACTTATGTGTTGCTCGGTTTCTACTCGTATGTAAATAACGGCACCCAATCCGTCATGGTGGGCATGGTTTCTGGAAAGAGCGGCCAGTTGACGGATGTCTTGTCCGGCACAACTTCCTCCACTAACTTTCTGATGGTAAATAATAACGCCACCTTGAAGAATGTCCAGATTGATACTGGCACACCTCCCCTTTACATCTCGCCGCGCCCTTTGCCTGGAGTGGACACGGCGGACAATAACAACGTGACCACTTCAACCAATAGCTTCCAAATTGCCGTCGCTGGCAATTCCACGGCGACATTTACTTATGCCATCGCATTCGGCCCGGATGGCACGGCGAGCTTGATGCAGCCAAACCAGAGCGGCGCGCTTCAACCGACCCGCTGTATTGGCATCGGCCTGAAGCCTGTCTCCGCACCCGCCAACAGCCCCCAGGTGGCGGCGATCCAAATCTCGGGGCTCAGTGGACAGGTTTCCGTCTTTCAACGGTAGGACGCCCCACATGAAGACCAGAAAACCCGGCCAAATCCCCGTAAATCGCCGTGGCGGAATTTCCGCATTCACCTTGATAGAGGTCGTGCTGGCGGTGGGAATTCTTTCTTTCGCGCTCGTCGCAGTTGCGGCGTTGCTTCCCATCGGGCTTCAATCAAACCGCGACTCCACCGAGGAAACACAGGCGGTGAATCTGCTTCAATCCCTGATCGCAGACCGTCAGTCCGCGAGTTTGTCGGGGACTTCGTATAATTATGGCCTGCCGGCGCTCAGCGGATCGACCGGGCCGATCGTGACCGGCTCCAGCCAGGTGAGCGGAACTTTCTTTTTGAATGAAAGCGGGCTGGTGACCACGAGCGGAACTCCCACGCCAACAGATGCCCGCTATCGCGTGACCTATACAATCTACAGCACCGGAACTTTGGGGCAGCAGCCCATTCCCGTGAATTTCAAGGTGAGCTGGCCCGCGCCGCAGACGATCAAGCCCCAGTACGTGGAAACACTGGCCACATTCCCCCAACAATGAAATCAATTTTTCATAATCAGAAAAACCGGCCTTCGGTTTTTTTAAGTGGCTTCACGCTTGTAGAACTGGTGCTGGCCCAGGCGATATTCCTGGTGGTGCTGGCCGTCGTGTTTCAATTGATCATCGGCGTGACGCAAAATGCGCAGAGCCAGAAAAACAAAATGGATTCGATGGGGGACGCTCGTCAGGCCCTTGATCGCATCAGCCTCGACTGGGCCGCAAGGGTCCGGCGCCAGGACGTGACCGCCAATGAAAATTCACAAGTGAGTTTTGTAAAGCAGACGGGAAATGATGAACTGAATTTTTTGAGTCAGGTGGGATCGTACTCGGGAGCAAGAAATCTCGCGTGGGTTTCCTATCAGGTGACGTCCGGCACTTCGCCCACGGACCTGAACGCCTATACGCTCCAGCGGAGCGCCATAGGCTACAACTGGACTGCGACCCCTCAATTCATCTCATCGGGAACATCCGGGTTTACTCCTCCCTCCACTTCCGGCACGAATACCTTCGAGACAATGGCAAACACGGTCTTTCGTTGTGAGTTCTGTTTTTTGGTGCAGCAATCCGGCACATCATCACCCGTTTACAGCGCAGATCCCACGATAACCCTGGGTTCCTCAAATTTGGTGGGCGTCGTGGTCACAGTGGCCTCCCTCGACCAGCAAAGCCGTCAGTTGATATCCAGCACTCAATTGGCGAATCTGGCCGGCGCATTGCCTGATATTACGACAACCAGCACGCAAGACCCGCAATCAGCCTGGGTTCCAATCATTACCAACACGGGGGCCACCGGTTTGGCTGCAAAAGCAGGAGTTCCTCAAAAAGTTGCCTCAGCTGTGCGTGTTTATCAGCGTATTTTATACGTCGGGGAATGACACGATTGCCAGGGTTAATCAACCGTTGCCAACCGTTGCCAACCCTTGCCAACCGTCTGCTACGCCGCATCCCTGCCACGGCGGCCCAAACCTCAAGTTGCTTTCCGTTTCGCCCGGATCACCCACCGCGTCGGACTCAATTCGTCCTCCAGGCTCGCAGGCATTTCCCCTTCCCCCGAAATCGTCCGCAGGTAAGCCTCCAGGTAATCGATCCCTGCCGCCGTCGTATCCAGCTCCCCGTGGTTCGTCTCCCCGGTCACCAGCCGCGTCCTGGTCCCACCCTGCGTCGATTCCACCATGCCTTTGGTCCCGAGAATCCGGAGTGACTCATCCCCCCAGACTCCCGTCCCGCGTGGGTTCAAATAGTTCGCGCAAACCGACGCCACCCCGCCATTCTCCAGCCGCATCATGAGCACCGACGCCATGCGCAATCCTCCTCCGGAAACAGGATTTCCGAAGCGCGTTTCCATCGCCGCAACGTCATTGATTTTTACGCCCGCAACCTGCTCGACAAACCGCACCCCATGGATCGAATTCTGCCCGATCAATCCCCCATCGACATCCTCATCCTGCGGACGGCTTTCGTGGTAGGGATACGACTTTTCACAAATCACCTGCACCACCTCCCCGATGCGTCCTTCCCTCACCACCTGGCGCATCGCAAAATAAGGCTGCCCAAAAGCGCTCCCCGCCATCTCACGGAACATCCGCCCCGTTTCCCGCGCCACCTGCAGGATCGCATCCAGATCAGCCTCCTCCATCGTGCATGGCTTCTCGGCATAAACGTGTTTGCCCGCCCTCAGCGCCTTGATCGCATCAGCCGCCTGGTCTCGCCGCCGTGGTGAGCAGAGTGACACCATCTCCACCTCGGGATCGGCAAGCAACTCATCGAGTGTTTCGTAATGACGAACATATCCGTCTTCGCTTAACGCAGCCGGCATCGATTTGTTTGGGACTTCCGCCGTCGCAACAATGCGCCCCAGACCGCCGCACACCGACAGATCGAGAATCTGGTGTCCATTCACTCCGTAAATACCAATGCCTATACTCATAAGTTCAGTGCGCGTCCTCGAGATGTTAAAAATTACTTCGCCTTTTTGCCGGACGGGGTTGGCGTGGGAACAGCCGACGGCGCGCCTTTTGCGGCATCCGGCCTCGGCCCGATATTCACGCTCAGCACATCGAATCTGCCATCGCCTTTTTTCATGGCTGAGCCGCGGATTTCCTCCCCGTCTTTCAAGTCGTCGAACGTGGCGGGCTTGTTGTTCCTGACGATCTTCGTCTCGGTGGTAATCTCGAAAATGCGGATTTTTTTCTCCTTGTTCTGCGTCGAGAACGTCCTCGCGACTTTGTCCACGGCAAATATTTTTCCGTTGAACGGAATCGGCCGGGAGGGAGCGGTGGAAGCAGGTTCGGGTGACGGGGAAGCCACCGGGCTTTCCTTCGACGCCGCCTGCGTATGAAAAGCACCGCCAAATGCGATGATACAAGCCGTGAATAATGCGAGGAGTTTGATCTTCATGAGCGGGGATGGGTTATGTGTTAAAATCGAAAATCAAGTCGTACTGAATAGATTGGAGACGGTCAAAATGATTTTGCTACAATGCCACGCAGATGACCGAGAAAAGCAACACTCCCTATCGCGGCCGCATCGCGCCTTCGCCCACGGGATATCTGCATCTCGGCCATGCGCTGACTTTCCGGACTGCTTATCAACGCGCCATGGATTCCGGTGGAAAACTTATCCTACGCGTGGAGGATCTCGATCGTGACCGCTGCCGGACGGAGTTCCGCGATGCCATCGCGGA
>JBAVPB010000216.1:0-2210 GCA_049692655.1 Chthoniobacteraceae bacterium | reverse complement strand
GCTTTGCTGGGAAACGGGGGAATTCATGCGCGCGGTTTTAAAAAAATTACGAATGACGAAGCACGGATGAATAATACACGAGGCGTGTCTGTTTGTCAGTTTTAGGATTTCGGATTCTTTGGCCGTTCGTCGTCTATCTGCCCGGGGCCATTTCGAAGAGCCAGCCTTTCAGGTATTCCGTCTCGGGGATGGTGGGGAGGACGGGGTGGTCGAATCCCTGCTGGAATGTGTGCAACTGGCGCACGGTTTTTTTGGCATCGACGAGGGCGTCGGTGATGGTTTCCTTGAACATGGCGGCGCTGACGTGGTGGGAGCAGCAAAATGTCGCGAGGAGCCCGTTGGGAGCGAGGATCTTCAGCGCGCGGAGGTGGATTTCCTTGTAGCCGCGCATGGCGTCGCCGAGTTTCTCCTTCGATTTCGTGAAGGAGGGAGGGTCGAGGATGATCAGGTCGTACTGGGAGCCGAGGCGCTCGGCGTCCTTGAGGAAGTCGAAGACGTTTGCCTCGATGCAGGACACCTGGAGATTGTTACGTGTGGCGTTGTCGCGCATGAGCTGGACGCAGTCGGCGCTGATCTCCACGGCTTTCACGGTGGCGGCGCCTTCCTTTGCGCAGGCGAGCGCGAAGGCGCCTTGGTTTGCGAAACAATCGAGCACGCGGCGGCCGCGCGCCCATTTCGCCACGGTGGCGCAGCTATCGAGCTGGTCGAGGTAGAAACCGGTCTTCTGGCCACCCATGGGGTCGATCTGGAATTGCAGGCCGAGCACTTCGATGTCGAGCCGGGAGGCTTCGCCGGAGAGGACGCCGGTGACGAGCTCCATGCCCTCGGCTTTGCGGATGGGGGTGTCGTTGCGCTCGATGATTGCGGCGGGGGCGACGACCTCGTTCAACGCCTCGACGATGATCGATTTCCGCTGGTCCATCGCGAGGGTGAGTGTCTGCAGGACGAGCGTGCCGGCGTAGCTGTCCACGATGAGGCCGGGGAGGCCGTCGCTCTCGCTCCAGATGAGGCGGCAGAGCTGGAGATTCACGCCGCGGCGCTTGCGGTACTCGACGGCCTGGGCGATGCGGCGCTTGAAGAAATCGAGGTCGAGGTCCTGGCGCTGGCGCGAGAAACGGCGGGCAACGATCTGTGACTTGGAATTAAAAATCGCGCTGCCGAGGAGATGGTCGCGGCCGTCCTTCAGGGAAACTACGTCACCATCCGCGGGGTTGCCGAACGCCTTGAGCACGTCGCTGGAATAGACCCAGTCGTGTCCATGAAGAATGCGTGCGCGGGGTTTGATTACGAGTCCTGCCATGCGTTTTAGTCAATAGAGCGGGTGCGCGGTTCGTCCAGACAAAATTCGCGGCGGGTGGGGCGGTTTTGGCCGGGATGTGGGATAGCTGATGCTTGGTAAGACGCTGTGAAAGAACTCCTATTGAAGCAGATTTGGAGAGGTTGTTAGCAAGAAGTTGCACAGAAATCACATTAATTGCGATAATGCTTGACAAAAATATGATCCTGTGTTACATTAGAGTTAATGAATAACAAACTATGGACGCGTGATGCCAAACCCCTTGGCTCATCAGAGTAAATCCAAAGGTGGCCGAGCGCAGCAAAACAACCTTGCTCTCTGAAACCCAATAAAAATCCAAGGTAATCCAACCAAATCCAAGATGAAAATGCCATCAATCCAAGGAAATCGTCATGGCGAGCAATCTGAAACATGGAACCCTGAACGAGGAACTGCCGCCCTTGGCGGTTATCCCACTCAATCCCGGATTATCCACTTTATCCCCTTTTACAAAAACCCAACAAACCCCATTTTTATGCCATCATTTACGGCAAGGCAGGACAAGCCGCGTCAAGGCAAGCCAGAGTAAAAACGACGCCGTTGAAACATGAAACTCTGGAAAATGCTAAAACCATGAACGAATCCAAACCGCAGGACAGGATACTTTCTCTTCCTTCGAGCTTCATCATTTTCGCCCCAAAGGGTGAATTTATCCGACCCACTCCGAGTGGATCCGACCAAACAAAAATACGGAAAGTGAACCTTCGAACCGAAACCTGGGATCATTGAGACTTTTTCACAGCTTCGAAGGGTTGGCAACGGTTGATTAGCCCTGGCGTTGGGACGCCGTTTTCACGCTTATGTGTGTGGTGTTGTCACGCCCATGAGTTTCAGCTCGGCGGTGGCGAATTGGTATTCGTCGGTGTCCCAGCGC
>JBAVPB010000215.1:0-44313 GCA_049692655.1 Chthoniobacteraceae bacterium | reverse complement strand
ATGCGACGCCGGCTTTGCAGAAGATGTGCGATGCCCGGGGGCTGAAACTCCATGTCTTCCCATGGAACTCCGCCGCCGAAAAGGCTGACCTGAGGAAAAACGCGGCATACGTGGTGCGGCCTGATGGGCATATAGGAATCGTGGATCCCGATGCCGATCCCGGCAGGATCTCCGCTTATCTTGATAGCTGGGTGATCAGGCCTTTCATCAAGGCCAGCAGGTAGCAAATGAACTGTGAATGCGAATCCGCAAATCAAGCGGATGAACGGGGAAAATTGGAATATTTACCGGTAAAACAATTGGAAAAAATATATCAGCCAGTCAAGATATGACGCCTGACCCCCAGTTTGAGTTTGGATATGCGCAGAGCTGATGGAACGGAAACTGTCTAAAACGTTTTACTCTGGGATTTCGCGATACGGCTTGTGTAGCTGGTAGAGGCTGGCGCGATCTTCCATTCTTTTCGTATCGGCACTGGCGTTAAAGGCTTTTACGAGGTTGATGGCCTGCTGCTGATATTTCACTGCCTCGTCGAACTGGCCTGCCTCGGCCTCGGCGGCTGCAAGAGTGTCCACGATGCCGCCGTCGTTCCACTGGGAAAGTTCGCAGGCTTTTTTTGCAAACTCCACTGCCTTCGCGCCGTTGCGAACATTATCCTTCGCACAGGTGGCATAAATCCAGGCAGCTTCGTTGTAACCTCTTGGCGAGTTTGCTTCCAGTTCTGTAAGACGAATGTGATCCTCAATCGCCTTGTCGAACTCGCCTTTTTTTCCGTAAGCAATTCCCCGGTTGTTGTAGGCATCGGCATCCTTTGGGTCGAGTAGGATTGCCTCGCTATAATCCGCAATAGCCTTGTCCATGCCTTGTCTTGCATCGATATATGGACTCGTTGCAATAACGGTGAACTGACTTAAGCCGGGAATATTTTCAGGGGTTGAAGGGATTAAGAGTCTGGTTGTATAAGCATCTACAGCGCCAACGCAAAACCATGTTTTTTTATCGTTGCTCCGCTGAATAACAAAGCCAGTTGCATTGTCGGAATAATCCTTCCATTCCACATAAACGCTATAATTATCAAGTGCAGTGACCCGGATGTTACCAGGTGGTGTAGGCGGCTTCTCATCGGTCAAAGTCGTTTCAGTGAATTCCGCTCTAGCGGTTCCAGCGCAGACGATAATCATCGATTTGCAATTCGACCTGAACGGCTGCCGGAAGAATGCCTGTGCCCGTCCGTCCGTGTCTGTCATCTGGTAAGTGAAGGCGCCGAAGCTGCTGTCTTTGCCAGTTGACGCCTTATCGTGCAACCCCCCACCTTTCAATTCAAAATTATTTTCCATTTGAAACCTGAGCGGTGCATTTGCAATTGGTTTTCCGGCTGAATCTTTCAGCTCGATCATCAATGGCACAGACAAAACCTCACCCGGGGCGGTTGTCTGGCCATTGCCCGTCAATATTGTAATAGAGGGTTTTTTTCCATCGTAGACAGCTTCGCGTGGGTCAAGCCAGCTTTCCACTAGAACAAGGGAGTTAACACAGGTGCCATCTTTAACTATACAATACCCGTTGCGAAGCGTGTCCCTATTTCGCGCGTTCTCCTGGAACGCATGGGCCATATCGAGCTGGCTGGTCCTGTTTCGCGTCTCAGGTTTTACAAGTCTGCGATATTGATATAAATACAAGCGGCATCCCTGGCGGCAATTTCGTTCAAGCCACATTTCCATATCCTGCTGTTTATCTTTTGCTCCTGCGGCCAGATCTGCCGCGTAATGAGCTTGCTGGCGTCTGGGATCACTTGGGTCATCAGTGGCGTCCCCGGGAATTGCCAATGCGTTTTCCATCTGTTCAGCAGCGTATTGCGCGTTAAGACTGTCAGATTCGATTGATTTCAATTCCCGCTCCTTTGAGGTTGGAATCAAATAATCGGATGATGCCTTGAGTGTGGAAAACGCCATGCCGGCGATCGCGTCATCCGCAGGATCATCGTAAGCAAATCCGTTGGCGTAAGTATGTTCCCCAGCATATACCGGTGCTTTGAGAGATTGAGATTTCTTCACTGCAAGAGTCATATCTTGAAGAAGGGCCCGCTCGTCGTAACCTTGAGTTTCTGGCAGCGTTATGTTCTCGGGGCCTTGCCTGGCAAGCCCAAGACCTCCGGGATTGCCCCTCTGGATATAACGGTAAATCGCATCTTTTTGGACCAGTTTCGCATCCAATACATCGTATGCTCCCGATTTATTCTTGTTCAAGAAAACCAAGGCTTTGCGCAACGGGAGATCGTCGTATTTTTGCGGCGGCAGATAACCCGCGGAGGGGTTGCGACCGAAAAGGTCATTGTAGTTGACAGTGATTTCAGAACCCGGCTTAAAGTCACCCTTGAATGCTCGCAAAACTCTGCACTTAACTGATGTGTAATTTTCTGTATAGTTAGCGTGTTTGATAGATACTGTTTTGACGCTTTCCTCCTGGCAATAAACCACAATATCGGAAAGGAATGTTAACGAATCCATCGGGTAACATGGAATTATCCTTGCAGTTACAAAGCTTGTGGAAGCTAATAGTAAAAATGCAGCGAAAAGGCGTGTGATCAAAGATCCGGAGAGCCGAATAGCGGGCTTCATAGAGGGAGATTTCGGTTGAGACTGAGGACAATTTAAACGAGGCGCAAGCTCAATTGGCCTGCAAATAGATTACTCACAGGACGGAGAGGTAGTAATTAGAGCAAGACGAGGCTACCGGGCGGGGCGATTGTGGAGTGCTGGATTCCGGCGAGGCTTTCGCTGTTGAGCAGGGTCATCTTTCAGCCTTCAGGGAGAGCGTAGAATCAATCTGACCGCATCCAGACGGATTCGCGCGGTTTCGAGCGCGGTTTTCAGCGCTGATTTTTGTTCCCCGACTGCTGCGATTTCGTCGGGCCGGACGTGGTCGTTGATTGCACGTAAATCGACCAGCCGGTCCATTTCTTCCTGAAGCTTTGTGGTCATTACTGCCAAGGCGGTTTCCGTGATTTCGCTCTTGCGGGCCTCGGCGAGTGCAAGCGCTTTTTCGAGCATGGCGGGAAGGATTTTTTTCTTCATTACGGCCTTGTCGAGAAGCCGCATGACATCGCCTTTCTCCAACCGGGCGGCGGCGAGGGCGGGGTCGTCGGTGTGATCGACCAACGCGTGATCAACCACAATCCGGACGGGAGTTGCGGGCAGGAACCGGTCGGCATGCAAAGCCGGGGGGGCAACACACTCGACCATTGCATATATTTCCAGAAGGACCGCGTCGTTGCCTGGTGTTTTCCATACGCCAAATGCGGCATTTCCGGATTCCGACCCGAGGAGCAGATCGAGCGAGCCGAGCACGAGGGGATGGTCGCGGGTGAGGAAACCAAGATCCTCGCGACTTAATGCGCGCTCCCGGTTGAAAGTGGCGGACATTCCCGACGCGGGCAGCGAGGGAAATGCGTCGGTGCGCAGATTACCGGGCTGCAGCAGGTAGCTCCGGGCTCCGAGTTCCTCCACATGCACTCCAAAGTGATCCAGAAGGCCGATGAAAAATTCCTCGAATTTAAGATCGGCGTCGAGGTCGCGAATCTGCCGGATGGTCTCCTCCGCCAGGCCCGGTTTGCTGGAATTCAATTGAAGCAAACGGTCGTGCCCGCGCTCGAGTTTCTTCGCCACCTTTGCATGCTGCTTTTTGGTGCGCTGAATGAGCTGCTTTAATTTTACGGAACTAAAAGTTTCCGCGAGCGCCGCGATGTCGTTTGCGAACTCCTGCGCGACTTCGGCAGCTCCATGCGGAATTTTTTGAAACGCATCCAGCCCTTCGTGATACCACCTCGCGAGCACCTCCGATTCCGTGCCTTTCAAATATGGGACATGAATCCGGATCGTCGCGGTCTGGCCGATGCGGTCGAGACGGCCGATGCGTTGTTCGAGCAGTTCGGGGTTCGCGGGGAGATCGAAGAGCACAAGATGATGGGCGAACTGGAAATTGCGGCCCTCGCTGCCGATCTCGGAGCAGATCAGAACCCGGGCGCCGTCTTCCTCCGCAAAGAATGCCGCGTTCCGATCGCGCTGAAGCAGGGTGAGCCCCTCGTGAAACAGTCCGCAGGCGACATTCACCTCGCGCTGCAAATCCTCGTGAAGCTGCGTGGCCATTTCAGCCGTCCGGCAGATGAGCAGCAGTTTTTCGTTCCCCAGTTCCTTCAACAGACGCGGCAGCCATTTCTGTCTGGAGTCGGTTTTTTCCAGCGGGACCAGAATTGCTTCGCGTTTTGGAAACCCGGACAGGGCGGCACGGGTATTGCGGAACATCACGCGTCCCGTCCCGAATTCGTCGAGCAATCCGGAGACCAGGCGCGGCCGGGCCTGGCCGTCGCCGGCAACAAGCTCCCCGCAAAGGCGCTGGATATGAGGAGATTTTTTCCCGAAAAGATTTCTGTCCTGCGGAGTCGGTGAATCGCCCGCGAGCAGGCGGTCCACGGCCTGTGCGACCTGTTCATAATGTCCGGTCTCCTCAAGAAATTGATCGAGGTCCGCATACCGATCGGGATCGAGGAGGCGCAGCCTGGCGAAGTGGCCCTCCGGGCCGAGTTGCTGGGGGGTGGCGGTGAGCAGCAGCAAACCCGGCGTCTGCTTTGCAAGCGACTCGACCAGCGCGTATTGAGGGCTGGCGCCTTCCGGAGACCATTCCAGATGATGCGCCTCGTCCACCACCAGGAGGTCCCAGCCGGCGAGAAGCGCTTCCCGGGCGCGAGTGGGATTTTCCGCAAGAAACCCGGTGCTGCAAATCACCAACTGGCTGTCGAGGAAAGGATTCGCCCCGGAATCGTGTTGCGTGATCGAGTCGCAGCGGTCCTGATCGAAGATGCTGAAGAGAAGATTAAACCGGCGGAGCAGCTCGACGAACCACTGGTGAACGAGCGGTTCCGGAACCAGGATGAGAATGCGCCCGGCACGGCCGGTGAGGTGCAGGCGATGAAGGATAAGACATGCCTCGATGGTCTTGCCAAGGCCAACCTCATCGGCAAGCAGGACGCGGGGGAGCAGGCGCGAAGCCACTTCCCCGGCGATGAACATTTGGTGCGGGATCAAATCAATGCGTCCACCCGCGAACCCCCGTATCGCGGATTTGCGCATTTCGCTTCTCCGGTAAAGCGCTTCGACGCGCAAATCGAACATCCTCAACTCATCGACCTGGCCCCCGAACAACCGATCCTCGGGCCTGCTGAAGCTGAGCGTATTTGAGAGTTCCGATTCCAGCAACTCGCGTCCATTTGTTTTATAAACGAGCAAACCATCCCGGTCCTCGACGCTTTCCACGACGAGGTTATCCCCTTCATGGGACTTGATCCGGTCCCCTTCATTGAACACCACCCGGCGGATGGGTGCGGATTCCAGGGCGTACTGGCGAAGTTCGTCAGCAGCGGGAAAAAATACATTCACGCGGCCGGGCTCCGTCTGGAGGATGATGCCAAGACCGAGTTCCGGTTCGCTGTCGCTCACCCAGCGCTGGCCTTTGATGGGTTTGGTGATGTTCATGGCAGATGGTGAGGATGTTTTAGGAGAACCCATTATTTTTGCGTGCGGATTTTGCGTTCGAATCAATGTTTCTTCAGGGCGTTGAGGGATTTGTCGAGATCCATGGCTTCATCCTCGACGGACTCCCAGACTTTTTTTCTGAGCTCGTGGGAACGGCAGTTTTTGTATTTTTCCAGATGCAGTTCCAAACGTTCCAAATGCCGTTTGATCGTCCTGTCTTCAGTGTGGACGGCCGCTTTACCCTTCAGTTCGTTGATTTCGTCGATGTTCCAATCAAAATGCATCGCAGCCTTGTAGCAGATCGAAAAAAAAGTGCTACGAATGAAACGGGGCGGTCGCTATTCGAGTGACCGATTCAGTCTAAGAGGACGCCTGAAAAGTCATTTTGTCCACAGATTGCACAGATTTTCACAGATTAAAGAAAGAGGCGACTTGGGAAAATCTGGCATTAATCTTTGATGACCACTTTTGCCGCTTACTTTTTAGACGTCCTCTAACGGCTTTTTACCCAATGGCATTGGTGATGAGTGCGGCGAGCAGGTCGGGGAATAATCCGAGGATTACGATTGCGAGGCTGAGCAGGGCCAGGGTGATGCGCTGGATGGCGTCCATCTGGATCGCGGATGTTCCGGGTTCTGGGGATGAGTCCACGAAGATGACGCGCAGGACGGAGAGGTAGTAGTAAAGCGAGACGAGGCTGCCAGCCAGGGCGATGGTGACTAGGAGGATGCCGGCGTGGCTTTCGCCGCTGTGGAGGAGGGCGGTGAAGAGGTAGAATTTTCCGAAGAATCCGGCGAATGGGGGGAGTCCGGCGAGCGAGAGGAGGAAGATGGCCGTGCAGGCGGCGAGGAGGGGGGAGCGCTTTGCGAGGCCGGTGAAATTTGCGATGTCGTCGCCGCCGGTGGCGCGGCGGACGAGGGCGATGACGCCAAATGTGCCGATGAGGGTGAAGGCGTAGATGGTGGTGTAAAAGAGGGTGGCGGCGAAGCCTTCGGGGCCGGTGGCGAGGAGGCCGAGCAGGGTGTAACCGGCATGGGCGACGGCTGAGTAGGCGAGCAGGCGGCGGAGGTTCCGCTGCGCGAGCGCGACGAGGTTGCCGAGGATGATGGAGAGTGCGGCGATGATCGCGACGATCGGGAACCATGCGGGATCGAAACGCTGCCACAGCGCGGCGTCGGCGGACTTGAAGCCGACCAGCAGGATATTTCCGAGCACGAAGAAGGAGGCGACCTTTGAGCCCGAGGCGATGAATGCGGCGGAGGGGATGGGGGCGGCCTGGTAGGTATCCGCAGCCCACAAGTGGAACGGGGCGGCGGCGATCTTGAATGCGAAGCCGGCGAGCGTCATCACCACCCCGGCGATGAGGAGGGGCTGGGCGCTTACCGAGGAGAAGCGGTGGCCGATTTCCATGAGGCTGGTCGAACCGCACATGCCATAGATGAGGCTGATGCCGAAAAGTGTGAATGCACTGGCGGTGCTGCCGAAGAGGAAATATTTCAGGCCGGCCTCGACGGCGAGGATGTCGGACTTGTTGAAGGCGGTGAGGATGTAGAGGGAGAGTCCGGTCAGTTCCAGGCCGATGAAGATCATCAGCAATTCCCCACTGCCGACGAGGAGCATGAGGCCCATAGTGGCGAAGAGAATGAGCGCAAGGTATTCGCACGGGTGACGGGTGAAGGAGTTATCCCGCGCGAGCAGGACGGTGAAAAATGCGAGCAGGAGGATGATGGTTTTGAAAAGCGAGGTCAACGGGGTGACAACGATCATCTCACCGCACAGGGTTGCATTTGCGGGCAGGAGAAATTTCACGCAGAGGATGGCTGTGATGATTCCGAGCGCGGCCATTGGGATGCAGAAGTCGCGGGCGCGCGGGGTGATGAACTGGAGACCCAGCAGGGCGAGGGCGGTGAGGGTGATTATGGCTTCCGGTGAGATGAGCCTGAGGAGTTCGAGGTAGTTCATCGGGAAGTTAAAAGGTTAAAGGGGTGGAAGGTTAAACAGAGGCGCGTCGGGGTGTTCCACCATTTTGCGGTGTAACGTTTTAACCTGTTTAACTTTTTTAACTTGTTCCTCATGGTTTCAACCAGTGCATGGCTTGCACCGCGGGCATGATGTGGTCGAACAACGGTTTCGGATAGAGGCCGGCGGCGAGTGTTGCGGCGATGAGCAATGCGGCGCCCCATTTTTCAGCCGGGGTGATCGGGTCGCATTTCAACGGGATGGTTTCGGTTTTGCCGCCGAGGAAGGCGAGGCTGAATGCGCGCAGGGTGAAGGCAGCGGTGAGGACCATGCCTGCGCCGGTAATGATCACGAGCAGGGGGTAATCGCGCCATGCGCCGATGAGGATGGTGATTTCCGCGACAAAGCCGCTGAAGCTGGGGATGCCCATGGATGCGGCGGAGGCGATGGCGAACACGCATGCGGCGAAGGGAATGGCGCGGGCGAGTTTCATTTGCGACAGCTCGTCCAGAAAGCGCGTATGGGTGCGGGGATAGATCATGCGGCCGACCACGGCGAAGAGGAGTCCGGCGATGATGCCGTGGGAGAACATTTGCAGTACTGCGCCCGCGACACCGAGCGCCTGCGCGGTGGCGAGGCCCAGCAGGACGAATCCCATATGGCTCACGCTGGAGTAGCCGATCACGAACTTGAGGTCGCGCTGGCGCAATGCGACTGCGGCGGCATAGACGATGCCCATTACCGCCAGCAGGGCGATGGCGTAGCGCCACATGTGGAAGCCTTCGGGGAAGAGATTCATCGCGATGCGCAATGCGCCGTAAGCTCCGAGTTTCATCACGATACCGGCGAGGAGCATCGAACCGGCGGTGGGAGCGGCGACATGGCCGGTGGGTGCCCATGTATGCAGGGGCCACATGCCCGCCAGCACTGCAAAGCCGAGGAACATCACCGGGAAGACCCACGCCTGGAATTGCGGGGTGAAATGAACCTGGGACAGAATGTTCAGATTGAACGAGCCGCCTGCCACGTAAGTCGCGGCGAAGGCGATGAGCACCAGCGCGCCACCGAGGAACGAGTAGAGCGAGAGCTTCATCGCAGCGTAGTTTTTGTTCGTCGAGCCCCAGGTCGCGATGAGGAAATATTTCGGAACGATTACCAGTTCGTAGAAGACGAGGAAGAGGAACAGGTCCGCACTGAGGAAGACGCCGTAGGAGCCTCCCACGACGAGCAGCAGCCAGAAGAAAAATTCGTTTTCGCGTTCCTTCACGTTCCAGGAAAATAGGACGGCACTCACGGCTACGATGCCGGTAAGCAACACCATGGTGAGGCTGATGCCATCGGCCGCGAGGTGGTACTCGATGCCGAGGGGAGTGATCCATGGCACGCGAACAATGGTGTGGAGTGTTCCGAAATCACCAGTCTTGAAGAATGCAGCAAACGCCAGCAAGCAACCAGCAACCGTCGTTCCCAATGCCGCGCAGCGTGCATAGGCGCGCGGGAGCAGTAGCGCAACAATGGCGCCGAGGAAGGTGAGGTAAATGGTCCAGGCGATCATCTTTTCAATGGAGGAAGTGGGCCATCCGCACGACGGTGGAGTTGATCATGTGAAAGAGAAATTGGGGGGCAACGCCGATCCAGAGGATGATCAACGAGAAGGGGAGGATGATCCAGTTTTCGCAGGTGGTGAGCTCGGGGAATCCCTCGCAGGCTTTTGTGAGTGGGCCGCTGAAGAGTGATTGCATCGCGCGCAGCAGGACAACGACTGTGACGAGCAGGCCGATGACGGCAACGGAGCTGGCGACTGGAGCGAGAACGAATGAGCCCTTGAAAATCAGGAATTCGCCGATGAAGCCGTTCAGGCCCGGAAGGCCGAGCAATGAGAAGATGGCGAGGCCCATCCAACCGCAGAAGAGCGGGGCGCATTGCATGAGGCCGCCGAAATCCGCGAGGCCGCGTTTGCCGCGCCGTTCCTCCAGCAGTCCGATGTAATAGAAGAGCGTGGCGGCGGTGATGCCGTGGCTGGCGAGCTGGATGAAGACGCCGCTCAGGGCTGCGGTGATGTCGATCTGCGAGCGGTTGTGCGCCGCGCCGATCGAGAAGATGGCAAGCATGCAGTAGCCGAGGTGGGTGATGGAGAGATAGGCGACCATGCGCTTCAGATCGGTCTGCGCCCATGCGGCGAGCGAGGAAAAGACGACGGAGCAGACCGCGAGCACGAGCAGCCACGGGCCGAGGACGTCAAGTTGATGTGGGAAGAGCGGGAGCAGCAACCGGATGAAACCGTAAACGCCCATTTTTGAAAGGACGCCGCTCATGACCATCGAAACACCCGTGGGGGCGGTGGAATAGGCATCGGGCTGCCATGTGTGGAAAGGGAAGAGCGGCACTTTTACCGCGAGTCCGATGAAGATCCCGGCGAAGACCAGCCATGGCGCGAGCAGGCCGATGGAATTGTTGCCAAGCATGGCCATGAGGCTGCCCTGGACGTTGGTTTGCGTGAGTGTTACAAAGTTAAATGTCCCGGTGGCGCGGTAGATGACGAGAAATGCGAGGAGCATCCCAACGCTGCCGAGGAATGTATAGACAAAGAACTTCATCGCCGCGCGGTCGCGGTTCGCGCCGCCCCAGAGCTTGATGAGCAGGTAGGCGGGGATGAGGCTCATTTCGTAAAACAGGAACCAGAGGACGAAATTTTGCGCGGTGAATGTGCCATAGAGCGACGCCTGCATGATCAACAGAAGCGAGCAGAATGTGCGGTCCACTTTTTGCGCGAGAAACGCGAAGGGGAAGACGAGGGATGTAAGTAGCACGAGCAGCAGGCTCAGGCCATCGATGCCGAAGCGGTATTCCGCACCGATCGCGGGGATCCAGTCGTGACGCTCGATGAGCTGGAGCCCGCCGGTCATGGGGTCGAATCCGCGCCAGAGGCCAAGCGCAAGGAGGAGCGTGGCTGCGTTGAAGATCAATGCCAGCAGGCGCGCCATCCCGCGCGGCGCCATGCTCACGGCTCCCGCACCGACAAGGGTGATAAGTATGAGGAGCGTGATCATCCGAGCAAAATGTAAAGAATGAGCAACGCCAGCGTGCCGAGGCCGATGGCGCGGAGGTAGGTCTGGATGTTCCCCGAGTGCCACGCGGACATTGTTCGCGCCAGATCCTGCGTGGTGTCGCAGCCCTGGTCCACGCCGAGGTTGATGCCGCCCTGGTCGAAGTTTGAGGTGACATAGGCAAGCAGGCGCCCGGCGCTTGCGGTCGCGCGCACGAAGCCATCCCAGATGCGGCGGTCCATCCAGTCGGCCAGGCGCGCGGCTGTAGCGCTCCACTTGAGGAGTGTGTGTTCGTAGAATTCATCGACCCACATTTTGTTTTCCAGGAAGTGGAATAATTCCGGTTGCGCCTGCTGCAAGGGATCGATACTGCCGGCATTGCTGTAAACGCGCATTCCCACCCAGACCCCGGCTCCCACCAGCGCCACCGAAAAGAATACCATCGGCTGGAAAATGGCGGCGAAGTGGCCCGGGATGTGTTCGCCCGTGAGGTAGCTTTCCAACCACGGCCATGCGGGAGTGAGCACGATGCTGAACAAGACGGTGCATACTGCGAGTACGATGAGCGGGATGGTCATCACGCGCGGACTCTCGTGCGCGTGGAGGGAATTTTTATCGCGCGCTTTGCCGAAGAAAACGTAAGCCATCTGGCGCGTCATGTAGAGCGCTGTGAGAAACACGCCCGCGAGCATGAGCACATGCGGCACCACGGAAACGGGCCAAAGCCATGTGGCGTGGAGGATTTCCTCCTTCGTCCACGCTCCGGAAAAGAGCAGGGGAAAGCCGCTGAGGGCCATCATGCCGACGGCGTAGGTGGCGAAGGTGACGGGCATGAGGCGTTGCAGACCGCCCATTTTACGGATGTCCTGTTCATGATGACAACCGTGGATGACCGAGCCTGCGCCGAGGAAGAGGAGCGCCTTGAAAAAGCCGTGCGCAAGCAAGTGCATGATACCAGCCGCCATGCCGCCAACGCCGAGCGAGACCATCATGAGGCCGAGTTGCGAGACGGTGGAGTAGGCGAGGATGCGCTTGATGTCCGATTGCGCGATCGCGATCAAGGAGGCCATCACTGACGTGATCGTGCCGATCCATACCACGGTTTCGAGAGCGGGAGTCACGCCATGGATTGCGCCGAATGAGAACAGCGGAAACATGCGCGCCACGAGGAAGACGCCTGCCGCGACCATGGTGGCGGCGTGGATCAACGCGCTCACCGGTGTGGGGCCTTCCATGGCATCCGGCAGCCAGACGTGGAGCGGGAACTGGCCGGATTTCCCCGCAGCACCGCAGAAGATGAGCAGCGCAATGAACGTGACGCTACCACCGAGCGAAAGGAGCGCGGTGTGCTCGAGACAGCCCTCGCCATTCGCATAGGAAAGCAACGTGCCGCTTTTTCCATAGAGCCAGAGCAGGCCGAGGAAAAATCCAATATCGCCGATACGCGTGGTGATGAATGCTTTCTTCGCAGCAGCCGCGGCGGAGGGTTTGTGAATCCAGAATCCGATGAGGAAATACGACGCGAGACCCACGAGTTCCCAGCAGATGAAGAGGAGGAGCAGGCTGTTTGCGATCACCAGCCCGAGCATCGCCGCCGAGAAGAGCGAGAGGCAGGTGAAGAAGCGGTTGAAATTCGGATCGTCCTTCATGTAGCCGACGCTGAAGATGAAGATGCAGAGGCTGACGAGGGTGATCATCATCAGCATGGAGGCATTGAGCGGATCGAGCAGCCAGCCGAGGCGCAGCGGGGTTTCGCCGAAGACGAACCATGTGAAATTATGAAAGTCGTGCGCGCCGGGATCGCAGAGCGTCTGGAAGAATGCGTGGCCGGAGATTTCCATCGCGACGACCTGGCCGGTGATGGCGAGGATCACGGTGAAGATGCGTTTCTCCGTGCCAAAACAAAGGATGAGCAACGACGCCAGGAGAGGCGCCGCCGGGATGAGCCACAAGTGGGAGATGATCCAGGGTGTCATCCTTTGAGTTTGTTGAGCTTGGAGACCTCGGCGGTCTTGTAATGGCGATAGACGGCGATTACGAATCCGAGGCCGACGGCTGCCTCCGCCGCCGCGATGGCGATGGAGAAAATAGCGAACATCACACCGGTGGGCTGCGGCTGCGGGCTGTAACGCCAGAAGGCGATGAAGTTGAGATTCGCGGCGGTCAGCATCATCTCGATGCCGATCAATATGAAAATTGCGTGACGGCGGCTCAGCACAGCCATGAGCCCGAGGGAGAACAGTGCCGCTGACATTCCGAGGAGCAGGGTGAGGGAGGTGGTCATCGCTTTTCCTCCATGACCAGAATGAGCGCGCCGATGAATGCCGCCGTGAGCAGGATGCCGGTGCATTGGAGCGGCCACATGTATGCGGTGGTCAATGTGATGCCGATTTGTTTTACGGTGATCGGGGCTGATTTTGCAGTGGCGGCTGTGAGCGCCGGGGTATTCATGATCGCCCAGAGCAAGCCGCCGAAAACCGCGATGGCGACTGAGACGCCGCCCCAATTCATGGCAGAGATGCTTTTCTCATCGCCGCGATGCGTGAGGAGGATCGTGAAGACAATCAACACCGCGACCGCGCCGACATAGACCAGGATTTGCACCAGACCGACGAACTCCGCACCGAGCAATGCGTAGAACATGGCCACCCCCACGAACGCCAGCGCGAGGCAGAGTGCAGCGTGGATGAGCCTCGGCAGCACGGCTGCGGCCGCGGCGGCGAGCAGCGTGAAGATTGCGAGGAGGGAGAAGGCGACGATGTTCATTCGGCGAAGCGGTAGGTGCGCGGCGCGAATTTCTCGCCGATTCCGGTGATTTTTTTAAGGGCCGCGCCTGCGCCCGCGATGAGGAGCAGTGACAACAGCCAGCCCATGGGACCACCCCTGGCGTAGTGCCAGATGGCCGCGGCGGGGATGCATACGAACGCCATGGGCAGCATGAATTTCCACGCGAAGCCCATCACATGGTCCACGCGCATGCGGGGGAGCGTGCCGCGGATCCAGATGAATACAAAGATGAGCGCACCGAGTTTTGCAAAGAACCAGATCCACGATGGGATGAATTGCAGCCATGCCGTGGGCGCGTGCCAGCCGCCGAGGAACAGCGTGACCGCGAGACCGCTGATGGCAAACATCCCGAAATATTCCGCTAGGAAGAAAAGCGCATATTTGAATCCGGAATATTCAGTCATATGCCCGGCCACGATTTCCGATTCCCCCTCGGGGACGTCGAACGGGGTGCGGTTCGACTCCACGAGACCGGCGGTGAAAAAGATGAGGAACGTCGCCGCGCCCCATGGCGTGAGCACGAACCATTGCGGAACGGTGTAAAACAGATATCCGCTCTGCGCCTCGACGATCACATCGGGCGAGAGCGAGCTGGCGATCATCACCACGGGGATCGCGGCTACCACCAGCGGCAGCTCGTAGCTGACCATCTGCGCGATCGCGCGCATGGCGCCGAGCATCGAGTATTTGTTGTTGCTCGCCCAGCCGGCCATGAAGACGGCGAGTTCCGTGCCGGAGCCGATCGCGAAGAAAAACAGGATGCCTCCATCGATCGAGAATGGCGTCATGTTCCTGCCATAGGGAATCACGCCGAGTGCGAGGATCGCGGGCACGGCCATGGCCAGCGGCGCGAGGAAATGCACGAGCTTGTCGGCATTGCGCGGCACCACGTCCTCCTTGATCAGCATTTTGATGCCATCGGCGGCGGGTTGCAGCAGGCCGAACGGGCCGACGCGGTTTGGCCCGTAGCGATTCTGGATGCGTCCGAGGATTTTTCGTTCCATCACCGAAATGAGCGCAAAGAGCGTGAGAAAAACGGCGAGCACCGCGCCGATATTGATCAGGCTCGAAACGCATTGCACCATCCAGTCAGGCATGCCGGAAAGGTGCATGATGAACCAATGCTTGGCGTTGACGAAGGACTGATCGAACAACTGATCGGGGAGGTCAGGCATTTTGAGCAAATTAGCTTTACTTATAACTATCTAAAACTCTAACTTCCGCGAAAGACAAGCCTGCTGTTCAAGTAACTTTGTTTTTGTTTATTTTGCGAGCATCCGCATGAAAGTGAACCCCTACTTTTTCCTCCTCATCTTCACGGGGGTGGCTGTTTTTTTTCCGCTCGCGCCGCTGGCGATGGCATGGATGTGGCGGCATTTTTTCCAGCCTGCGAAGCCCGGCCCAGACAAAAATGCGACTTACGAGTGCGGCATCGAGGCGACGGGCGAGGCGCGCGTGCAGTTCAAGTCGCAATACTATATCTACTGCATCATTTTCCTGATCTTTGATGTGGAGGCGATATTTCTGATTCCCTTCGCGGTCGCTTTCACGAGCATCCCGGTCGGGGCGTTCGTGGGCGTGATGATTTTTCTGCTGCTGCTCGTGGAAGGGCTCGTCTGGGCGTGGAGCAAGGGCAGCCTGAACTGGACCGCATAAGCCATGGAAACAACATCGCAGATCGACGAGGGATTGAAGAACGAATTGAAGACGCAGGGGATATTCGTGATCTCGATGGAGGAACTCTACAACTGGGGCCGGCGCAACTCGATCTGGCCGCTGCAATTCGGGCTCGCGTGCTGCGCCATCGAGATGATTGCCGCCGCGGCATCGCGTTACGACCTGGCGCGGTTTGGCGGCGAAGTCTTCCGGCCTTCGCCGAGGCAGGCGGATCTCATGATTGTCGCCGGGACGGTGACCAAGAAGATGGCGCCGCAGGTGGTGCGCCTTTACAATCAGATGCCCGATCCGAAATACGTCATAGCCATGGGTGCATGTGCGATCTCCGGGGGGCCATTTAAACAGGGTTATAATGTGCTGAAAGGCATCGACCGTTACATCCCGGTGGATGTGCATATTCCCGGATGTCCTCCAAAACCGGAGGCGCTGTTGCATGCCTTCATGGAGTTGCAAAAGAAGATCGACGCTCAAAAACTCACCGGCCCTGGCAGGGCGGAGCATCTCGATCCTGCGCGCCCGGGGGAATTCCCCGTGCCGGTATTTGGTGCTCATGATCTGGAGCCGCCGTCCAACAAGGAACTCTTTCATCCGCCTGCGCTGGAGCGCGAATAGACGATGGAGACTCTCGAGGAAATCAAAACGCGGATAGAGGCAGTTGTGCCGGGCACGAAGATCACGCTCATTACAAATGCGAGCCCATCCGGGCAGAGGTCGCTGTTGATCGATAACGAGCACGCCGTCGCTGTAGCGAAGTTTTTGCGCGACGATCCGCAACTGCGCCTGGACTATTGCTCAAACGCGACTGGTGTGGACTGGCTGGATCGCGTGGTGAAGACAAAAGTTAAGGTTAAAAAAATAGTCGATGAGGTGGAAAAAGAGGTTGAGGAAGTCCGCGAGGAATCATTCCCCGGTTTTCTCGAGGCCGTCTATCATCTCTATTCCATCGCTCATAAACATGGTCCCGTGATCATCCGCACCCGCACGGTGGACCGGGGCGAGAATGCGCATCTACCCTCACTCACGTCTGTCTATCGCAGCGCGGAGTTCCAGGAGCGCGAGATTTTCGACCTCTACGGAGTTCATTTCGACGGACATCCCGATTTGCGCAGGATTTTGATGTGGGATGAATTTGTCGATTTCCCGATGCGCAAGGATTATCGCGATCCCGACGATTACGAATACGAGCCGACGCCGCATGATGAAGTGCTGGAGAGGACGAAGGAGCATCGGGCTTCGTCATCGCAATAGCCATGGAAGCAACACTGCCACCGCCACCTGCAATGACATCCCGCCTCGAGGGCGAAACGCTCGAGATTTCGATGGGCCCGCAGCATCCCTCCACGCACGGCGTTTTCCGCATGAATGTCGCGCTCGATGGCGAGGTCGTGACGAAGCTCAAGCCTGTATTCGGCTACCTGCATCGCAACCATGAGAAGATCGGCGAAAACGCCTCCTACCTCGGCTCGATGCCCTACACCGACCGGCTCGATTATTTTTGTTCGATGACGAATAACTGGGCCTACGCGCTCTCCGTGGAGAAGCTGGCCGGCATCGATGTTCCCGAGCGCGCGGAGTACCTGCGCGTCATCCTCGCGGAGCTCACGCGGCTGCAAAATCACGTCTCGCTCCTCGGCTTTCTCCTCAGCGACATGGGAGCATGGGGTACACCGCTCATGTATGCATTCCGCGAGCGCGAGAAAATCCTCGATCTTTTCGAGTCCCTCTCCGGCGCGCGCATGATGTGCAACTACATGCGCTTCGGCGGCTGCCGGTGCGATACGCCGCAGGGCTGGATCGAGAGCGCGAAAAAAATCGTGGCCGAATTCCCGCGCTTCCTCGATGAATTCGAGCAATTGATCGTCTCCAATGAAATCCTCATCGCCCGCACCCAGGGCATCGGCAAACTCTCCGCCGATCTCGCCATCAGCGCCGGCATCACCGGCCCAATGCTTCGCGCCTCCGGTGTGAATTACGATATCCGCAAGGTGGATGCCTACGGGATCTATCCGCGCTTTAAGTTCCGCGTGCCGCTCGGCGACCATGGCGATTGTTACGACCGCTTGATGATGCGTGTGCTCGAATTGCGCGAAAGCCTGGACATCCTGAAGCCCGCGCTCGACGAAATTCCCGCCGGCCCCGTGATCAATCCCAAGGTCAAGATCCGCAGCTTCCGCCCGCCCGCCGGCGAAGCCTACGGCCGCATCGAGGCGCCGAAGGGCGAGCTCGGCTTTTATTTGATCAGCGACGGCGGCACGAATCCCTACCGCTACCGCGTGCGCCCGCCGAGTTTCGTCAATCTCACCATTCTGGAGGACCTCTGCCTCGGTCACACCGTCGCGGATGTGATGGTGATTCTCGGCAGCATCGATATCGTCATGGGGGAGGTGGACCGTTAAATTATGATAGGCACCGGCATACTCAAAGGCATGGCCGTCACGGCCCGCAATTTCATCGGGAGCTATTTCGACAAGGAGCGTCTTACCACCATCCAGTATCCCGAGGAGCGTCGCACCGTGCCGGAGGCCGCGCGCAATTTCCCATTCCTCGTTTTCGATGGGAACGACGCCGGGGCCGGCCTGCGCTGCGTGGCCTGCAAGATTTGCGAAAAGGAATGTCCGCCGCAGTGCATCTACATCACCAAAAGCACGGACAAAAAGCCTGACTACATGGACAAGCCGCAGTTTTACCCGGCCGTGTTCGACATCGATATTTCCGTCTGCATGAGCTGCCAGATTTGCGTCGAGGTCTGCCCCTTTGAAGCGATCAAGATGGATCAGGTTTTTGAATTAAGCAGCCGGGACCGGTTCGATGCGCTGATGCTCCGCAAATCCGACCTCGCAAAGTCAAACACCTATTACCACGGCATCCACCCCACCGAAGCCGCGCAGGTGGATGGTGCTCTCGCGGAGGCTGCCGCTGCAAAAAAGAAACCTGCATAGTGCGTTATCCCTGCTGGAAGACGATTTGATTAGGACGTCATGCGCTTTGTTCTCAGCCCCAACGGGGCGTAATGTGATAGCCTGGGGTGAAGCCCCAGGAAATAACGTCCCTAAAATATCTCCAGCCCTGTAAGGGCGACACAATCTTCCCTTGAATGGCAAATAAAAAGGCATTGCACGTTTTAGTGCGTATGCTGTCAAAGACAGGAAGGAAGCCTATGAGTGATACGACCACAGAAAAACCGACGCTGGAATCGCTGGCTGCTGCCGTGCTTCAGCTTCAGGAACGTCTTGAGGATATGGAGGATCTCATGGAGCTTCGCAGCGCGGTGGAGCGTAATGCAGGAAAATCAGGGACACCATGGGAGCAGGTCAAAACGGAACTTGATCTCGATTGATCAAGGATCGTCTTGGATATTTGTCGATATTTTCACCAGCTGACAGGCGCTCTTCTCCTTCCTTATTTCTAGGAATCTCCGCCCGTTTGAGTTAATTCTCCCCTGTGCGTGTCCTTATAGTAGATGATGAAAAGAATATCCGGCTGTCGCTAGGCGTGGCGCTGGAGTCGATGAAACACGAAGTCGCGCAGGCATCCAACAGCGCCCTGGCGTTGAACGAATTAAAGCGCTCCACGTTCGATGTGGTGTTGCTAGATCTGCGGTTGAGCCAGGAGAGCGGGCTTGAACTTATCGAGGAAATTTTGCGCCTCTCTCCGCGCGTGGCGGTCATTCTCGTCACGGCTTATGCCTCGATCGAGACGGCTGTGGAAGCGATGCGGCGCGGGGCATTCGATTACCTGCCAAAGCCCACCACTCCCGAGCAGCTCCGCCAGGTGCTGGCGCGGGTGGAAAAAACCAGGAAGCTGGAAAACCGCGTGGCGGAATTGGAATCAAGGGGACAGGAATCCCCGGGGATCGACCTTGCCACGCATTCATCGGCCATGCAGCGGGCATTCGATGTCGCTTGGAAGGCCGCGGAGAGCGAGGCCACGATCCTCATCCTCGGCGAGAGCGGCACCGGCAAGAGCATGCTCGCACGAGCCATTCACCAGCGCAGCCTCCGGGCGCACGGGGCTTTTATCACGGTCAGTTGCCCCAGCCTCTCCCGCGAATTGCTGGAAAGCGAACTTTTCGGCCACACCAAAGGCGCATTCACGGGAGCCCATGTCGATACGCTCGGAAAAGTCGCCGCGGCGGATGGCGGCACGCTCTTCCTGGACGAGATCGGCGAGTTACCCCTCGAAATTCAGGCGAAGCTGTTGCGGCTTTTGCAGGAGCGTGAATACGAGCGGGTGGGGGAGAACAAGACGCACCGTTCCAATGTGCGTGTCATCGCGGCGACCAACCGGAATTTGCAGGAAGCCGTCAGCAGCGGAAAATTCCGCGAGGATTTGTTTTACCGGCTCAATGTGATTTCCCTCATGTTGCCTCCGCTGCGCGAGCGTGCGTCCGATATCGAGCATGTCGTCTCCTCTCAATTGAAATTCTTCGCCGTCCACGCGGGGAAGAAGGCCAAGACGGTTTCACCCGCCGCGCTCGAGCATATGCGGCGCTACCATTGGCCGGGAAATCTGCGCGAATTGCGCAACGTGGTCGAGCGGGCGGTCATCCTGAGTTCCGGCGAGGAAATCGAGCCGCAGGATCTCGGCGACACCATGCTGGAAACCTCGGATATCAGGATCGGGGGCAAAGTTTCGCTCGCCGATCTTGAAAACGAGCACATCCACCGCGTGGTTGAAAATGCGAAGACGCTGGAGGAGGCCGCGGGAATATTAGGCATCGACCCCGCCACGCTTTACCGGAAACGGAAGAAGCACGGCTAAGTCTTCCTGTGAAGCTATCGCGTCAAAGGTGCTGACCAATCCTCCAGCCGTTTCACCGGGAGTTGCACCGCGTCTGTCTCTTTCTCATCAACCAGCGCCGCAGTGACCCTGATCGTCCCTTGCTGGTGCGCTTCCGTCCGGCATTCAAATGCAATAATATGCGTGTGCGGGTTTTCCGCATCATACGGCATAGGAGGCTTTGAGACGTCGATGATTTCGATCTTCACCCCGGCTGGCTCCAGCACATCGAGTTGCAGCCGCTTTCCCGACTGGCTCAAGATAACGGTTGCGCCATCCACCGAGATCTCCGCTTCTGTGATAATCTGCCAGCGCATCGTCGTCGGTGCATTTCCAGCAGTCCACTCATCCTGCAAAAGCACTTGCCCATCGTCGGAGAGCGCGATTCCTCTCAAAACCCGCGCTACTTGATCTTCATAAATGCTGGTGAGATCGATCACTGTGTGCGGCGTCACTCCACTGTTTTGAAACCGCACGATGGCGGCATTCCCCGTGGACAATTGTTGCGCGCTGTTAAAGATCGGCACGTCATGCCCCTGGGTGCCGAGGCGGAATACGTCCCACCGTTGCGACCCATCCTTCATGTTCCATAGATCGACGCCGGCGCTTTCCAAGGTAATATACTCCTGCATGCCGAGATCGATGATCCAGCGGACGCCTCCCGCTTCCAGGATGAATGACCCCGCATCCTTGTGCGCATGCGGGCTCGATGGGCTGCCGCCCTTGATGGCGACGAACACGGCATTCCTGTCGTTCCATGCCGACCGGTGGACGCTCACGGGATTGACCCCATCCGCCATCCAGTGGAGCGGAAGATCGCAATGGCCGGACAGCCTGCCTGCAAACTCCGGCTTCCACCACAGCAAGGTCAACGCAAGCATGCGGTAGGCATCACTGGAATCCATTGCCTCATAAGCCTTGAGAGATGCGTCCAGCATCGCGAGATCCGCTTGCAGAAGCGCGGGTTCATTCAGATGGCGCGCAAACCAGAAGAGTGCAGGCTCCACGCAGCGTATGGAGCGGCCATCGGCGTAGTTGTAGTATTTGCCGCCCGGCGCGGTCATTTGCAGGATGTATTTGGCGCTCTCCAGGAAACCGGGGGAATCCGCCAGTCCATAGTCATTCCCGAGCGACGATTTGAGCAAATCGATTAAAACAACATGAAACGACGTGCCATATCCCCAATAGGTCGGGCCTTCCGCGTAGGCGCCATCTGGCGCATAGGCTTCCGCGGAGCGCGGCACGTTTTCCACCGCGCGTTTCACCACCCGTTCTGCGAGTTCCGGTTCATCTTCCGCCAGCGCCAGCGCACCCGCCACCATCCCGGCATGGCAGACCTGCGTCCAGTTATTGTTTCCAGTGATCCACCAGAGCCACCAGTTCTCAAGAAACACCGGATCGAAGGATGGGGCGATTCCCTTGTCGAGGATCGCCTTTGCGATTTTTTGGCGCTGGCTGCCGGTGAGCTTGTCAAAAAGCCAGTCGTATCCCAATGCGATCGCGAGCGTCATTTCCGCCGTATCGAGGTAATGGGAGGGATTCCAATCGGGAAACTCAGCGACCGCTTCCATTTCGAGGATCGCACGGTCCGAATACCGGCTGTCTCCCGTCAAAAGCGCGACGAGTGCCAACGTGGAAAGGCGTTCCAGGCACAGCCGCGATTGGGCAAGGAGGCGGCGGCCATCAAACTTGTAGGCAACCGGTCGAACCTCGAGGAATTGTTCCGCTTTTCGCTTCAGGCTTTCGAATAATCTTTTTGAAACGGGATCGGTTTCGATTTGTTGTTTCATCTCCCCGATCCATACCGTTGAGATAAAAAGCCGGGGATGAGTGGGAGGAAACTGCAAGCTGGGAGGCATGCGGGGAGTTTTCCAAAAGCCATCATGAAGTCAAGGACGCCAATTTTTTCCTCTGTAAAATGAGATTTTTTCGAGAAAAATTACAAAAAACTAACATTTTTCTTGCGTTAATTCAGGAATTTTGCAAATATTGTGTAATGAGAGATCGTATTCTTTAGGAATGACGATAGTGACGGGCAACCTATGATCAAAAACAAGCAGCAGAATTCCGCCAAAAGCTTTGAATGAATGATCCGAAACCAAAAACGAGTCCGGGTAAGTCCGGCTTGATCCGGGCAAGTCCGGCCAAAGCTCCCCTGTGATGTGCTGCTTTCACCCGAAATAGAAACAAATAATGCGCAACTTTTTGTGAAAAATATGGTTAATTAAGCAACCCCTTAAAATCTATGAATCCAGAACAACCCTGCAATTGCTCGGATAAATACCGGCGCGAACACAGCCCAAGTCCTGACGATCTCATTTATACCCGGCGGCAATTTCTCATCCGTTCAGGTATGGGAATGGGAGCTCTGAGCCTCGCATCGCTCTTTGGCATTAATCCATTCCAGGAAGCGGAAGCATCCACAGCGGTGGGGGCCGCCTTGACGTCGCTGAGCCCGAAGACGCCTCCATTCCCGGCAAAGGCAAAAGCGGTCATCCACATCTTCGCCGAGGGTGGCCCGTCGCATGTCGATACATTCGACCCCAAGCCTGTGCTTTGGCAATACACGGACAAGACGCTTCCCGGCCTCGACGGGCTCGCGTATCCCTCGCCGTTCAAATTCAACAAATGCGGCAACTCTGGCATCGAGGTCAGCGAGGTCTTTCCAAAGCTGGGCGCGTGCGTGGATGACATGACGATCATCCGCTCGATGTGGACGGATATCCCGGCGCACGATGTTGCGCAGCGCTTCATGAATACCGGTTCGCTGCAAATCCCAAAGCCGAGCCTCGGCTCCTGGGTCGTTTACGGCCTCGGCACCGAGAACCAGAACATGCCCGGCTTCATCACGCTCGGTGGGCATCCGGAATGGAGGCAGGCATCGTTTCTGCCCGGCGTTTACGAGGGCTGCGAGGTCAACTATTCCCAGAATGCGAACCTCAATAACATCATTCTGAACATCCACAACCAGTTTAATACGCCTGTCCGCCAGCGCCAGCAGCTCGACCTGGTGAAAGTGCTCAATAAGATGCACGCCGAGGCATTGCAAAAAGACGAGCAGCTCGAAGCCCGCATCGAGTCATTTGAGATGGCGTTCAAGATGCAGACCGAGGCAACCGATGCCTTCGACATCACCAAGGAATCGCAGGAAACGCGCGATCTCTACGGCAACAGCGAAGTGGGCGCGAAACTCCTCGTCGCACGGCGCCTGGTGGAGCGCGGCGTGCGGTTTGTCCAGATTACCGCTGGTGGTTGGGATCATCACAACAAGCTGGCCGAAAATCTTGCGAAAAGCGCGGGCGACATTGACCAGCCGGCTGCGGCATTGCTCAAGGACTTGAAGCAACGCGGTCTGCTCGACAGCACGCTCGTGATTTGGGGCGGCGAGTTTGGCCGCACCGTGGTGAAGGATCGCAACGGCAACGAATTCCCAGGGCGTGATCACAATGGGCGTGGATTCAGCACATGGATGGCCGGTGGTGGAGTCAAAGGCGGAACGGTGCATGGCGCCACTGACGAATTCGGAAATCGCGCGGTTGATAACAAAGTCCACGTCCACGATTTGCACGCGACCATCCTGGCATTGCTCGGGTTTGACCACACGAAGCTGACTTACAAGTACAATGGCCGCGATTTCCGGCTCACGGATAACTTCGGCACGGTGGTCAAGGACGTCATCGCCTGAGCCGATGAACACTCTGGCACATATCAAACGCTGCACGGCAGCGGTCGCGCTCTTCATGCCGTGTTTGTTCGTTCCCGCTTTCCCGGCCCGGGCTGCAGACCTGACAAAGCAACAGGCCGATTTTTTTGAGAGCAAGGTCCGCCCGATCCTTGCGGACAATTGCTACCAGTGTCACAGCGTAGAGCAGGGGAAATCCAAGGGCGGCCTGACGCTCGACACCCGGGACGGCTGGATGCATGGCGGTGAGGATGGGCAGGTGATCACCCCCGGTAATCCCGATAAAAGCATGCTGGTCGTCGCTGTGGGCTATGCGGACAAGGATCTGCAGATGCCGCCCAAGGACAAGAAGCTCAGTGATGACGATATCGCGGCATTGACGCAGTGGATAAAGATGGGTGCGCCCGATCCGCGCACGAAGGCGGGAGCCTCCAAGCTCACGGGCCTCACGGACAAGGCGCGGGCGCACTGGGCTTTCCAGCCGGTCACAAAGCCAGCTGTGCCTGCCGTTAAAAACAAGGCATGGTGCGCGACGGTCGTGGACCAGTTCATTCTCGCCAAGCTGGAGGAGCACAACATGATCCCTTCGCCGCAGGCCAGCCGCGAGACGCTCATCCGCCGCGCCTACTACGATTTGACCGGGCTGCCGCCGTCACCGGCCGAGGTGGCGGCATTTGTCACGGATACCGCTCCGAATGCCTATACGAAGGTCGTGGATCAGTTGCTCGCTTCACCACAATATGGGGAACGCTGGGGCCGCCACTGGCTCGACACTGCGCGCTACGCGGATACCCGGGGCGACACGAGCAAGCGTGATCTGGATTACCGCTATGCGGATGCGTGGACGTATCGCGATTACGTGATAGATTCCTTCAATCAGGACAAGCCCTACAACCAGTTCATCGTGGAGCAGCTCGCCGCCGACAAACTTCCCGAGTCCCAGCAGGACAAGACGAAACTCGCCGCGCTTGGTTTTCTCACAGTAGGTCAGCGTTTTCAAAATGTGAACGACGTCATCAACGACCGCATCGACGTGGTTTCGAAGGGTTTCCTGGGCCTTACCGTGACCTGCGCCCGTTGCCACGACCACAAGTTCGATCCGATCCCCACGACCGATTACTATGCGTTGCATGGTGTTTTTGCGAGTACGATCGAGCCGCTGGAGAAACCCATCATCAGGCCACCCGATCCCGTGCAGTTCGCTGATTTTCAGCAGAAGCTCAAGGTGTTCGAGGATGAAGATCGCAAAATTTATTTCGATGCGATCAACAAATCGCTGGCGGAATTCCACGGTAATATCAGCGGCTATCTGACAGCAGTCGTGCGACGCCCTGGGGGCAGAAAGAACGCTTCTGCCGAGATGATCAAGGCGTTCCGGGACCAGTTGCAAAAAGGCAATCTCGATCCTGAGTTCCTGCAGGCATTCCAATACCGGGTCAAAAGATTTGACCCCGTCTTCGCTCCGCTGAGGTTTTTCATGGAGGCCGACGAGTCGGACTTTGCCACGCACGTCAGGAACCTGGATTCCTTCATCAGCCGCCAGGGAAATACAAACCCGCTGGTCGTCGCGGCATTCAAGAATGCGCCTCCGCCAGCTTCCATTGATGATGTCATTGCAATCTACACCAAACTTTTTACAAGCGTGCAATCGCAGGCTAAAACTTACGTCGATGCATGTGCTGCCGCGGTTGCCGGCCCGCCGCCGGGCTTTGATCCTGCAACTGTGGAACTCATCGAGGCGCCTTTTAAAATCATGGCGGCCTCCGAGGTCACGACACCGAAGCTGCTCCAGTTTGTGTCATCCATGCCGCCGAAATTCATCAGGACGTTCCGCTTCGATTTCGCTAAAATCAACGATCTCGAACTCACGCACCCCGGCGCACCGGCGCGCGCGATGGTCCTGGCGGATGCGCCGAAGCCGCAGGACTCCCGTGTCTTTATCCGGGGGCAGGCTGAGGTGAAGGGTGACATTGTGCCGCGTCATTCCCCGGAGATCCTGGCAATGGGAGGAAAGCCCAGGCCATTCACGGACGGCAGCGGCCGCCTCGAGCTTGCGCGCGACATCGCCAGCCCCACGAATCCACTCACCGCACGCGTGATGGTCAATCGCGTATGGATGTATCATTTTGGCGAAGGCATGGTTCCCACGCCCGATAATCTCGGCACGCAAAGCGAAGCGCCAAGTCATCCGGAGTTGCTTGATTATCTTGCGAATTACTTCATGCAAAACGGCTGGTCGCTGAAAAAGCTGCACCGCCTCATTATGCTGTCGAGGGTGTACCAGGAGAGCAGCGAAACGATCCCGGCCTACGAGCAGATCGACTCGGAAAACCGGCTGCTCTGGCGCGCAAATATCCGCCGTCTCGATTTCGAATCGTTGCGGGATTCGCTCCTTGTATTCAGCGGCAGGCTCGATCCCACCATCGGCGGCAAGCCGGTGAACCTTACGGACGAACCGTACAGCTACCGGCGCAGCGTTTACGGCTACATCGACCGCGGCCACCTTCCCGAGTTGATGTCGCTCTTCGATTTCAGCGATCCCGACATGCCAAACAGCCGCCGCAGTTCCACTATAGTGCCACAGCAGGCGCTTTTCCTCATGAACAGCCCCATGGCAATAGAAGTGTCGCGGGATATTGTTGCGCGTCAGGATTTCACATGGGCCACCAATGACACGCAACGCATTGTCCAGATCTACCACATTATCTTTCAGCGTTCGCCACATGGGGCGGAGATCCAGCTTGGTCTTCAATTTATCAGTCAGGAAGAGGCAGCTGAGCCGAAACCCACTGCAACCGCATTACCTCCGGCTATGGCCGGCAATTTCGCAGGTCAGCAGGCACGCATCCAAGGCATGAATAAGAATCTCAGGGATCCCCGCCGCCCGATCCAGAACCAGGGCACACTCGTGGAACGCCGGCCTCAGACTCCATGGGAAAATTATGCCCAGGCGCTCCTTCTTTCAAACGAAGCGAGCTATGTTAATTGAGAATCCATTTTGCCATTTAGGCATCGGCGCTGTTTCTGCTTGCCCATGCAGGTGACACGGTGGATTACTGGTATGAAATTCATGCCTTCTCAAGTTTCCATCAAGGACGGTATTCTTTTCGTAGCATTTACCGGAACTGTCTCGGAGGCCGATCTCGACAAGGTCGCCGTGGATGTGCTGGAGATCGAAAATACCAGACCTGTGATCCCACATCGTATCAGCGATCTTACGGAGGTTACTGACTTGAGCATCGATTTTTCATCGATCCTGTCGCTCGCCCAAAGGCGCATGGAAACTGTGATTGGGAATCCGATCAAATCCGCCATCGTCGCATCCAAACCAGAGCATATAGGGTTCGCCCGCATGTTCCAAACCGTGAACCGTCATACGCAAATCACGATCAGAATCTTTCCAGATATGGGTGCAGCGCTTGCATGGCTGGTTGAGAGTTAAAATCTGATCTCGCAGTCCAGGTGTCGTGCATTTTGCAATACATAGATTTGGATTATCATGCGATTTGCATGATATGCTCTTGCGATTATTAACTGGTATAATACGCAACTGCTTCAATGAATGCGACTTGCAGTATTGAAATCAAGGATGGCATACGATCCGCTAATGAAATGCCATGAAATCTCTTTCCAAATCCTTCGCGTCTCATCAGTAATCGAAACCGATTCTCATGCGTAAACGGATTCTCATCGGCCTGCTCCCGCTTTTTGTGTTGTTGCTGGCCATCGGCATTTATGCCGTGTCGCTGTTTGCGAAGCTTGGTGGCGCCATTGATGTCATTCTTCGCGAAAACTACGCAAGCATTGTTGCTGCCCAGAACATGAAGGAAGCAGCGGAGCGCATGGACTCGGCACTCTTTTTCACGCTGGCTGGCGAGGAGCAGCGTGCGCAGAAAATGTATCAGGAAAACCTGCCGGTCTTCGAGACAAATCTGCATACCGAAAATGGAAACATCACGATTTTAGGGGAGGGGGAACTGGCCGCAAAGCTCAGCAATCTTCACGCGCAATATGTCGCGCGTGCGGAAAAGTATTTTGCCATTCCCGACCTGAATGCCCGCAGGCAGATTTATTTCGCTGAAATGCTGCCGATGTTCACGGAGATCAAGGATACCGCCAACAGCGTGCTCAAGCTCAACCAGGATAATATGGTGAAGGCTGACCGCGACGCCCGTGATCTCAGCGTGCAATCCACACGCTACATGATCATGGCGATTCTTTGCGGGGGAGCGATCGCGATTTATTTTGCGCTCCGGCTCCAGCATTCGGTTCTGCGTCCCATTCAGTCTCTCACGAACTCTGCAAAGGAACTCGGGGAGGGGAATCTTGATCAGGTCGTGCCGGTACAGTCGCAGGATGAGCTGGGACAACTCGCGGATACTTTCAATAAGATGGCCACGAAGCTACGGGCTTACAGGCAGGTGACCAGCGACGAGATTCTCCAAGCCCGGCAGATGACGGAAATCACATTTTCGGCGTTCCCTGATCCAATCATTGCCCTCGACGCAAACGGCGTGATTAATTTCAAAAACCCGTCCGCGGAGACTTTGCTTTTGAGGCTGAAACTGGACGACCATCTTCCCGAACAAATCAATGAGCAGGTGAAAATAGTCCTGGGTGGAGGCGCTGATTATATTCCTGCAAGCTTCGCGCATGCCATTTGTGTGCGGCCCGACGACAAGGAGACTTTTTTTCTGCCGCGTATTATCGGCATTCGGGGGGACAAGGGAACGATCTTTGGCGCGGCTGTAATTCTGCAGAATGTAACGAGATTGCGCCTGCTCGATGAGGTGAAGACCAATCTGGTGTCAACAGTGAGCCACGAATTGAAAACGCCGCTTACGAGCGTGCGCATGGCGCTTCATCTTTTGCTGGAGGAGGCAATAGGCGGGTTGAATCCCAAGCAAACCGAGCTGCTTGTGGCGGCCCGCGACGATTCGGAGCGCCTGCTCACCATGCTTAACGATCTGCTTGATCTTGCGCGTCTGGAATCCGGTGAATCCAAAGTGCAGATCGAATCCAAATCTCCGCGTCAGCTTGTCAGGGACGCTGTAAGTGACTCCAAGGATTTTGCCGAGACGCTCGGAGTCAAGATAGCGATGGAAGTGGATGAAGAGCTTCCCAATGTCGGTGTGGAGGAGCGGCAGATTACACATGTATTTTCCAATCTCATCACCAACGCTGCAAAGCATTCTCCGTTGGGAGAACAGGTGCTGGTGCAGGCGCGAAAACACGAGGGGGGGGTTTGCTTTTCCGTGGTGGACAAAGGTCCCGGCATCCCACTGCAATATCAATCCCGGGTATTTGACAAATTTTTCCGCGTCCCTGGTGTCGAGCGAAGCGGAGCGGGACTTGGTCTGTCCATCGCACGTGAGATCATCCACGCGCATCACGGCAGCCTGGGTGTGAAAAGCAAGCAGGGGGAGGGTAGCGAGTTCTTTTTCATCCTCCCGGAATATCAGAAGGAAACTGGTGACGTGATTGCAAGCTGAACGATGCCCATGGAACCCAACTCACCCAACCGGCCGAGCGCCGATGATTTTCTTAACATCATTCGCAAGCAGCAACTTGGAAAATTGAAAATCTATATCGGCGCATGCCCGGGAGTCGGCAAGACATGGCAGATGCTTGTCGAAGGAAACCGTCTTAAGACGCGCGGTGTGGATGTGGTCATCGGTTACGTCGAGCCCCATGCCCGGCCCGACACCACGGCGCAGATTCGTGACTTGGAAATCGTTGCGCCACGCGAGGTGCAGTACCACGGCATTACGTTGAAAGAAATGGATATCGATGCCGTTTTGGCGCGCAAACCGACCATTGTCCTTGTGGATGAGCTCGCTCACACCAATGCGCCGGGCCTCAAGAATCGCAAACGATACGAGGACGTTGAGGATCTTCTCAATGCCGGTATTAACGTGATTAGCACCGTCAATATCCAGCACCTGGAATCGCTCTATAACATTGTTGAGGGAATCACGGGTGTCCGTGTGAAGGAACGTGTTCCGGATGAAATCATCGCCAGTGCCGACCAGGTGGTGAATATCGATCTGCCGGCCGAGGATTTGCAGGAGCGTTTGCAAGCTGGAAAAATCTATCCCAAGGAACGCGTGCAATCTGCCCTGGCGAATTTTTTCACCGAAAAAAACCTTACGCGCCTGCGCGAGATGACTCTCAGTGAAACAGCCGGTTTCCTAGACCGGCGGCAGCGTGAGAAATCCCAGGAAGTCACGCCTGGCGCTCTGGGGCAGGTGATGGTGGCGATCAGCAGTCGCGGGCCTGATCCCGGTGCGCTACTGCGCAAGACTGCCCGCCTCGCTGCACAGCTCAACGCCTCGTGGTATGTCGTTTATGTGCGAACGCCCGGCGAATCCCCTGCAAATATCGACGCAGCCGCCCAGCGCCGCGTGAACGACATTCTCGAACTTGCCCAAAAAATGGGAGGCACCGTCATCGTGTTGAAAAATCACGCGATAGCCGGTGCCCTGGTATCCTTCGTCCGCGAATACGGCATCACGCACGTCGTGATTGGCCGCCCGGGACAGAGGAAAATCTGGAAAATCTTTCGTCCGTCCTTGCATGATATCCTCATCAAGGAACTTCCACATGTGGATATAGTGATCGTCTAGGGCAAGTCTCTCTGCATCCCCAAATCACTCGCGGTACGGAATTGTCAAACAGGCATTCCGCCCTGTGCTGTCATCGATGCACTTTACAAACCGCGCCCGATGCCGTAACGCATTTCGTCACATCAGTATTATCCATGTTCGCTTTTTACCTCCACACACTCAGCCCATTCATCTTCAAGATCGGCAATAACTTCGGGCCGCGCTGGTACGGGTGCGCCTACGTCATGGCATTTGCCTGCGGCTACTGGCTTTACAAATGGCTTGCCCGGCGCGGCTATTCCGAGATGCCCGCTGAAAAAGTGGGAGACTTCATCACTTGGGCCGCGCTCTTCGGTGTCATGCTTGGTGGACGCCTCGGCTACGTGTTGTTTTACAAATTCGACGAATACGCCTCCGCGCCGCTCGATATTTTCAAGCTTTGGGATGGTGGCATGTCCAGTCACGGGGGCATGCTGGGACTTATCCTGTTCACCCTTTATTACGCGCGTCGCCATCATTGTTCCTGGACCGGTATCGGCGATAATCTGTGCGTCGTCGCCCCCATCGGCCTCTTTTTCGGGCGTTGCGCAAATTTCATCAATGGTGAACTTTACGGCCGTCCTTCGACGGTCCCATGGGCAATGCTCTTCCCCAAGGAACTTTACGATCTCCGGGACACATCGAATTTCTACGCCGCATTCGGTGCGGATGCGAATATCGACACAATCATCAACCAGTCCCGGCACGATCTCGGCGTCCAGGAAATCCTGCGCGGCCTCCTCACCCCGCGCCATCCGTCGCAAATTTACGAGGCGCTGCTCGAGGGCGTCGTGCTTTTTTGTACCCTCTGGTTTCTGCGGACAAAAATGCGCTCACCCCGCGGTGTTCTCACCGGCGCATTTTTCATCATCTACGCCATCGTCCGCATTATTGGCGAGAATTTCCGGGTGCCCGATGCACCACTTACCGGCTCACTCACTCGCGGCCAGTTTCTCTCCTTATTTCTCATCGTGATCGGCCTGGCTTTTGTCATCTACGGCCTAGTTACCTGCCATTACGAAAAAGCGGACCTGGAGAAAAAAGCAGGCGCTTCCCCAGCCTGAAAAAACCTCTATGCGTCCCGTCGAGGAAATTCAGCCCGTCAACGATCGCCTCATTTTCTGGCAGGGTTACGATCCTGCGGTGAAGGTCGATCTCTCCTCGCACGCCTTACTCACGCCAGATGGCTGGGTGATCGTCGATCCCATTCCTTTGAACCTGGAAGCCCTCGATGAATTGCTGTCTGGAAAAACCATCGTCGCTATCCTGATCACCAGCGCAAATCACGAACGCGCCGCTGCTCCTTTTAGAATGCGATGCGGCGCCCCTGTTGTCGCCCACTGCGAAACGGCGACCGGCCTCACAATCATGCCCGACCAGCTTCTCGAGGGCGATGCCAAGTTCCATGGCCTCACCGTCATCCCTCTTCCCGGCTTCGTTCCTGGCGAAATCGCCCTGCACACCTCCGACCATAGCGGCATGATGCTCATGGGCGATGCTCTCATCAACCTGCAACCCGACGGCCTCGAGATGCTCCCCGCCAAATATTGCGCCAATCCCGCTATGGCCCGTAAATCTCTGCAAAAACTGTTGCAGTTTTCCTTCGAAGTCATGACATTTGCCCACGGCCTGCCTATCACCACCGGCGCGAAACTACAGTTCGAAAATCTACTCAAATGACCATGCATCATCTCCAGAAATATCTTCTTCTTCCCGCGGCCCTCCTATTTCTCTCGCTAGGTTCCGGCCTCGGGCAGACCGCCAAGCAACCGCTCATCACCGTCCCCGAGTCCCACTCTTCACCTGCAGACGTGAAGCCCAGCCCATCCGTCGATAAACTCGTCGATACCTTTTTCACCCTGCTCGCCAAGAACCAGATTGACCAGGCCTACGACCAGCTTACTGCCGGCACCGAGATCGCCAAAAAAACTGGCGACGTCGGCCTTCTGAAATCAAAAACCACCGAGGCCATCAAGATGTTCGGTGCAGTCAAGGGCTACGAACTGGTTGCCATCAAGAATGTCGGCACGCACCTCATGTGCGCCACCTATCTCTCCATCGGTGAAAGCCTGCCGCTCCGCTGGAAATTATATTTCTACAAATCCGACCAGACATGGCGTCTCATCGACATCCGCGTGGACGACCGCCTCGTGGATATGTTCGACGAGAGAAACCCGCACCCTCAGGCTGCGGATGAGCAATGAGCCCCCGTTCGTGATCGGCCGCGTCCTGACGTTCATCAGGTTTTCGCACACGATTTTTGCGCTCCCGTTTGCGCTGGGGGCGATGCTCGTTGCGGCACATCCGTGGCCGTCTTTGCAGACGTTCGGCCTCATCCTGCTCGCCATGGTCTTCGCCCGCACCGCCGCGATGATCTTCAACCGCCTGGCCGATTGGGAAATCGACAAGCGCAATCCCCGCACCGCAGGCCGCCACCGGCTCGTCACGCGCGCGACGGCGTTAGTCCTGCTCGCGCTCAGTTCGCTCGCCTTTGTCGGCGTCACTAGGTGGATAAATCCCATCTGCTTCCTGCTCTCCCCTCTGGCATTGATCATCGTCTTCTTCTACTCCCTTACAAAACGCTTCACCGCCTTTTCTCATTTCTTCCTTGGTCTTGCCCTTGGGGTATCACCGGTCGGAGCATGGCTGGCGGTTGCAGGCCATTTTGATATCCTTCCATTTGTTCTCTCTCTCGCTGTAATATTCTGGGTTGCCGGGTTCGACCTCATTTACGCCACGCAGGATTACGACTTCGACAAACGCGAAGGCATGCACTCCCTTGTCGTCAGCCTCGGCATCGCGCGCAGCCTCATCCTGGCACAATGGCTCCACGCCACCATGTGGTTGCTCCTCATCCTGTTCGGCGCACTGAGTCATCTCGGCATGGCTTACTACGCCGGCATGATATTGATATTCCCCGTCCTCATCTTCGAACATCGCACCGCGCAAAAAATGGACATCGCCGCCATCAACCGCGCCTTTTTCAACAGCAACGCCTTCGTCGGCGTCGTCTTCGTCGCAGCTATCCTCCTCGATAAAATCGTGCCCTACATTCGTGCCTGAAACTCTTCGCGTCCTTCGCGGTTAAATCTTCCCATTCGTTCCCGCGTCGGACACCATCCCGCTATGAGCGCCGACTTTGCCGAACTCGATTACCGACAGACACCCCTCGGCGAACTCACCCTTCGCCGCCGCCGCATCCTCGCGCTCGATGGCCTGGAAGTATTCGAGGTGAAACTCGGTGAGTCATTCCTCATGTCGAGCCTCTTCCACGAAGTAGAAGTCGCCCTTGCCGATCTCGGTCTCGCCGCGGTTGATGCACCGGCGCTGGATGTCGTTGTCGGCGGCCTCGGTCTGGGTTACACCGCGCTCGCCGCACTCAAGCATCCCGCCGTGCGCTCCCTGCTGGTGGTTGATGCCCTGGATGCTGTCATCGAATGGCACCAGCGCGGCCTTGTCCCGCTCGGCCCCGCGCTCACCGGCGATGCGCGATGCCGCTTCGTCCACGGCGATTTTTTCGCGCTCGCTGCCACACCAGATCCCGGCTTCGACAGCGCGCAGCCGCGCCGGAAATTTCACGCCGTCCTCCTCGATATCGATCACTCGCCCCGCAACCTCCTCCACCCGCAGAATGCCGCATTTTACAAGGCCGAAGGACTGCGCAGCCTCGCCGCACAACTCCATCCCGGCGGCGTCTTTGCCCTCTGGTCCGACGATCCGCCGGATGATGGTTTTCTCTCCAGCCTTCGCGACGTTTTCGCCAGCTCAAAGGCGCATATAGTCAAGTTTCACAACCCGCTGCTCGAGCGCGATTCCGCCAGTACTGTGTATGTAGCCCGCCGCGCGTAGCGGTCAATTCCGGCCCAGTTGCAAAAGCAGGATGCGCCGCAACTCCGCGACAGTCTGTGGCAACTCGTAGGAACCATGCGGCCCCGGCACGATCAACTCCGACTGCGCTCCGGCGAGATGCGAGCTCCAGTAAGGTACCACCCCGTCGCTGCTATCCTTCAGATCACCCTTCTTCCCTCTATCCCCGATGATGGAATGATACGGTGCCTCGATCGGCAGCGTATCCAGCGCCTGTAATGTGGCGCTCTTTGGTGACAAACTCTGGATACCCGTCGGGATGCGGCCGCCATTGATGCCCAGGACGATTGCGAACGAATCCCCGAGCGTTTTCTGCACCGTGCTCACCAGCGTCACAGGCAATGTGATCAGCCTCGTTACCAACGCCCCGATCGAGCCCTGCGCCAGTTCGCTCCCTCGTTGCGGCACGCAGATGAATACGATGCGCTTCACTTCCGGGTTGGCTTTGAAAATCAGCGCGCGTTTTACAAGGTTGTCAGCCGGCAGCCTCGCATAGAGTTTGTCGGCATAGTTCTTGAAAGTCCGGTCCCACAGTACCCGTCCCGTGTTGGTGGCCTGCATCCGGCTGAGCAGTCCCCCCAGGCTGTGGCCGATCAGCACGAACCCGTGCCGCATCGGGTGGATGCTGTCCATCCGTGCCAGCTCCTCGCGCAGGCGCATCGCGGAGTAGGTCATCGGCGTCCCTGTGGGATAATAGAATACCCAGAACTGGTAATGGGCACGCAGCACCGGATCGGCCTGCAATTCATTGATATCGTTCAGCCATATCTGCGGCGTGGAGACCAGCCCATGCACGAAGATTACCGGCGTCCGGTCCGGATCGTACGGCTGCAGCATGAACAACCCCGTGTTCCCGAGGATGTCGCCCACACGCAGCAATCCCATCAAGCCGGCGATAAGCTCGTCCCGATGCGGTTGGAAAAGCAGCGGCGCCGTGAAATCCGCGGCAAGCTGCGACGTCCTGCCATTGACAGTCACCCGGTCGCGCTTGATCGGGTTGTTTAACGCAAGCATCACCTCATCCGTTTTGTCCTTGCTGAATTCCAGCGTTGCCGTCACCGGGGCCGCAAATCCTCTCACCGGCTCGAACGGTTCAGTCTTCGCGGGACTTCGCAACCCCACCAGCGCGCCCCCCATGCCGTCGCGTTGGAATTGCTTCCGCGTATTCCGCTCTTTCGTGATTTTCGACGGAAAATATCCGGTGAACAAATTCGTGGGCCACAGGTCGCCGCCACTCCCGCTGGCAAAGCGCAGCCGGTAATTCCGTTCGGGGGAGGGGATGGTCAGTGGCCTGCCCCAGTAAGCCCCGTTCTCATCCAGCCGCAGCCGCATCGTCAATTCCGCCGCCGCGTCGTTATAGATCGAGCGCGCTTCGATCTCTTCCTTCGGCCCACCCGTCACTTTCAGCGAATCGTCCGCCGCATTCAGGTAGTAGCCCGCCATCTGCTCCGTCGGGATATACCGCTGTCTTGCAAATTTCAGATTCTTTTCGGCCCTCACCAGCGGCGTCGCATTTTTCGGAATCTGCATGGTACTGCACCCTGTGGCCATGAAGACCACCACGGCTGTGAACAGCACCACCGTTTGATGAAAAAGCGGATATCGTCCGGAAAATGGTTCGTAGCTCATCGATGTGGCGCTATAAAAGTCACCCCTCCATTTAGCTCACGCAGCAACACCAGTCCAATCCCGTTTACGCGTCTTGAATCTCAGCGAAATTCCCCTCGGAACACCAACACACCCCTAATACGTCGGATACGCCGGCGCACTTTGCGGTACCATCTGCATCTGCTGTAGCAGCTTGTCGTTATGCGCCAGGTCCCTGTATTTGAAAGCGGACGCCTTCACCTGGATCACCTTCCCATCCGCCACCACCCGCGCCATCCAGCCTTTCAATTCATTACCGCTCTTCGCTGCCGCCGCCTGTTCAAATCCGTTGTAATCCACTGCCAGCGTCCTCGAGACCACGGCGGACACCGGCTTGGAAGCCACCCGGAACGTTTTGAATTCGCCCCCTTGCAACCACAGATCCTTCGTCGCGGTGTCAAAAATAAATTCATGTTTATGTCCCGTCGGTTTCGCAAAGAAATACCATTGCAACTGGTAATGATCCGGCTGCGTGTTGAAGTTGCGCACCGATATCTTCAGCACAGTCCGTCGATTCTGCACCGTCTGGCTTTCATAGATGGTATTGTAATACCCGAACGCGGCATTTTGCGGATTTTCTCCGCCGCCTCCACCACCCACCGCCTGCACATCCAGGCTCGCATTGTGTTGCATAGGAGGCGGCGCTTGCTGCGCGGCTTGCAAATGCTGCTGCTGGATCGCTGCTTGCATCCGCTTTTGGTTAGCCTTGTAAGCAGCAAGCCGCTCGTCGTAATCCGTCGCAGACCTCTTGATCCAAGTCTCCGATCCCGAGAAATCAATGTAAAGCATCTTGCGCTTCACCTGCAGCACCCACACGGTGGTCCCGCGCGGTGCATCGACGAATCCCTTGCTAACCCCTGCAGAGACGACGGGCAGCCTTAGCGGAGTGGTCAGCACAGCTTGCGACGGCCGGTTTTCCGCCACACAAAATGCAAGGGGAGTTTCGATGGCGAATAGCAAAAGGATGAGGTAGCGGATCACTGTTTTCATGATGAAGAGGCACTCCGACAACGACTTTCTCGATTAACAACCGAATGCCTCACTTTTGCAATGTTTCTTCATTCGATAAACCGGCTCTCTTCCATACAGAATGGACACAGTCGTAATGCATTTTCTTCTTTCGGGGTGCGCGGTTAAGGTGTTTTTTGAATATGCGATTTCTCCCCCGGTTTGCTCTTCTATCCCTCCTCATCCCCGCCGCTGCCACCGCGCAAACGACCACCGGCGGCACCGACATTACCTACACGCTGCCCCGCGCGGCCAAGGTGAGCCTCAATCTCCTCGACGGCAAAGGCTGGATCGTGCGCGAACTCCTCCGTGCCGACCAGGAGGATGCAGGCCCTCACACGGTGCATTGGGATGGTAACGACCAGTTTGGCCGCCCGCAGCCTCCGGGATCTTATTCCTGGAAATTGCTCCACCACACCGGTCTCAAGGCCGACTACGTCCTTTCCGTGGGCAACTCAGGTCAGCCTCCATACCGCACCGACGACAACAAGGGAAGCTGGGGCGCCTGTCATGGAAATCCGGTATCGGTGCAGGCCGATTCCACCGGCCTTTACCTCACATGGGGTACCCAGGAGGGGAATGCCGTTTTCGCCCACACCGATTACGATGGTCACGCCATTTACAAAATCGATAACTCGCAGGGTTGGGGCCGCAACTGGGACAGTGTAATCGTCGGCAATACCCTCTACCGGCTGGAGGATAGCAATCTCGGCAGCTTCCTTGAGAAGTATGACCTGCAGACCGGAAAATTCACAAAGTGGGATGTGAAAAACGCGCAGGTCTCCGGCGGCAAACTGCGCATCCAGCCGGAGCCGTTGCCCCTCGTGGATCAGAAACCGCCGCAAGACCCGGCCGCCCGCCGCAAATGGGAAGCCGCACGCTGGCTTTTTCTGGACGACGCAAAAGCCATCGCCGCAAATGCCACCTACGTAGTCGCCAGCTTTCCCGCGCTGAACAAAATCGCAGTCTTCAAGGCCTCCGGCGAAGCATTGCCCGATCTCCAGATCGATCAGCCTCACGGCATGCTCTTCCTGCCGGATGGACGCTTGCTCGTCGCCCAGCCCGGAAAAATCGTCGCGATCAAACTCGAGGACCGGAGCACACAGCCCTTTTTCACCCAAAATCTCGACAGCCCATGGGGTCTGACTCTCGCCCTTGATGGCAAGAGCCTCTGGATCACCGATCAGGGAAAGTCCAATCAGGTAAAACAATTCAGTCTGGACGGTAAACTTCTCCAGTCGTTCGGCAAACCCGGCGGCATGCCGCAGGAAGGCGAAATCGATCACATGAGCTTCTACATGCCGCGCGGCATTGCCTGCGGCACCGATGGCAACATCTACGTCACCGAGGACAGCCCGCTCCGCCGCATCACCCGCTGGTCGCCAGATGGCAAACTCGCGCGCGAGTGGTTCGGGCCCGAGGGCCCGCAGCGCAGTTGCTGGCCGAATCTGAATAATTTTACGGAAGTCTATTACCAGTCTTCCACCGATGGATTCATCCAGTGCAAAGTCAATCTGGAAAAGAAGACATGGTATCCCGTGGCGTGGTCGCAACTCCACGTCGGGCACGAGCAGCCGTACGTCTTTGAGAGCCACGGCCGCAAGTTCCTCTACAACAGCCACGACCTCCTCCTCGTCCTCGATTCCAAGTCAAACCACTGGCAGCGCTCTCTGGAGTTCAGCCGTTCCGACGATGGTAAATCGTATTCCCTCTGGACCGATCTGAATGGCAACGGACAGGTGGATGACGGCGAGACTCAGACCATTTCCACGGACGATCTCAAGGCCAAAAACAAACTCTCCGGGCTCTCCCTCGCCTTTGGCAATTTCGATCCAGCCACGCTCGTTCTTCACGGCGTCATGAACGGGGATCTCGTAGTCGCGACACCATCAAAAATTACAGACCAGGGCATTCCCGTCTATACAATCGACGCAATTAAACGCTTCACGCCGCAGCCCGCCCGAGCGGACGACGGCTGGAGTGACGAGATGATCTACAGCGTACATGGTGCCATTCCCGCGGCGGACGGCGGCCTCTTCACCGCCTACAATGGCGGACGCCAGGGTTTCGCCCGCGCATGGGACCGCGCAAACTGGAATTACCTCGTGAAATTCAGCGCCGATGGCCGCATCCAATGGCAGGCTGGCGTCCATGCCACCGACAGGAATATCGCAAATCCGCACGATATCGGAATGATCATGCGCGTGGCTGGCCTTAGCAAAGACATGGTCTTTCTTACCGACGTCGAGGGCCAATTCCACGCCTATACCGATGATGGTTTGTATGTCGATGCCCTGATGAATACCGGCCATTCGCTCACCCCGAATTCCCTCACCGTCGAAAACGTAACCGGCCTCGTCGCCGAGGATCCCGCCACGCACGAATCGTATCTCTTTGCCGGGAGCACTGAGGATTCCCGCATATGGCACATCACCGGTTTCGACTCGTTCCAGCGCTTGCAGGGCAACGTTACGCTCAAGACCGCGGAAATTCCCGCCACGCCAGACACCTATGCGATAGCCGCCACCAAGCCGCCGCGCCTGCGTACCGCCAATGACCTCGGTGCGGACGGCTTCCTCAACGAATCGGAATGGAGCCAGACCACTCAGCTTCCCCTCGTCGAGGAAGGCGTGCTCAAGGGACGTCTCTACCTCCGGCACGATGACAAGTACCTCTGGGTCGGCGCCCACGTCATCGACTCGAGCCCCGCAAAAAATTCCTCCCAGGATGCCGAAACCGCCTTCATCCATGGCGACTGCCTCGACCTCTATTTCGGAGCCGATCCCGCCGCCGACGCCACGCGCGACGCAGCCGGCATAGGCGACGTCCGTGTGCTGCTCTACCCCTCCGGCGCCACCAAAATGTACAACGGCACCATCGTCGCCTACCGCATGAAAGTTGCCGGCGGAGTCGAAAAACACCCGTTCCAATTTGAATCCCCCGCAGGCAGCGTAGCAGCCGACAGCGTCACCACCATCGAGGGAAAAGACACCGTCACAGGCGGTGGCCTCTGCACATTCTATCGCTGGCCCAGCGGCGCAGGCTACACCGTCGAGGCCAAAATCCCGCTCACAGCCCTGCCGGAATTGGGCCTCAACGTCCCAACCCCCACCGACCACAAAATCGCTTTCGACGCCGGCATCATCTTCTCCAACGACGCCGGCACCGACCGCACCTCCCGCCTCTACTGGCACCAGCAGGATGCCAGGACCCAGACCGTGCAGGACCTCCCCACCGAAGCCCAATTTTACCCGCGTCTCTGGGGTGCTGCTCAGGTCGGTACCGTCATCGCCCCAGCCAGCAAGCCGTAATAACAATCTCCTTTGGAAAACCTTTATTTAAGTCAGGAAAAATTTTGAGTATGCGCAACTTCACCATTCTGCGAATCACCCTCCTTCTCTCTACTCTCGGCGCCTTGGCCGGCCGCGCCGACACCGCCTCCGATGTCCGCGATTTCACCGGCGCGCCGATGCGGATGGTCTGGATTCAGGACGCGGGGCCGACGGCTTGCGTGTATTCGGAAAAGCCGACGATCCGGCTCATGGGATTCGACACCGAGGACGGGAAAGGCGAGCGTGCGATTCTGCCGCAGATCGGCTGGTACGCGAAACCATTGCTGACCCAGGACGGCAAACGCGTGGTCTTTGCCAATCTGGCGGATCACTCGATCGATGTGGTGAACTTCGACGGCACGGGGCTGCGGCAGGTCTTGAAAAATGACGATGCCTACAAGGTTGCAGAACGGCCATTCCTGGATGATGCGGTCTGGACTGATCCGAAGAGCGGAGTGACGTGGGTCTATGCCATGGCCACGGCGCAACGCGGCGGGCAAACGATACCGACGATCCGGCGGTTCCAACTGGACCATCCGGAGGTGAGCGAGTTGATCTGGGACAAGACGCCCGTATTCATGTTCATGGTATCAGGGGATGGGCGCATGGCCAGCGGAGGGCCCGTGGACGGGGGGGCCACGGGGCAGGGGGTCTTTACGCTGCCCAACGGCACGTTCCTCACCCAGCACAATGGCTGCTGGCCATCGATGTCGCCCGATGCCAGCCATCGCATGTGGGTATTTTCGGGGAACCACAAGGCGATCCTGCTTTTCACGCCCACCGGCCCTGCCGGGCACGCGAGCATGACGCCGATATCTTTCACTCCGGTGCCGGGACTGGACCTTGTGGGATACGTCGAGACGTATCATCCGCGGTGGAGCAATAACGTGCGCTTCCTGTCGATGGATGCGGAATATCCAAACAAGAAATGGATGTGGACATCCGATACGAAGATTCCCAATGACGTGGCGGAGAAAGTGCAGATCTACCTCGGGAGGTTCAAGGACGACTTCTCGGGAATCGAGCGGTGGATCCAGGTGACTCACAGCAAGGGTGGCAACTACTGGTCCAATGTCTGGATCAAACCCTCCCAGGCCGATCTTGATGCTCTCACCGCCGCGACCAAATCACCGCAGGAGAAGGGCAACGTTGCGCCCAGCCAAAAGGGCTTGGTTTATACATGGCTCAACGGAGGGGCAGGCAACCAGATTGCCGACCCGGTGACAGGAGCGATCCGCCAGTGCAATGGACAACTCAATGGCGAGGCGCGCTACGCCCGTGGTTACGCGATGGACCTCACCGGCGGTTTTTTTGCCCCCGATGCCGCTGCCGGTCCGCTTCTGGCGGCATGCAAGGCAAGTAATCAATTCTCGCTCGAAGCCGACATCACACCCACTGGCGTGCCGGTTACGAATGAGAAAGTCATCATGGCCTTTGCCGATGACCTGACGAACGCCAACTTCGTCCTCGCCCAGCAGGGCAACCAGCTCGTCTTGGGCCTCAAGACCGACGGCGCTGGAAGTTCGCCCCAACCGATCCCCATAGCCAGCCTCATCCAGAATCAGCCCAACCACATCATCATCAGTTACGCCGATGGCCGGCTCGGCTGCTTCATCAATGGCCAGGAGGCGATCATCCCCAATCCGTTCCACGGCGGGCTTTCCAACTGGACGGCCCAACCGTTGATCTTTGGCGACGCCGCGAAAGGCGGCCACAATTGGCCCGGCCTCCTGGAAGACATCAACTTTTTTAATCGCGAAATCAGCCAGCCCGAAGCGAAACAAAGATATCTCCAGGAACGCGCCATTACCAAGGTGCGCAAACCCGTTGAAACAGTCGTCGTGGATGCAAAGTTAATCACTCGCGGTCCGCCCGCCGATCCCAAGGGCATTGCACCCTATCGCCGCTGCCTTTCCGTCTCGCTCTACCAGGTGGAAAAAATCATCTCCGGCACATGCCCGGACTCGAAGATCAGCGTGGCGCAATGGTCCGTCCTGGATGCCAAAGTCGTTCCCGGTTATGACAGACTGGCCGCCGGACAGACCTGCCGCATCGCGATGGAAAAGATGGATGATCATCCCGAGCAGGAATCGGAGCGCACTTTCAACGGTGATACCGATGCCGCCGCCCAGCTCTACTACGAGGTGAGGAATCCTGCCGCAACTCCCGCTATGGAGCCTCCGACGGTGCCAGGCGCGGCAACAACGCCCGGAATTGTTACGATCACAAATCCAACGGCGGACGACCTCACCTCGAAGGGTGACGTGCAACTTGCGGGCCACGGTTCCGTCGTCGCGGTCGCGGTCGTGAATCCCGGCGCTGACTACACACAGCCGCCCCAGGCCCAGTTCTCCGGCGGTGGCGGGCAGGGTGCGGCGGGCATTGTCACGCTGGGCGTGGCATCTTTCGACCTGACTGGCTTGGGCGGTGGCTACACCGGCGAGCCGGCCGTCGTCATCACTCCGCCCGACGTCATCGGGGGCCGGCAGGCCACTGCGACAGCGCAGATCGACAAGGGCAGCGGCAGCATCACCGGATTCACGGTTCTCGATCCCGGCAGCGGTTATCTCCAGCCACCCGGGATCAGCTTCACCGGCGGCGGAGGCAGCGGAGCTGCGGCCACTCCGAATATGGCTTTCGGGGGAATCATCATCACCAACGGCGGCAGCGGCTACACATCTCCACCCACCATCACATTGACCGGGGGTGGGGGACACGATGCCGTCGCGCAGGCAGCCCTACAGGTGAAGACTCTGCGTTACACCGATCCCACCCGCGACGCCCTCTTCACCAACTCGGGCACCCTCGAGCAGGATGGCTCCTCATTGGTCTTCGACTGGGCCGCGTCGCAGGCTCCAGCCACGAACGCCAAAACCGGTTTCTCAAATACGGGAACGTGGATCCTGAAGAATGGCGCGCGCGTCTGTTTTACATCACATACCGGATTCCCGGACTGGATGCAAAACAAGCCCACCAACTCGGGCACGCTGAGCTTGCTCGATCATTCGCAACTCGGTTTCACCGTCCTGGGGAATGGCGGAGTGCTTAAGCTGGGCCAGGGCGCCATCCTGGGTCAGTCGGAATTCGCCGCCATGCCGAATGCCGTTTATATCGGGGGGCCTGCGGGCGGGATCGACGTGGCCGGCAGCACACCCGATCAGCCCGCTGTGTTTGGATTCATCGCCCCCAATGGCACCGGGCGGCGCGACATCGCGAATGGCGGCAGGATCACGGTCGGCAGCGGCCAGGACGCATCCGTCTTCAATATTGTTGGCGGCATCGTCACTATCAACAACAGCGCGGCGGGACAGATCGCGATCAAACCCGGCGCAGTGCTCGGGCTGATCACCAACGACAATGGTTCCACGAATAACAACACGCCTCGCGAGGTCCGGATCGTCAATGGCGGAAACGTTTTGCTGGAGGGGTTCCTGCGCCTGCAGGGGAACGGCGGCGGTTTCGCCGGGATCGATAACCACGGCAAGCTCACCATTCAGGGCGACCGTGCGGGCATCGAACACATGCCAAACAGCACCGGAGCTGCCGGCTGGTACAATGCCTTCAAGGCTTCCTCGCAAATTCTGAATGAGGCTGGTGGTGTGCTCCAAGGCATCGGCACGCTCACCTACACCAACAGCACGGGTAACCCGGAGGGTCGCCTGATGCGCATCTACAATCTCGGCACAATTACCCCGGGCCAGCCATCTGGCGGTAAGGGAGTCGATGCCTATGGCGCACTGACCCTTCACAATGTGGACGTCCGCTTTGGTGCGTACACTTTTCCGCCACCGCCACCCGGAACACCCCGCGATGCTCCCCCTCTGCCACCTGTGGCGACCAACCCGCCGAAGCCCGGCACGCTGCAAATTGGCATCGGCGGTCCGCCCACATCCGCCAACCAGTACGATACATTGACACTCTCCGGCACTGGCGGCGTCGGTGTATTGGAACTGCTCAAGGGCGACGGCAACATCCTCAATATCGTCACCAGCAAAGGCTTCACCCCGCACGGGACCTACCGGATCGTCACAGCCACCTCAGTCGCGGGAACTTTCGAAACACTTCAATACAATGGCGCGGCACAGATCGCCTACACGGTCAAGTACCTGCGGGATAGCATCGAAGTGGTTTTCCCTTGATCGCGGAATGTTGATCGCCAGGACGAATGGTGTCGTTGCAGCAACGCTCTGGGTAGCGCCTGCGGCTCGCAGGCACTTTTCGGCGGCCCGCCGAAAAGCCCCAAACTGCATGCCGCGTTCACCCATCAACGTCTCAGAGGCTGTCTAAAAAGTAAGCTGGGAAAGCAGTGATTGACAGACGAACACAGATTTCCCCATGACGTCCATTTCCTTAATC
>JBAVPB010000214.1:0-8559 GCA_049692655.1 Chthoniobacteraceae bacterium | reverse complement strand
CGGCAAGGATGTCCCTGTATTCGACCCGGGAAGTGAGATCATGACCTGGGATGGCAAAAGCTGGAACGTGAACGACAACCGGCTCTTCCAGGCGCGCTTTGAAAAGTATCTCAATGCGCCGGAGGAGACGGGCGATCAGGACAAGCAATACCAACTGATCATCAAGACAATCCTGGACAAGCTGGCACCGGATAGCATCACCACCAAAAGCATCGATGAGGCGTTCCGCCTGCTGCCGAGGGCATCGAATTACGACATCGACGCACGGCTTTGCGATTCACTCGCGGATGCTGTTTACAGCGCATGGCGCGCGCAGGATGCGAGCCAGCGGCTCGCGGGGGCCAATGATGCTCTGGAGGAAGAGCGCAAGCGAAACGAGTGGAATGCGAAAATGGCCGCACAAGAGACATCACTCAACGATGCGCCGCCGGGAGGCAGAAACGGCAATAAAGCCGTGTCCGACCAGTGGGCCAAGGAGCAACAGCTCAAGCGCGACATGGAAACCCAACCTTACATCACGCGAGTTGCTGAAATCATGGCGCTGGTCAAACTCAACCAGGCGAAAAAGGAACTCTCTGAGCTGGAAACCAAAATTGAATTCCAGGCATTGATCGTGCAATTTTTCATGCAACGCCGTTTCCAGCATGTGCTGATGGCCACCCGTTTTTACCGCGCGGTGTTCAGCGACGGGGACACGAAGCTGCAGGTGGGCAAGGACTCGAAGGATCTCTTTTCAAGAACCGCAGGCATGCCTCCCACGGTGGGAACCTTGGATTCGCTGGCGAACGAGGCAATCCGCGACGTGAGGGAGGGCGTGCAGGCATACCTGTACCTCGTGGACCAGAAGGAGATGGAAAGCGCCACGAAAAGGCTCGGCGAGGCATTTGCCGTGGGCGAATACATGCCGGAATTGCGCACGCTGCCCCGTGAGAAAAAACGGCTGGCGCTGGATTTTTCGCAGAAGACCAACCAGTTGCTCTCGGCGATCGAGGTAAAGGATTATACGCTTGCCCAGAAACTGGTGGCAGAACTTGAAAGCAGCGCGAAAGATTTCGACAATTCGAAACCGATGGCCGCGATCGAGACAGCCAAGACTGTAAGCGCGATGCACCTGGCGAAAGCCAAGAATGCGGCAGTAAGCGGCGACAAACAGACGCTCGAAACGGAATTGACGGCCGCCACCGAGATATGGCCCCGCAATCCCGCGCTGGCCGAAGTCTCGGGGCTCATTTTTTCCACAGCAGACGTGCAGCAAAAGGCGCTGGTCGATCTGGACCAATTGATCAGCCAGCATAACTACCGCCAGATTTTCGACGATAAAGCGCGCTTTATAGCGGCGACCGCATTGTTTCCCTCCCGCCAAGGGCAATTGACGAAAATACTCACTGATATGCAAACCATCGAAGGCGATATCATTGAGGCGACGGAAATCAGCAAAAGGGGCGATTACGCAGGCGCGTGGGAAACAGCGGAGAAGGCCTACAAGGAATTTCCAGACGATAGCAAACTCAATAACCTGCGCGCGAACCTGACGACACAAGCCGCGGATTTTGTCCGCACATTGCGCAACGCCGAAGACCTGGAGCAAAAAGAACAGGTTGGGTCCAGCCTCGCCTGGTACCTCAAAGCTCAAAAAATTTATCCCAATAGCGAATTCGCGCAGGACGGCATAACTCGTATGGTTAAAAAGATTTTGCCGGAAAGCTAATTTATAAAAGGGAATCACTGTTTCATTATTGGGAATACGATTCTCAAATATGCTTTACATTAATAACAATTATGAGAAAAATTGGTAATTATTTAATTACTAGGATTATCAATTTTCGCTTTGCTACTGCGGCCATATTCTACAAACTCTCTTACAGCAATGAATCCAACTAGCACTGACGGCCATGATGGCCAATCCCGGGAAGACCTCCAGGAGAACCGATTTCCTACAACGCTCAGCCACCCTTACAACAAGACGATAACCATGGCCACCATCGCGAAGGCCGCAGGGGTATCGCAAGGGGCAATTTCGTCGCTGCTTAATGATCGCGACTACGGAATCCGTGTCAGCGAAAAAACACGCAAGCGAGTTTTCAAAGCCTGCCGCGAACTGGGGTATGTCCCCAATGATTTGCGAGCAGTGGTGAGGATGTATCCCGAATTGGGAGATTCCTGCCTGCTCGTCTCCGGCAGCTTGCGGGACTGGGCCACCAATCCGTTCTATGCCCGGATCTTGAAAGGGATCATAGACACTATCTCACCTGCAGCGCGACACATCACACTCGCGGAGTACGAAGAGACCACGGATTACCTGGAGCACGCCGAGCTTCTCCCCCACCCCATCCGGTCAGGGACGGCCTCGAAATTCATTTGCATTGGCGCCATGAATTTTTCGCTCGTGCAAGCGTTGATCAAACGCGATTTTCCCGTGGCATTTCTAGGGTCGGATGTATCCATACCGGGAGTGACGACGATCCAACCGGATTACGCAGAGGCTTCCCGCCTCGCAATTGATTACCTCCTGAAAGCAGGACACCGCCAGATCGCCATTCTCTCCGGGCCTTTCGGATCGGAGGATCATGCCATCGCTGAATTGAACCGCGGCATCCGGCTTTGCTACGAACGCTCGGGCATTTCCTTTGACACACAAAACATCATCCACGGTGATCTTACCTTCAAGAGTGGAGCCGCTGCGATCGATGTGTTGTTTTCCCGCAACGAAAAACCAACGGCGATTTTCTCGCTCAGCGATGAGGCTGCATCGGGCGCATTGTCGCAGATACAAAAACTGAAACCTTCCCACCCATTGAGCATCATCGGATGCGGGGATGCATCGATTGCCGATGCGCTGTCGCTCACCACGATCCATTTGCCAGCGGAGGAAATGGGCGCCGAAGCTTTGAGGGACATTGAAGCGCGCGTGCAAAAGGGAGCCTTGCTTGAGTCAAAAAAAGTCGTGCTGCCCGTTCGCCTCGTGGAACGGAAATCCACCTCACAGCACGCCATCCTTTAAACAGACTGCCAGGTATCCTGTTGCGATTTTTATCGCAGCCTCACCTTCATACTTGACGAAGCTGCGCGCTTTTAAGACAAACCATCTGAATGAAACCACCCCAATTTATCATCACCCTTATATTAGCATCCATATGCTTGATTCTGAGTATCCTTGTCTCATGGCAGGGCCACTCAGGAACGAGCCTGCAACTTGCAGTCCAGCAAAAGCAATTGGAGATCCAAACCGAAGTGCAGAAACGCCAGGACGAAATTAATCGTGGCGGACAAAGCCAGCAGATCGGCACCAATCTCCTCAAGGACATTGCAACCACCGCTCTCGATGGCAAAGGCACCGTGAAAAACCAGAAGCTCAAAGAGCTGCTTGAGAAAAACGGCATCCAGATCAAAGTCAACCAACCCCAGACCACTCCCGCACAATGAATTCCGAATCCAACTCCTCCAGCGGCAAATCTTTCCTGCCGATCGTTCTTATCAGCGTAAGTGTTATCATCTTTTTTGGATGGCAATGGACGCTCATTTCCACACAAAGGGACAACCTCAATACCACGAAAACGAAGCTTGATGAATTTGTGACGAACAATATTCCAAAGCTCGACGACCAGGTGGCCAAAGCCCGCCAAGTCCAGTCCGGCCTCGAGAAGCTGGTGCTTGATCTTTTGGAAGTTGCAAAGACTGATGCCGACGCGAAAGCGATCGTCGCCAAGTACAACATCCAACAGCAGGCTCCTCCAGCTGGTTCCACTGCTTCTCCGAGCCCAGCAGCCAAGCCATAAAAGTAATCCTCGCTTTGTTGGCGAGTTGCTTTGGATTCAAAGTTCGCTTTCGTTTTCCTACCGGGAAACGAGTGGAATGTCGTGCGTATTTCGATTAGAGGTAGCTAATGGCTGATCAGATCGAAATGACCGCATGTGGCATAGTACAGCGGCTGCAATCCGCGGGCTTCACTGCTTATTTTGCCGGCGGCTGTGTCAGAGACAGGCTGCTCGGCAAGACGCCGGTGGATTACGATATCGCGACCAGCGCCCGGCCGGAAGAGGTGCAAAAGCTCTTCCCCCGGACGGTGGCCGTCGGTGCGCAGTTCGGCGTGATCGTAGTCGTGGAGAAGAGCCTTGAGTTTCAAGTTGCCTCGTTTCGCGCGGATGGCATTTATATCGACGGAAGACATCCCACCGATGTCACTTTTTCCACGCCGCAACAGGATGCCGAGCGAAGGGACTTCACGATCAATGGAATGTTCCGCGATCCTGTTGCGGATGAGATCATTGATTTCGTCAACGGCCGCGCCGATCTTGCCTCCGGCATTTTAAAAGCGATCGGCAATGCGGCGGACCGCTTCCGCGAGGACCGGTTGAGAATGTTGCGCGCAGTCCGATTCGCGGCAACGCTTGGTTTTGAGATCGAGGAGCAGACATGGCAGGCGCTTCGTGAAAACGCGGCAGAGATCAAAGTCGTCAGCGCGGAACGCATCCGCGAGGAACTGACCCGGATTTTTGTTTCACCAAACCGCGTGCGGGGATTCGACCTGCTCGATGCTAGCGGGCTTCTTCAAGTCGTGCTGCCCGAAATTGAAGCGTTGAAAGGCTGTGAACAGCCGCCACAATTTCACCCCGAGGGGGATGTGTTTGTCCATACCCGCAAGATGCTCGAATTGCTTCCGCAGGAGGTTTCGGTGCCGCTTGTTTATTCCGTGTTGCTGCATGACATCGGCAAGCCAGCTACGTTCAGCTACCATCCCGAGGAAGACCGGATCCGCTTCAGCGGACACGACAAAGTCGGCGCGGAAATGGCGACGCGCGTGATGGAACGGTTGCGCTTTTCCCGGGACGAGATCGATGCCACTGTCGAGGCTGTGGACCAGCACATGGTTTTCAAGGACGTGCAAAAAATGCGCGTCTCGCGCTTGAAACGATTCATGTCGCGTCCGCATTTCGACGATGAAATGGCACTGCACAAAGTGGATTGCGCGAGCAGCCATGGGTTCCTGGACAACTACGACTTTCTGCTTACAAAAAAAGAGGAGTTCTCCCACGAGCCACTCATTCCCCCGCCGATTTTGCGCGGGACCGATCTGCTCGAACTCGGCTGGAAACCGGGCCCCAATATTGGCAGGATCCTTGAGGCCGTGCAGACGCGGCAGCTTGAAGGAACGCTTACCACGCATGATCAGGCGCTGGAATGGGTGAAGAGCGAGTTTACACCCGGCTCAAATTTTCCCATGGAAAAACAGAACATTACCAGCGAGAATCCCTGAATGTCGTCCATTGAACACACCGATCCCATCAACGCAAAAATCCTCGCGATCTCCGAGGACAAGATTCCCGGCTTTGTCCGCGAGCCATTTGTAGAAATTGCCGAACGCTCGGGCGTGGAGCTGCCTGTGGTGATCGAGCGCATCCGGGCAATGCTCAATGCGGGAACGATCCGCCGGGTCCGGCAGACGCTTGTTACCAATAATCTCGCAGACGGCGCGCTGGTCGCATGGAAGGTGCCTGAGGAGAAGCTGGGAGCTGCGTTTGACTTTCTGTTCAAGGACGATCCGTTTTCCGGGCACGTCGTCATTCGTTCCACGGACTCGCAGACGCCGGGTTCGCAGTACCGGCTTTGGACGACCCTGAAAGTGCCGGCCGGCCTTTCGCTGGCGCGGCATTGCGAAGTGGTGATGCAGCATACCGGCGCGGAGAAGTTTCTGCTCATGCCAGCGAAGGCGATTTTCACACTGGGCGTCGGGCATGTGCGCCGCAAGACCACGGAGCTCGGGGAGAAGACTGACAAGCCGGCGGAGATGCTCACCCCCGGGATCGTGAAGCTGAATGAATTGCAGTGGCGGGTACTCGTCGCGCTCAAGCGCGAGTTCACACCGGATGAGATAGGGCCCGATCCCTGGGCGAAACGCGCGGAAGAGGCGGGCGTTGATCTTGAGACTTTCTATCGTGTGGTCGGCGAGCTTGAGAAGCTCAAGATCATGGGGCGGTTCTCGACCTTCCTCGAGCATGTCAAGCCGCTGGCGAGTGGTGAGCGGGTTACCAAGTTCAATGCATTGTTTCATTGGGCTGTGCCGCAGGGACGCGAAGTTGAAGCCGGAAGCGAAGTGGGGCGCCATGTCTGCATGACGCACTGTTACTGGCGCGAAGGCGGGCCGGAGTTTAACAATGTCAACATCATGGGCGTCGCCCATGGCACGGACAAGGACCGGGTGCTCGCCCACAAATATGCCATCGACGACCACCTTGCGAAGATCGGCATCCCGGCCAGCTACACGAATGTCTTCTGGGGCGGCCGCAGCGAGATCAAGCCGAGCGAGCTTTCACCGATCGAATACAAGGCGTGGATGGAGAAGATGAGCGGACAAACTGCATCTGTATAACGTTTGTTAAACTTTTTAAAGAATAGAATCAACCGAACCGCAGGGTGCAGATGATGATGGAGGCGATCACGCCCACCGCATCGGCGATCAGGCCCGCGAGGACCGCATGACGCGTCTTGCGGACCGCGACCGAGCCAAAATAAACCGTGAGCACGTAGAAGGTCGTCTCCGTGCTGCCGAAGATCGTCGCGCCGAGGAGGCTGTTGAAATGGTCGGGGCCGAAGCGTTTCACGAGGTCGGTGAAGAGGCCGAGCGTCGCGCCGCCGCTCAAGGGACGCATGAGCACTATAGGCAGCACATCGACCGGTAGGTGAATGATCTTCAACGCCGGTGAAAGCAGTTTAGCCAGGATGTCCATGCAGCCTGATGTCCGGAACATGCCCACGGCGACAAGCATTGCGACCAGGAATGGAATGATACGAAGCACCGTGGGGATGGCTTCCTTTGCCCCCTCGACGAATTGTTCATAGACCTTCACTCCCCGCATTGCCGCGTAGAGAGGGAAAAAGGAAAGCATCAGCGGGATCGCCACTGTCGATAGCGCGGACAATGCACGGATCACCAGACCTTTACCCATCATCTCGGGAGAAAGCGGCGCAACCGTGAAATTGCCGACATAACCCAGCAAATGATTTGCTGCGTCCGGAGCAACCAGCATTCCGAAAATGATCGCGAAAAGCGCGAGGTACAAAAAGAGGAAACACTTTTTTCCAAAGCTCAATTCCGGGACGGAAACTTTCTCCACTTCCAGCACGGGCCGCGACTCACTTTCGACCGCTGCTTTTTCGGCGAGAGGGGCAGTTAGCGGATCGAGGCGGAAGGCGGGGAGTTTTTCGAGGAATTTCACCGCAATGATCGCCGCAGTCGCAGCGCAGAGCGTCGCCAGGAATGAAGTGCTGACAATCGCGGTGGGATTGAGCGAACCGCTTACTGCGAGGATGCCTATGACCGTGGTCGGGATCAACTGGATGGAACTCGTGTTGATTGCGAGGAATGTACACATCGCGTTTGTGGCGACTCCGGGGCGCGGGTTCAGTTTTTCCAGGTCGCTCATCGCGCGCAGGCCGAGCGGGGTGGCGGCGTTTCCGAGGCCGAGCATGTTTGCGGCCATATTCATCACCATCGAGCCCATGGCGGGATGATCGGCTGGGACGTCGGGGAAGAGGCGGCACATCAGGGGTTTGAGCACACGGGCGAGCACCTGGACGAAGCCGGATTGCTCGGCGAGGCGCATCATGCCGAGCCAGATCGCCATAATGCCGGCCAGAGGCAGCGCGATCTCCATGACGGCGGACTTGGCGGTATTAAAAGCGCCGGTCGTCACTTCGGGGAGATGTCCGGTCAATCCGCCGACGATAGCCGCCGCGAGGATGAGACCGAGCCAGATGTAATTCAGCATTGGAGGGGGATTATGGGAAGGTTGGGGGATTTAGGAAGTTGAATTTAAGATTTAAGAAGTTGATTTACCGCAAAGGGCGCAAAGGGGGAAGATACCGGATTAATGGTGGCTCGATGGTTAAATTTTTTACCCTTGTTTTGCTTTGATTACCTTGGATTTTTGAGAATTTTCAGATGGCAAGGTTGTCTCGCTGCGCTCGGCTTGCTTTGACTACTCTGGTGGCGGGCTGATCAGAGTCCAGCCAGGGGTTGGGCTATTTGAAGAAAAAGAGGTTCGTCCACGGATTGCACAGATTGACACAGATTGCCGCCCTCGCCCCTTGGCTTCTCCCAGAGTCGAATTTGGCTTAAATTGGCTTAAATTTGGGTTTGATAGGGGCTGAAAATGGGGTTGTTTGGCTTTGAATTGGGTTTGTTTTCTGGGGCTTTACAGAGTAAAAATTGGCTTTGTTTGGCAAAAAACGTGTTTTTTTTGAAAAACCTGATTCGTTACTGAGGCGCGAAGACACAAAGGCTGGACGGCAGAAACTTGCGAGACCGCTTTTTCCGTGAGCCGGGGATGCTGGAATGGATTTCCGCGTAAATCCATAATCTCATGATCGCGGAAATGATGCGAGGCGTTTGAGGTGCAAAGTTTTGCACCGATTTGGGCTTGACATCCGGAAGTTGGGTTCCGTAACGAACGCCAAAAAAGGCTGTTTGCAAAAACGGTATTCCCGAATAAGGTTTCCCTCCCAAAATTATGACAAACAGTATCATAGACCCGTCCCGCCTCGAGCGGATTGAATTCAGCA
>JBAVPB010000213.1:0-23487 GCA_049692655.1 Chthoniobacteraceae bacterium | reverse complement strand
CCAATATGTTCGCCCAGTTCGTATTGTTCGGCGGCTTGGTTCAGTGGAGGCGCCACGGGTGGCGCGCATCGTTGCCTGCGGTGGCGGTCATCTGCGTAGCGGCTTCAGGATTTTTCCTGATGAATTTAACCACGTTTTGCTACCATTTTTCCCACGGGCCCAATACAGGCGCCGTAGTCCGTGCCTACAAATGGCTGGAAATCTTCGCCCTGAAGATCGTGGATCTTGTCATCCCTCCGCCGGACCATCATCTGCCATTCTTTGCCCGGTTTGGCGCATGGCATACGGCCTGCGCGGCATTGCCACCTGGCGAAATGCCTCCCGCGTGTTATATTGGCCTGGTCGGGATCGCCGCACTGCTGTGGCTGGCATTCCATTCACTGCGACGTGTGGTCGATCATTCAAAAATGCCCTTCGAGGCATGGTTGGTTCTTTGGATCCTGCTTTATTCCTCGGTGGGCGGAATCAATGGAGTGATCGGTTCTTTCGGGTTTCTATTATTTCGATCCACCACGCGTTACGTGATTTTTATCCTCTGCATTGTGTTGATGGTTGCGGTTAAACACCTGTCCAGGGTGGAATTTAAAAGTGCCGTCATCCCATATCTCGCCGCACTTCTTATTGTAGCGCTGGCGATCTGGGACCAGACCCCGCCGGGAGTTACTTTCACGGAACTGGAGACAATGGCCAGGGCCATGGCATCGGATCGCAGGTTTACTGTGAATATGGAAAAACAGCTTCCCGTTGGCGCAATGGTTTTTCAGTTTCCAGCCATGGTTTTTCCGGAAAGTTCTGTTCAGGGTATTAATCCTTACGATCATTTTCGTCCCTATCTTTACTCCAGCCGTCTGCGGTTTTCATTTGGGTCGGAGAAAGGCCGTCCCCATGAGAAATGGCAGCCGGGGATCATGCAGTTGAGTCCGGCACAAGCCGTTGAACAGCTCGAAAAATACGGTTTTTCCGCGATCTATGTGGACCGGAACGGCTTGGCCGATAACGGCGACGCCTTCGAGCAGGCGCTCAAGGAGGCAAGCCATGGCGAGATTATTGAAAGCGAGGCTCGCGATTTGTTTTGCGTGATTTTGAAGCCTTCCCCAAACCCGGTTCTTCCGTGAACACCCGCAAGCCTGGCGCGGATTTTCTGGTCATCGGCGGCGGCATTATCGGCATTTCCATCGCCCGGGAACTCAAGAGGCGTCACCCCGGTCAAAGCGTTTGTATCCTCGAAAAAGAAGCGGCGTGCGGATTGCACGCCAGCGGCCGGAACAGCGGCGTCATCCACGCCGGTTTTTATTACACCGCAGATTCCCTCAAGGCAAAATTCACGCGCGACGGCAACAGGCTGCTTGTCGAGTATTGCGAGAGCAAGGGCATCCCCGTCAATCGCTGCGGCAAGCTTGTCGTCACAAGGAATGCCTCCGAACTGCCGCAACTCGACGAGCTGGCCCGCCGGGGCGCTGCGAATGGCGTGACACTTCAGACCATCACGCCGGAGGAGATGCGGGAGATCGAGCCCCGTGCGAAAACGTATGAAAGAGCCATTTTTTCCCCGACCACATCCACGGCCGATCCCTTGCGGGTCATCGAAAGCATGAGGGGCGATGCTATCGCGGAGGGCGTCCGGATCGAACAAAACGCCGGTTACCTTCGGAGGAAAGGCAGCACCATTTTCACGAAATCAGGCGAAATCGAAGCTGGTTACGTAGTCAATGCCGCCGGCCTGTATGCGGACAAGGTCGCCCGCGACTTCAGGCTCTCGGAGCATTACCGGATCGTGCCGTTCAAGGGGATCTATCTCTATTCCGAGGAACCTGCCGGAGCATTCCGCACGAATATTTATCCCGTGCCGGATCTCCGGAATCCGTTCCTAGGTGTCCATTTCACCGTCACCGTCGATGGGCACGCAAAGATAGGCCCCACGGCGATCCCTGCATTCTGGCGTGAGCAATACGGTTCCTTCAGGGGATTCCGCCCCGCTGAATTCTTGGAGATCGTCTCACGCGAGCTCGGGCTGCTTGCTTTCTCCGGCTTCGATTTCAAGCGCCTTGCCATCGAGGAACTATTGAAGTACTCAAAGCCCCATCTCGTTTCGCTGGCCGCGTACCTGGCGGAAGGCGTGCGCGTGGAGGATTACAAGCACTGGGGAAGGCCGGGAATTCGCGCGCAATTGATGGATACCCGCACACGCAAACTTGAGATGGATTTTGTCCTCGAATCCGACGGGAAATCGATGCACATCCTCAACGCCGTCTCACCCGGCTGGACCTGCGCGCTACCATTCGCAAAATTTGTTGCCGACAAAATAGACGTCCGTTCGGGTATCGCGACGATTTCTTGATCAGTCAGGTGGGGCCGAAACCAGGGTGATCATTCAAATAATGGTTAATGAGGGTATTCTAAAAAGAGACTGTGACAAACCTGATCTTTAAGTGGATTCGCTCTTTCATGTTGCGGAAGTTGATCTTTCTGTGGCAGGATTTTTTTAGCGGCGCAATCGGGGTTTTGGTTGGGTCGCTGCCTTTTAAAACCAACGCATTCCCCCTTCTTTATGTCCATTAATTTTCATTGTCGATCCTGTGCCGGCGATCAAGGGATAAATATTCTCGATTTGGGGATGCAGCCACTGGCAAATAATTTTCTTGCGCCGGGGGATATAAATAAACAGGAGCCAAAATTTCCCCTCGATCTTGCCGTCTGTAAAACTTGCTGGTTGATGCAGATTACCGCATTGGTTCCGCCTGTTGAACTGTTTTCTGAATATCTGTACTTTTCCTCATTTTCGGACACGATGCTCCGTCATGCCCGTGAAGCTGTGAGCCGTTACATCAAGGAATTTTCTCTTGGCCGGGATAGCTTTGCCATTGAGATCGCGAGTAATGATGGATACCTGCTGCAGAACTTTTTAAGTGCCGGAATCCCGTGCCTTGGAGTGGAACCTGCGGCAAATATTGCGAGGGTGGCACAGGAAAAAGGCATTGATACAATCGTCGAGTTCTTTGGTGAATCATGCGCAAAAACGCTTGCTGCAAAGAAACGGAAGGCGGACTTGATTCTTGGTAACAACGTCTTTGCCCATGCTCCTGATACAAATGACTTTGTCGCCGGTTTGAAATATCTGCTAAATCCGCAAGGTCGTATTGTGCTCGAGTCCGCATATGGCGTGGATATGGTGGATCACGTCGAGTTCGATACGATCTATCACGAGCACGTCTTCTATTTTTCCCTTACCTCACTCATACCGCTCTTTAAACGGCATGGATTGGAGATATTTCGTGCGGAACATCTTTCGATTCATGGCGGTTCCCTGCGCTTTTTTGCGGCGCACGCCGGGGATTTTCCGGTGGAGGATTCCGTAAGGGAAATTTTAGAGGAGGAGGAGCGGCGCGGCATTGCATCGCTGGAGTATTACGGAAAATTTGCGCAACGGGTGACTACCCTCAAGAAGTCACTGTACGACTTGCTTGCCGGCTTGAAGCAGGAAGGGAAATCCATCGCGGCTTACGGAGCTTCTGCCAAAGGAACAACACTGCTGAATTATGTTGGGATCGGCAACGACATCCTCGATTTTGTGGCCGACAGGAGCACATACAAGCAGGGGCTTATCACACCCGGCACGCACATTCCCGTTGTGGCTGCGGATCAACTCGCTGCCAGAAAGCCGGATTACGCATTATTGCTAACGTGGAATTTCGCGGATGAGATACTCAAGCAGCAGGAGGAATACCGGCGGCACGGAGGCCGGTTTATCATTCCTGTTCCTGAGGTCAAAATTGTTTGATCGGGTATGAAATTTTCCGCTGCCAGGCTCACAGGGGTCTTTGTCATAGACCTTGAATTACGGGAGGACGAGCGGGGCTTTTTTGCCCGCACCTATTGCGAGAAGGAATTTTCAGAACTGGGGCTCAATACCCGCTGGCCGCAATGTAATATCTCTTTTTCCAAGGCTAGGGGAATATTGCGGGGACTTCACTTTCAGAAGGAACCGGTCGCGGAAATCAAGCTCGTCCGTTGTTTGTCGGGAGTAATATTTGACGTCGTTGTGGATATCCGGCCCGCCTCTCCGACTTTTGGTGATTGGGAGGCTTTTGAGCTTTCAGGAGCCAACAGGCGTTCACTTTACATTCCGCCTGGATTTGCTCACGGACTTCAGTGTTTAAGCGATACTTGCGAGGTTTCCTACCAAATGGGCGAGTACTTTGTCCCTGATCAGGCAGCGGGCGTGCGTTGGGATGATCCGGAAATCGGCATCTCATGGCCCTTGAAAGAGCCGATTATTTCTTCACGGGATGCCTGCTTGCCGTTGCTCTCAGAAATTTTGTGAAACTTTTCGTCACCGGTCCCTCTGGTTTTATCGGAACGGCATTTTGTTCATGCGCGCGTCTGGCAGGGCATCAAGTGGCCGGGCTTGAACGGCCTTTCCGGTTGGTCACACCACCTTGGGAAGAAATTCGCCGGTTCGCTCCGGATGCCTGTATTCATACCGCTTGGATCACCAAGCCGGGCGAATACCTCGATTCTCCACTGAATGCGGAATATGGCCGTTGGAGCATCGATTTTATAAACGAAATGAAGGAAATGGGAACCCGGCATTTTGTAGTGCTCGGTACCTGCATCGAATATGCGCCTGATAACTGGAAGTTGTGCGAAGGTCAGAGTTTAATCGCACCACGCTCACCGTATTCGATCGCTAAAAATACACTCAGGATTGTCTTGGAAAAGGAACTGCAAGCTGCTGGTTTTACATTCGCATGGGCGCGGCTGTTTTATCCATATGGCCCCGGTGAACACTCTCTTCGGCTCTCAAGTTCCATCGTCAGGCAACTGCGTCACGATCAGGAAGTTGTTTTAAAAACTCCCGGGAGCGTCAGGGATTATATCCATATTGACGATGTTGCGCGGGCGCTTCTCGCTGTCACCGAACGTCGTTTTTCCGGCCCGATTAATATTGGAACGGGGGAGGGCTTTGCGATTAGGGACATTGCGAATACAATCGCCGGCATTTTGAAAAAGCCAGGTCTTGTTCGCGAGGCTTTACCACAGCAACCGGACGAGTATCCTTGCATCGTAGCGGATGTGCAAAAACTTGCCGGGTTGGCATGGCGACCTCATCACACCCTCGCCAGCGGATTGCAAACGCTCCTGGATTCCATGCCATGAACACCCTTCACCCTTTGGTCTCAATTTGCGTCCCCGTTTATAATGCCGAGCCATTTTTGGAGGAAACGTTGAAGTCTGCGCTGGCCCAGTCTTACCAAAATTGGGAATTGGTAATCGTGGAAAATCAGTCCAAGGACCGCTCCCGGGAGATTATCGAGCGATTTGTGGAGCGTGCCGCCGATCCTCGCATCAGGGTCCATATCAATGAAATTCATCTGGGGTCAGGAGCCCTGAATATGAATCACGCGATTGGTTTGGCTCGTGGTGAATTCATCAAAATCCTCTGTGCGGATGACACGATTGAGCCGGATTGTCTGGCGGTACAGGTGCAGTCTTTGATTGATAATCCCGGTGCTGTGATGGCTACGTGTTGCAAGAAGATCATCAATGCAAAGGGTAAGCTTCTATTTCGCAGGCAGGGTTTTAATCGCAGCGGATTCATCAAAGGCGGTGATGTCATCAAGGGGTGTTTTCGTGTTGGAACAAACTTGATCGGGGAACCAACGCTGGTGTTGCTGCGCGTATCCAGTTTGGAAGGGATTGAGCTTATGAACCCTGCAAGGCCATATGTCGTTGATCTTGATCTCTGGCTGCGATTGATGCTAAGGGGCGGTATAGTTTACGACAGACGTGCGTTGGGATCTTTTCGTGTGCATGGCCATGCCGACACACGTAAACTTGAATCCCGGATGCTTGGCGACTTTTTTGACATGGCGGATGATATTTCACGTCAGGCAGGCACCACCATTAATGCGTGGCAGTACCGGTGGTTGAAGTTTAGAATCCCCATTCAGAACGCCGTGCGGCGTCTGGTCTATCGCTGGTCATCAGGATGGAAATGAAATTCCAGATAGACCAGAATTTCGCTAGGATTCACTTTTGGGGTTCATTGCTGCTCCTTGTATTGGCCACAATGAATAAAGGCCGTTGTTTACCTTGGAAATAGATGCGACATACATACTCGCCGACGACGGAAATCGCAATCAGGTTTGCGCCACCGAGCATAAAGGCCAGGGTAATAACTGAGCGCCATCCAATAACGACGGAAGTGCCGTTAATCATCATTCCGATGTATGAGATGCCAAGGTACGTACCGCAAATAAGAAATACCAGGATTCCTAGGAAAAATGTGAGACGGATCGGCAGTTTTGAATACCCGAATAATCCATCGAGGGCACCTTCGATGCGTCTCCGTATGCTGTAGCTGGTGGTACCCGCATGGCGTTCCGGTCGGTCATAAGGCAGGCCAATTTGACGAAATCCCACCCAGCTTCGCATGCCGCGGATAAGCCGGTCGCGCTCAGGCATCTCGGCCAGCAGTCTGCCCACTCTGCGGCTTACCAGGCCAAACTCCCCGGCATCCAAAGGCATGGGCCGCTCGGCGATCGCATTAAAAAGACGGTAAAAAGCTCGAAAGCAGAGTCGCAACCAAAGTGGCTCCTTGCGGTTTTGGCGCACCCCGTAAACGACGTCGTAACCCGCACGGTACTTTTCGAGAAGGGCGGGGATCAACTCTGGAGGATCTTGTAGATCGGCATCTAGAAAAATGAAAGCATCACCGTCCGCGTCCTCCATGCCTGCTGAGACGGCAGCCTGATGGCCAAAATTCCGTGAAAGCTCGAGGAGCTTCCATACAAGATGCTCTGCTTTCGGCAGCAGACCTATTTCGCGCGTCGTTTCGTCCGTGCTGCCGTCATCCACGAAGACCACCTCAAACTTAGTATCTTTGACTCCGCTGGTCACTTCTCCAAGCCGTTTCCAGAGATGGGCAATATTTTCTTGTTCATTAAGGACCGGTATTATCAGTGAAACAAGCATAAACGCTGAGGGTAAACGGACTTTCTGCTGTTTAATTATTGGAGATTGGCCTACGAGTCAATGAAAGCAATCTGTTTTATTATAATTGGTTCGGCTGAAGGCAAGATACTGGAATATGGCATTTAAAATAAGTTCACGGGCCAGAAAATCGGAACACAGGTTTGTACCCGGCTTAAGCACTTTTGGATCAGGTTTTTAATAACGGGATTGATCTGAAGAATTGTTTTCCCAAGGGCAGCATTCGAGTATTCGCCATCGGCATCGATATTTACTGAATCTAACGTGCATCCGACTCCCTCTTCTGGGAAAAACTACCCCGGCGGGGACGGTGACTTGCACAGAAGCTCGGGCAAAAGAAGCCCTTGACCCACTATATCAGCTTGCAATACCATTTTCACGAAATTGTAAATGGGATTACGACGAAAATAGAGTATGCAAGAAATTATTCCGAATGTTTCTGGTAAACGAACAGGGTTAATATATCGCCTTGGTAAACTGCGTTTCATACACCACTTCGTGGATAAAATCGGGATATATTGGCTGATTAACCATATTTTAAAGAAATGGCCAATATCTAGGAAACTGCCGCGAAGTGGTTTCCGCATTCGTATTGGTTCAATTGCGGGTTTGGCGCTTGTAGAGGAGATGTTCAAAGGGCATGAGTACAACGTGGCTATCGAAGGCAAAATGATCCAAACATTTGCGGATATCGGCTGTAATGTGGGCTGGTTTCCTTGTCTTCTTGTCGAACGAAATCCACTTATTTGTCCCATCGGTTTATTGATTGATGCTGATATCGATATGGTAAAAGAGGCTGACTGGCATTTGAAACGGAACGGTCTTGATCAATGCTCTGTTTTGCTTGGTGCCTTAGGTTGCGATCCAGACCAAAAGGAAGTTGTCTTTCATATCAACCCGGCAAATACCCAGAGTTCCATGAAGCCGTTTTTGAAAAAACACCCATTTCCAGTTAAGGGTAAGGTAAGGGAGGTTCGTGTGCCGACAATAGCTTTGTCCAAAGAATGGTCTTCCAGGCATGGAACTCAAATAATAGATTTGCTAAAAATTGATATTGAAGGAGCTGAACTGGACTTTCTGCAGAAAGAGATCGAATTCATTGAACTTGCGGTGCGCTGGATTGTTTGCGAATGGCATGCATGGCATGTTTCTCTTGCTGAAATTGAAGGATTTCTGGTGAAGCATAATTTCACACTGGATAAAATTGCGGAACAGGATGGATACGGTGGTGTGGTTGTATTTAAGAACAAGATCATCCCGCAGGTACCACCGCTTTAAATACACCTCATTATTGAATTAAAATTTTCTCGCTTGCCAATATGACCACCACTCCGCGTCATTAATGATGAAAAAGAGAGTTCAATTTCTAGACGCAGGAATCTGAAATCCGATACTGCAAAATTTCTCCTCCGTTGCGCTGCTTCCCTTGCGTTGATCATTTTCGTGCTGCACAAAGTGAATTGGGCCGAGCTTGGATTTGTGTTAGGCTGGCCAGTGTTTTCAACACCGTGCTGCCGGGAAGCACAGGGGGCGACGTGGTAAAGATCTATCAACTTATGCAGGCTTCACCCTGACCCGAAAGCGGCTGCGGCTGCTACCTCGCTGGTGTATCGGTTTAGCGCGCTTGTCGCGCTGCTCATCTTGGTATCGCTCGCGCTGGCAATCGATCCGGTCCGTTTGCAAGTGATCGCCGCGATCCGGACCTCCATGCAAATCTTCATTCCGTGCGTTGCCGGAGCGGCAGTGGTCATCGCGCTGTCTGCGTGTCTTTAATCTCTTTGTCAAATCTCAGATGTAAAAGGAACCATTACCCACCACCAAAAGGCTTGAATTACTCATAAATCAAATTTATAGTACGGAACCTTCACTTTTAGTGATTTTGTATAAATAGAGATGCAATTGTAAAAGTATTTTGTATGAGAAATCTGCTCCAGTCCGTCGCATTTGCAGCATATAGGCGGTTTTTCCATTTAGTTCCACGAGCCGTATTTTATCCGCTTATGCGCTTGGTATATCCACCTAGCAAAGCAAAGCCTTTGATGATGTATGTGGATGTGGTAAGCGCCTGTAATCTTCGATGTCCATCTTGTGCTGTAGGCAATTCTGGCCCCGTTACGGGTATGACAAGAATGTCTATGGAAACTTTTGAAAAAATTATCCAGAAAGGTAAACGAGATTATAATGCGGTGGGAGTGGGACTTTATAATTGGACTGAACCTCTTTTGCACCCGGATCTCGCACAGTTTATTCATTTTGTTAAAAAACAAAAACTACTTTGTACGCTTAGCACGAATCTTAATATTATCCGGAATATCGAAGATATTCTAATGGCTGAGCCTGATAGCATACGGATCTCGTTATCAGGTTTTTCTCAAGAGATTTACGGTCAAACCCACGCCCGCGGTAATATTGAAACAGTGAAGGAAAACATGCAGGCCTTGAGTGAGGCAAAAAAGAAGACGAAAAATCGGAAAACAGTGATTTACGTATATTACCACAAATATCGCCACAATTTGGAGGAACTCAATACAATGAAGGCATACGCCAAATCGCTTGGGTTTGATTGGCTTGAAGATTGGGCTTATTACACCCCATTAGAGAGAGTTTTAGAGCTCGCGGAGAATAAATTGTCAGATGATAGACAGAGGTTCGTAGATCAACAATTCGCGCTTCCAATTTCCCAGGCAATTGAAGCAGCCAAACCATTCAAAAATGAAAGATGTAATATCTTGGACGATCAACTTGTCATAGATGCAGCGGGAAATTTGAATTTATGTTGCGCTACGTACGAGCCGGAAACGGGACGTCTGGGAAAATTCCTTGAAATGAGTAAAGAGGAAATTGGCAAAGCAAAAAGCGGTCATCCTACATGTGGACGGTGCGCCGCACACGGTCTTCATGCATATTTTAGTTATATGAATCATCCGGTATTGAGAGGAAAATACGATAAACTTGCGAAAGAAAACCTTGCGCAGCCGCTTGTCCCAAGGACTCCTATTCAAGAGATAAAGACGCCACCGGAAGTCAATTCCGCAGTTTCATTGATAAAATAGTAGAATAGCGTTTTCAGTCATCACGGCTATTTTCTCGTTTGTGATTCGAACAACGAAAATCGGCTATCGATTCGATGCCTTAGATTTTTAAGCGCTAAAGCAATTTTTGATTTTGCTTGTGATATATCTGCAGCAAACCTCAGTGCATATTTTTTGTGGCAAAATCCCTTAATACTCAATTGACAAAAGACAGCGCGGAAGAAACGGTGACTTCAGTGAAAATGCCTTCCTTAATTGCGTTCGTAAGTTCTTCTCGGAGCGATCTGATCCGTGTAGCATTATTGGCACTGTTCAGTGTTCTGCTTTGGTGTTGCTTTTGTAATCGTTGGACCGTCGAAAGCTGGCAGACTCCTTTGGCATACACCTCCGATCCATACAAGGGGGACGTTTTAGCTGGTTTTTCGCAAGTTCGGGCCGCGAGGGACGGACACTACTTCCCCCTTTTCTTCAAGAATATTCCGGAATTAGGCGCTCCGTATGGCGGAAATTGGAACGATTTTCCTCAGACTTCTTGTCTGTTATTTTTTATACCCGGAATTCTTGCAAGGGTTATCGGCATTTTTGCGGCGTTTAACCTTATGGTAATGATAGAGCATGTTCTTGCAACTATCGCTTTTTATGTTGTATGCCGGTTGTTGAAATGTTCTTGGGTCTGGTCGTCGGCTGGAGCTTTGATTTTTGCCTTTGCAAGATTTCCATTTTCACATGGCGCCCATCACATTGATGTTACTTACTGCTGGCATGTGCCTCTCTGTCTGCTGGTGAGTAGTTGGATTATTAGCGAAGATGGAATCGGTTTTTGGGAATGGCGTTTTATCTTTGCGCTGGGCGTGGCTTTCATTACGGGGATACTGAATCCGTATTACACGAACATGTTCGCGCAGTTTGTATTGTTTGGCGGCTTGATTCAATGGTGGCGTCGGCGCGATTGGCGGGTGGCCCTTCCTGCCGCTGCCTTAATCGGAACAGCGACGGTAGCATTTCTATTAATAAATGTGAACACATTTGCTTATCATTTCGTCCATGGCCCCAATCCAGGAGCCTTGCTTCGACCTTATAAATGGATGGAAATTTATGCACTGAAGACAGTCGATCTTATTATTCCTCCACCGGATCATCGGTTCCCTCCTTTTGCTTCATGGGGTCTGAAGCACATGGGGGAAGTTATTCTGTCACCCGGCGAATTGCCGCCCAGCGGCTATATAGGGCTGGTGGGCCTCGCCGCCTTGGGGTGGCTCGTGATTGTTTCCATCAGGCGGTTGTTGCGTAGAGAGCCCCTCTCATACGAGGCTTTGCAGATCATTTGGATCATGCTTTATTCCGACGTCGGAGGTATTAATTGCTTCGTTGGCACATTGGGATTTCAATTATTTCGTTCCACCACTCGTTACAGTATTTTTATTCTATGTATCGTGTTGATGGTTGCGGTCAGGCGTTTGTCGGTTATGAAATTTAGCAAAACGCCAGTCGTATATGGGGTGGCTATTCCCATCGTATTGTTTGCCCTGTGGGATCAACTGCCACCAAAGGTCACCGCGCAGGACTTGCAGGAAATATCTACGCAGGTGGACTCGGATCGGAATTTTACCGAAAGAATGGAGCAGGCGTTGCCGCAGGGCGCCATGATTTTTCAACTTCCCATCATGGATTACCCGGAGTCTCCAGCCCCGGGAGTTGGTTCCTTTGATCATTTTAGGCCTTATCTTTACTCGCACCACCTCCGTTTTGCATTCGGATCAGACAAAGGGCGCCCCCGGGATAATTGGCAGCAGGAATTTAATGGCATGTCGCTGAATGAGATCGTGAGCCGTCTTGAAAGCTATGGATTCTCGGCAGTCTATGTGAACCGGAGTGGATTCCCGGACAAAGGGGAGCAATTGGAGAAGGCATTTAAACAAATTGGACGCGGCGAAATCATCCAAAGCGACTTGGGGGATTTGTTCTGCGTTCTCCTGAAGCCGTCAGCGCAACCAATATTGCCGGACGGTGGTTTATACCATTGAACTTCGGGCTGATACGTCAGGTTCAATCAAATTTCTTTGCAAGCACGGAATGCTCCTGACATAGTATCGCGCTTCACAAAAGGGCCTATAGCTCAGCGGTTAGAGCAGGGGACTCATAATCCCTTGGTCCCAGGTTCAAATCCTGGTGGGCCCACTGTTTTTTTCGTATTTTTCGAAATGATATCCGGCGTGATTCACGCGGAAACTTCGGCCTTGTGTGCTGCTTTTACCTGCTCCTCGGCATCCACGATCGAAAGGAAAATTTTCTCCAGGGCGCCGCTTTCCGCAGTCTGCCGGCGAAGTTCTTCAACAGTGCCCAGCGCAATGAGCCGCCCGTGGTTGATGATGCCAATCCGGTCCGCCATTTCTTCGGCGACGCTCAAGGTATGCGTGGAGAGAAATACTGTCATGCCTTTGCGGCTGCGCTCCTTGAGCTCATTTTTTACAATGCGCGCATGCATGGGATCGAGACCGACCATCGGCTCGTCGATAATGAAAACTTGAGGATCGTGCAACAGAGCCGAGGCGATCACCAGCCGCTGCCTTGTGCCGTGGCTGAGATTTTCCGTGAGTTCGTTGACGTAATTCTCAAGGTTAAACGTCTCAAACAGCGAGGAGGTTTTTTTATCCACAACTGCCTTTTCAATATTATAAAGATCACCCACGAATTGCATGAATTCGCGGGAGGTGAGCTTTTCATAAAGAAAAGGGAAATCCGGAACATAGCTGAGGACCGCCTTTGCAGCCTGGGGAGACTGCTGGATATCATGGCCTGCCACCTTGCAAGTGCCGCTGGAAGGCCGGATCAGCCCGGTAAGCATCTTGATGGTGGTGGTTTTTCCGGCCGCATTCGGCCCAAGAAATGCGAAGAATTCCCCCTGGCGGATATCAAGGTTCAATTCATCAACAGCTTTGAGCTGTCCAAAATGTTTGCTGAGGTTCTGGATTTGTATCATGGGGTCATGGCAGCATGTCTGCGGCATTAAAAGTGTACCCAAGAATCGTTTTTGCCGAGAGGATTTGTCCCAACTGGCTCACATAAATTTCCGCCACTACGATTTCTCCTTGTTTAAAAGTAAGGAGGTAGGCGACCGTTTTTTCGGCGTGGATTTTTATCTCGGTCTGCTTTGCGGACAGAGTGGGGACTGCGACATTGTTGTGGACGTTTTGTATGAAAGACGAGTCAACGCCGAATTCGTCCCGCAACAGCGCATTCAGGCCGGGGGCATCTGCTGAAAATGATGATTTTTTAACAGATTGATCGCCTTCCTTGATTTCGTAATCAACTAGTTTGGTTGCAGGATCGAGGCTCAGGTAAACATGATAAGTAGCCTCGTGGGGGGTAATCGGCAGCAGATTGAGTGTGAGTTGGAATTTGCTGGTTTTATAGGAACGATCCATTTCCAGAATGCCGTCCCACGATACGCGTTGTTTTTTAACGGCACTTGGAAGATGGATAAGGACATTGCCGTTGAAATCAAGGGAATGCTTGTCAAATTCAGAGTCCGATTTTGGGTTCAGAGCCAGATTCCCGATAGGAGATCCATTGTCCATGACGTTGAGTTCCGATGTCTGGCCATGGGTGAACATGAGCTTGAATACATGTGAAGGCGGCACTGTCAGGAGATCGGACCTGTCGGGATTGATCTCCAGTCGGATCAACTGCGAGGTCATAACAATCCAGAAGCAAACAATTACGCCAATGAGAATGCGGTGAACCACTACCCTTTTTCTATTAATGCGTAGGCGTTGTGATTGTGGATCGATTCGAAGTTTTCTGCTTCGATGCGATACCATGTGATGTTTGGTTCCGCGTTTGATCGCAGGGCGATATTGCGGACCAGATCCTCGACGAATACGGGATTCTCAAAAGCGCGCTCGGTCACCGCTTTTTCATCGGGACGTTTCAACAGGCTGTAAAGCTCGGAACTTGCGCAGCTTTCCACCAGCACGATCAGATCCTCGATCCAGATGGGTTTTTGAAAGCGCACGGAATACGTCACCTGGCCACGCTGATTGTGTGCGCCGTATTCGCTGATCGCCTTTGAGCATGGGCACAAGGTTGTGACGGGAACTATGGTCGTGATGACAAAATCAAATTCATCCTTTTGCAGACTCGCGCTGAAGCGGATATTGTAATCCATGAGTCCAACCGCTCCGGTGACAGGAGCCTTTTTCTCGAGGAAGAACGGGAACTCAAAATCCACATGGGCTTGCTGCGAATGCAGTTTTTCCAAAAGCCGGGTCAATATGGTTTTGATATTATCTACATGCAGGACGGGACCATGCTCGTTCAACACTTCGATGAACCGGCTCATGTGCGTGCCTTTATAGTGGTGAGGCAGGTCCACTGTGAGGGTTACGTTCGCTATCGTACTCTGGGTCGCGTGCGCTTTGTCGCGGATCTGCATTGGATAACGCAGATTTTTCACCCCGACACGATCGATGGCGATCTGGCGATGATCGCGCTCGTTCTGGGTATCTTTCATCGGGGTGATGGCTTGTGGCTCCATGGGTTTCGTTTGCATAACAACTAAGCTGTCTTTCACAAAATGACAATGCGCGAGCGCGTTCCACCATGTTTTTCATTTTTTTCAAGAACGCTTGCGCGCAGAAAATGATCGGCTTACTCTGCCCCGATGTCGAAACAAGTCGTTCGTGTAGGAGTTGTTGGTCTGGGAATGGGATATGTTCATATCCAGAAATATCTAAAATCGCCAGATGCCAAGGTGCAGGCCATTTGTGATCAAAATGAGCAATTGGTGAAAAAAATCGCGGCAGAGTTCGCCATTCCGCAAACTTTTACGGACTTTGATGAGTTTCTGGCAAAAGCCGAGATCGATGCGGTTTCCCTCGTAGTGCCGAATTTTTTACATAAATCGATGACCATTGCTGCCCTCGACAAAGGCTGGCACGTCATGTGCGAAAAGCCGATGGCGATGAATACCGCCGAGGCGATCGAAATGCGGGACAAAGTTCGCTCGAGCGGACGCAAGTTCATGATCCATTTCAATCAGCGATTCCGTGATGAGCATCAATATTTCAAGTCGGTCATCGAATCAGGCAAACTGGGCGACATGTATTATGGCAGCGCAGGGTGGCGGCGGATGCGTGGCATTCCGCGTTTCGGCGGCTGGTTCGGCCAGAAGAAGATGAGCGGTGGCGGCCCTCTTATCGATCTCGGCGTGCATATGCTCGATCTTTCCCGCTGGCTCATCGGCGGCCCGAAAGCGGTCACAGTTTCCGCCAGTACGTTTTCCCATCTCGGCAAGTCGCTTGCCCTCGAGCAGAAAAAGGACTTCGACGTGGAGGATCTGGCAAGCGCCCTGATCCGCTTTGATAACGGGTTTACGCTTGCGCTTGAAGTAAGCTGGGCCCTGAATTTTGAGGAGCGCGAGAAGGTTTACATGGAACTCAGCGGCAGCAAAGGCGGCCTGTCTAGTGTTTCGTATGATTACAAAGATACCCAGATATGCATCTTCCACGAGGAAAAGGGTGCCATGGTGAAATCTGTTCCGATCAAGTTTCCGCCGAGCATGGAGTCCGCGCAGGAACATTTCATCCGGTGCATCATGGAAGACAAGGAACCATCGGTCAGTGCAACCGATGGCGTCGAAATCATGCGTCTTCTTGATGCAATTTACGAAAGCGCCAGAATCGGCCGTGAAGTCGAATTGAGGCCGGTGGATCTTTCCATACCGCTTCCTCCCGGCCCTGCAGTGTCGCCGACCTAAGAAGAAAGAAGATGCGCGAATATCACGACCTACTGCGGCTTGTGCTCGATCAGGGCAAGTTCAAACCGGATAGAACCGGCACCGGGACTTACTCCATCTTTGGCGCACAGGCGCGGTTTGATCTTCGGGAAACGTTTCCGCTGCTCACCACCAAGAAGCTGCATACCAAGTCGATCATCTACGAGTTGCTCTGGTTCCTGCGCGGGGATACGAATGTGCGCTGGCTGCAGGAGCATGGCGTCACCATCTGGAATGAATGGGCGGATGCTGACGGGAATTTGGGGCGTGTTTACGGCGCACAATGGTGTGACTGGCGCACGACGGACGGGCGCAGCATCAACCAGATCGACCATGTAATCGCGCAGATTAAAAAGAACCCCAATTCGCGAAGGCACATTGTAAGCGCCTGGAACGTAGAGGAGATTGATCAAATGGCTCTCCCTCCATGCCATGCGCTTTTCCAGTTTTTTGTCAGGGACGGGGAGCTTTCCTGCCAGCTTTATCAACGGAGCGCCGATCTGTTTCTCGGTGTGCCGTTCAATATTGCGAGCTATGCGCTGCTTACGCTCATGGTCGCACAAGTCTGCGGTCTGAAGCCCGGGGATTTCGTCCATACCTTCGGGGATCTGCATCTTTATAGTAATCATCTCGAGCAGGCGAAACTCCAGCTTTCCAGGGAACCGCGACCACTACCGGTGATGAAGCTCAGGCCGGAAGTGAAGGACATCCATGAATTCCAATTCAGTGACTTCGAGCTTACGGGTTACGATCCGCATCCTGCCATCAAGGCGCAGATTGCGGTATGAAGCACTTCAAGGCCATCGCGGCAATGTCAGAGAACCGGGTGATCGGCCAGGGCAACCATATCCCGTGGCATCTGCCCGAGGATTTCAAGTGGTTCAAGCAGGTGACCACAGGCAATATCATCGTGATGGGGCGCAAGACGTTTCAATCCATCGGGCGTCCGCTGCCGAACCGGGAAACCATCGTGCTCAGCCGCTCGGGCTTTGTGCATCCCGGAGTCCGAACCATCACCAACCTTCACGAGATTGATCCCTCGCAGGAATCGCGTGACATCTTCATCTGCGGAGGCGCCGAAATCTATGCCCAGACATTGCATCTTTGCTCCGATCTTTATCTCACACTGGTGAAAGGGGTGATGGAGGGGGATGCTTTTTTCCCCGAGTTTGAGGATGTATTTCAGCTCGACCGGGTATTAAACACTTGCGCGGAATTTGAGATCCGGCATTACAAAAATAAGAGCCATATTGCTTAAAGTGGTTTGCGGGCGGTGAAGATTCCGTAGCGCATGCTGCCTGTGTTGTAGGCGAGCCAGATGCGGAACATGGTCAATGCGAAGATGCGGTTCTGGCTATGTTTGTTGAAAAGAAATCTCGCGTAGGCGGGTTTGCGGCAGAGGTTGATGAAAAAATGCACGGCGCATATGGGCCATGTCCTTTTCACCTGCTTCGTGAGGTCCCTGAATGACTCGAAATTAAAGCCGGCTTTTTCGAAAAAGTGCTGGTAGTCGAGCGCGGTGCCCATGTGGGGCATGCGGCCTTCGCGACAGACGGGCTCGAGCAGGAAACGGTTCTCGAAACCGGAGGCCTCTTCCCTTGCGAGCCATGCGGTAACCACAGCGCGACCGCCGGGACGAAGCACACGAAACGCCTCGGAAAAAAAGGCCGCTTTGTCCGGCATGTGCTCGGAGCTTTCGATGGCAATCACGACATCGAAGCTTTCCGGCGGAAGATCGTTTTTCAGCCAGTCGCACAGGATGTAATGCGGGTTTGTAGAGGCGGGATCCTTGTCGATGGCGAATTGATTTTGAGCGCGGGAAACGGTGAGGGCGGTGACCTCCGCCTGGTGGTCTTGTGCTATTTTGCGGGCAGTTGCGCCATAGCCGCAGCCGACATCGCAGACTTTATCGCCGGGCTTGATGCCAGCCTCCTTTGCCACGAGATCGACCAACTGCAGGACCGCTTTTTGATGGCTTTCACGGCCTGTGATCCAGAGGCCGTGGTGGACGTGCTCGCCCCAAATCTCGCGGTAGAAATGGTCGAGCTCGTCGTAATGAAGGGCAACTGCGTCGCTGGTGAGTTCAGTTTTTGAAGAGATCAAGGAAGGGGATATCCAGTGCAATCAGTGCGGGAATTTCATGCCGATTTCCACGCGCCGGTTTTTTTCCTGTTGCTCGACGGTGCCATTGGGGGAGACGACAAAATTTGTGCTCCCCAGTCCATGGGCCTCGATTTTATAACGGTTCCCCACAGTCACCAGCAGCCATGCTTTCACCTCGTCGGCGCGGCGCTGGCTGAGAGCGAGATTGTAATCGGCGGAACCGAAGGAATCTGCATAGCCCTCGATGGTGAAAATCGCATTCGGGTAACGTTTTACCACAGTGGCGAGTTTTTGGAGGTCCACGATTGCGTCGGGCCGCAAGTCAGCCTTGTCGTATTCAAAAAGTGCGCCGCCACGGATGCCGATTTTGTCGCCGCTGTGCAGGCCTCCGCCTGTGCCGGCTAATGCGTCGTCGAGGGATTTTGTTCCGGGGATTCCGGAGTCGCTGCCACCGGTCGTACTGGAGTTTTTGGTTTCGGAAAATTTCAGCAATGCATTGGAGCTGATTTTGGGCTTGTCCTTGATGAGCTGGTCGCGCACGGAATCGAGTTCCGTGTTCATCTCCGTGGAAGTCTTTTGCTGGATCTTTTCCAGCGCCTGCAGAGTGGTGTTGTCCACCTTTGGCTTGTCGTTGGTGATTGGTTTTACCAATTCCGGTGCGCTCGGCTTGTAAATAACTTCATCGGCGCTTGCATCCACGGACGGTTTGTCGTCCGGAAGTGACTGGCTGGCGATCTGCTGGGTCACTGCCTGCTGGGCAGCGGGTTTCTCGGGTTCCGGGTCGAGCAGCTTCTGGTCGATGTCCACGCGTCCCAGCGAAGTGAACGCCCGGGGAACGAGACGCTCGGTATTTTGGGAAAAGTGTTCCAGCTTTGTGTTGCTGAAGAAGACGAAAAGGACCGCGTGGAGGCCGAGCGAGGCAACGAGTGCCAGGACAAACCACTTCCTTGCAATTGGCGGTTCCGGGCTTTCCGGCTGATAAGTATTGAAAGTGGACATGGAACTGAGCATTACAATACACGCATCGTCAATGGGCTCAAATTTTCCCGGCGGCGACTATTAATCACCCGACCATGTCCGCCCTCAGCCTGATCCATAAACTGCGCGATTTTGTCGTTAAGAATTATCATAAATTGATCCAGATCCACGACACGCCGCATGCGATTGCGGGTGGCGTATCGATCGGGATATTTGTCGGGTTTACACCGCTGTTCATCCCCTTTGTGCCGCTCAAGAGCCTGCTCTCTTTCTTTATCTCGTGGCTTTTTCGTTGCAGCAAGACGGCGGCTGTCATTGCCGTGACGGCGCATGACGTGATTTTTCCCATCTGGCCGTTTGTGCTGCTCTGGGAATACAAAATCGGGTTCTGGCTGCTGCATCATCACATGCCGGTGAGGGCGCACCATCGAGTAGATATGAGTTTTCAGAACTGGTTCAGCGTGGAGACGTTTCATACGTGGTCGGACTGGGTGCATGAGAGGCTGACATGGGTGTTCATGGCGAAAATCCTGGGGCCCACCCTGATTGGCTCCGTGGTGATCGGGGTGCCGCTCGCGGCCATTGCCTATGCCATCGCGCTGAGGATCGTGAAGCGCTACCAGGCCACGCTCCTGATCAAAACACAGACTGTTTCGTAAGGGAGCCGGGGCTTCCGAAGTGAAATTCCAGTTGATAAAGTCGAATCCCGGGTGAATAAAGAGACTCGTATGCCAATCGATTTCAAAGAACTGATCACGTCCAGGCTGGGTGAGAACTACGATCTGCACGAGCGCCATATCAATACGACGCTCGTCAAGGTGCAGCGCACCATCGGGTTTGACAAAGTCTATGCCAGCGCGCAGGGCGCCTATCTTTACGACATGGACGGGAAGGATTACCTCGATTTCCTGAGCGGCTACAGCGTTTACAACATCGGGCGGAACCATCCCGCGGTGAAAAAAGCGCTTGCCGAGGTGCTGGAGCTTGATCTGCCCAACATGGTGCAGATGGATTGCTCGCTGCTGAGCGGTCTGCTGGCCGAGGCTCTGGTGAAAAAGATGCCGGCGCATCTCGACGCGATTTTCTTCTGCAACTCGGGCACCGAATCGATCGAGGGAGCGATCAAATTTGCCAAGGCCGCGACTGGAAGGCCGGGCTTTATTTCCCTGGAGGGGGCTTTTCACGGGTTGAGCAACGGGTCGCTCTCCATGATGGGTATTGAGAATTTTCGCGAGGGATTTGCGCCGTTCCTGCCGGAATGTGCGCGCATCGATCTCGGCAACATCGCGAAGCTCGAGGAATTGCTGGCCACCAAGCATTACGCGGCATTCATTGTCGAGCTGGTGCAGGGAAAGGGCGTAAAGACCGCGAAGGACGATTTTTTCAACAAGGCGCAGGAGCTTTGCAAGAAGCATGGGACGCTCTTTATCTGCGACGAGGTGCAGACCGGGCTGGGCAGGACTGGAAAGATGTTTGCCTTTGAACACTGGAACCTTGAGCCGGACATCGTCACGCTGGCGAAGTCGCTGAGCGGCGGCTATGTGCCTTGCGGTGCAATCGTGATGCGGCGCGAGATCCACCAGAAGACTTTCAGCCACATGGACCGCTGCGTGGTGCATTCCTCCACGTTTGGACGGAACAACCTGGCAATGGCCTGCGGACTCGCGACGCTGAATGTGATCGACGAGGAGGGGCTCGTGGAGAATGCCGCGAAGATGGGCGCGCTGCTCATGGAACGGCTCAACGGGCTCAAGGCGAAGCATCCGTTCCTGAAGGAAGTGCGCGGGAAGGGATTGATGATCGCGATTGAATTCAGCGAGCCGAGCGACCTGAAATTGAAAGTGGCGTGGCAGGTGATTCATAAGATGGACAAGAGCCTCTTTACGCAGATGATCGTGACTTCGTTGCTGAGCCAGCATCGCATCCTGGCGCAAGTCGCGGGGCATAATATGGATGTGGTCAAGATTTTGCCTCCGCTGGTGATCGGGGAGAAGGAAGTGGACCGGTTTGTGACCGCTTTCGACGCGGTGCTGACCGAGTGCAAACGATTCCCGGGACCGATGTGGGAGCTTGGAAAGAATTTCTTCAAGAGCTCGCTGGGGTTTGGGAACAAGGCTCCTGCGGCCAAGAAGGGGTAGTAAAGCGCTGCTGGGTTTTTGGACAGTTTCATTGTTCTACAAATTGTTCCATGGCTTTTTAGTGGTTTTTTTTAGTCGGATTTGGTCGGATATACCCGGATATAGTCGGATAAAGTGAGGTCGGAGACTCGACTCCGTGTGAAGTCGGGAAATCGGTGAAGAGGGCTTCGTTCATGTTTTTCTAGAGTGGGATTCGGTGGGATAATCCGGGATCCGGCGTCACCCAAGGGGCTATGCCGGGACAAGTAAAAATGAGGAGAGGGCGTCGTTTTTACTCTGGTGCGCCTTGACTGGGCTTGACCGGGCTGGACTGATTTTTTGGGAAAAATTTACCGCTAAGGACGCAAAGAGCGCAAAGGGGGGAGGGATGGAGGATCTTCCGACGTCCAGTTCTGAATAGGGAGGCTTGAATTGGGGTGGGTGATTGTCTGGTTTATTTTGGGGTAATCGATTTTGGGGAAGGGTTCGCTTGAGGGCATTCTTTTTGGGAGTGCTGACGTGGGGGCCACTTGAGCCACTTGAATGAGTGGCTGGGCTTTGAATGTACGCAACTCGCGCACGTTTTTAATTATATTCAAAAATGGCTAAAGAATGCAAGAAAAATGTTAGTTATTTTTAATTTACTCTGTAAGAATGATCATATAGTTGCGATAATATGAATCTTCTGGCTCGCAAAACGGGGAGTATTTGGTTGTGATCTTGTGTCTCAGCTCGTGATCCGTGCGGGGGGCAGGTCTGCGAATTTAAAATCAGCTAACAGAGCGGGCGCGGGTGTGGTAGGAATGCGGGGAACGCATGATTCCTTATCCGATTGAGATTTCTTCCGATGTCGAATTGCTGAGCGATGTGAAGTATGGAGACGCGGACGGGCTGGAGTTGCGGATGGATATTGCCCGACCGAGAGTGCGGGGTGAGGGGGAGCGGCTGCCTGCGATTGTTTACTTTCATGGCGGGGCGTGGCAGAGCGGGAGCAAGGAGGATGGGGTGCCTGCGATCCGCTACTACGCGCAGCATGGGTTTGTGGCGGCGAGCGTGGATTACCGGTTGAGCGGGGTGGCGCGGTTTCCGGCGCAGATCGAGGATTGCAGGTGCGCGTTGCGGTTTCTGAGGGCGAATGCGGCGGAGTTTGGCATCGATCCGGAGCGGATCGGGGCGATGGGGGTTTCGTCGGGGGGGCATCTTGCGGCGTTGGTGGGGTTGACGGGCGATGGAGGGCAGTTTGCCGACCGGGGAGGATGGGAGGGCGTTTCGAGCGGGGTGTTGGCGGTGTGCGATCTTTTCGGGCCTTCGGATTTTTTTCAGATGCCGAGGAGGAGCCTGCCGGATGACATCAGCGCGACGGCGCAGTTTTTAGGCGGGTCGATTGATGACGTGCCGGAGGTTTATGCGAAGGCGAGTCCACTGACGCATGTGCATGCGGGGGCGCCTCCGTTTTTGATCATCCATGGCGCACAGGATCCGGTGGTGCCGTTGAGCCAGAGCGAATTACTGCGGGATGCGCTGCTAAAGGCGGGAGTGGAGGTGGAGTTCCATGCGGTGGAGGGAGCGGGGCATGGATCGCGTGAGGTGGTGAATCCGGAGGTGCGGGGGTGGATTTTGCGGTTTTTTGAGGGGTGGTTGGGGCGGAAATGACGAGAAAACAATCGTGGGTATTTTTGATGATCAATTCCCTGTGATCCCAAGGATTTTAAGGGATGCTACCAAATTGGCTGCATCGGGATGGCCTGACTGCGCGGTCCGCAGGAGATCCTTCTTGTGATCCTTTAAAGGGGAATCGCGCAAGTTCAGCAGGGCATCAATAGTATCAAACCTCTTAAACCAAGGCTCCCCCTGCTCCGTGACAAATCTAACCAAGTCGTCCATGCATCTTTCAAATGTGCTTCCCGAACGTGCATTAAACCTTAAGTGATAACGTCCTGCGCGCAATCTTCCCACATCGCTAAAAGGCCCATTTGCAGCAGCGCCCTCAGATATGTCGTTGAGGACACGGATTCCGAAGTGAACACGTATATCGACCGAAGCACTATGCGGAGCTCCGTAAGAGCTGCTGTGACGATGGAAATAAATGAAATCGACAGTAAGCGGATGGCGTCTTGTCCAGAACATCTTTTTTGTCCGAACCAATCCCATGGGCGCAACGCGTGAAGTGAACTCCTTCTCGGACCACTAATGTCAAACTCTTGTCTGGCTCAGACATATTCAGGCAATTCTCCGGCTTTTCGGTGCGCGAACTCAACGTGTGGCAGGACGTTGCCGTTATGGTGGTGAACTTTATCGGGCATATATCCTCGTGCTGGTTCAGCGATGTGAGCCCGCATCCAGCGTGTTCTGAAATCAAGGCAAGAGAGTTGAGGACGATGTTTGACGTATCGGGTTGATGTTGCAAAAGCGCTGGCTGCGATCCCCGTAGGATCGGGTCTTTGTTTTCGTGCTTTTCCGTGGGCGTCGCTCGTGCCTCGCTCAACCC
>JBAVPB010000212.1:0-25518 GCA_049692655.1 Chthoniobacteraceae bacterium | reverse complement strand
GTATTTGATTGCGGCGCTGGGTATGGTGATTCTTGCGCTGGTTTCGCCGATCAATGCACTTGCGGATGGCTATCTTTTCAGCGCGCATATGTTGCAGCACATGCTGCTGTTGCTGATTGTCCCGGCGTTGTTGGTGCTGAGTCTGCCGCGTTCGTACGTGGCGCCGGGATTTTTGCGCAAAGGAGGGCATCCGGTGGCAGGCTGGATGGCTGGGGTGGGGGCTATGTGGTTCTGGCATGCTCCGGCCATGTGCAATGCGGCGACGACATCGAGGCCGGTATTTGCCGTGCAGACGGTCTCGCTGCTGGTGCTTGGAGGGCTTTTCTGGTGGCAGGTGATCGCGCCTCGTGATCAGGACCGGCTGTCGCCGCCCGGTGCAATCGTTTATCTTTTCACGGCTTGTGTTGCATGCACGGTGCTCGGAATCATCCTTACTTTTTCACCGGTGACGGTTTGTTCCGCTTACATGCATCCGGCTGATCCGCAGGGGTTGCTTAATACCCTCCGCACGGGGTGGAGGATGACTCCGGAGAAGGACCAGCAGATCGGTGGCCTGCTGATGTGGGTGCCGATGTGCATGATTTATCTCACGGCAATATTTGCGCAGTTGGTGCGCTGGTTCAGCCCTGCGGGGACGGACCACGTGCATGCGGCCACGGAGAAAATCCAATGAACGAAGAAAAGCCACAAAAGCCGCAGCATCCCGGCTGGAAGGATCTTCCTCCGGGGCATCTTCCTCGTCCCGCGTATTTTCCCGCCGGGCTTGCGATGGGGACCACTTTCATTTTCTGGAGCATCATCACCTCATGGATCATTCTGGTGATAGGACTCGGGCTTTTTGCGGCGGCGCTCGCCGGATGGATCACAGAAATTCGCCATGAACGAAAACACCAATAGTCACCCGCAACCGTGCCGGCCTGTCACTCCTGAAGAACTCAGCAGACGGCGTTTTTTTGAAAAAATATCCATCGGCCTTGGCGCGCTTTGCACGGCAATCCTTGGAGTGCCCTTGGTCGGCTTTGTGCTTGCGCCGCTCTTTCGCGCGACGCCGGTGAAGTGGATCAGCGTTGGCAAGGTTGATGACTTCGAGATTGGCAAGACAGTCACGGTTGCCTTCAACGATCCATCGCCACTGCCATGGGCGGGCATCACGGCCAAAGGCGCGGCGTGGCTGCGGCGCGCAGGTGAAAACGAGTTCATCGCGTTCTCCGTCAATTGCACGCATCTGGGTTGCCCTGTCCGCTGGCTGCCCGATGCGGAGCTTTTCATGTGCCCATGTCATGGAGGCGTTTACTACAAGGACGGCTCCGTCGCAGCCGGACCGCCGCCCCGTCCGCTTGTTCGTTACGATGTTCGTGTTGTAAACGGCCAGGTGAAAATCAAATCGGCGCCGATTCCGATCACGACTTCCGTATGAAAAAGCTCGCGATTGCCTTATGGAATTGGATCGATGACCGCATCGGGATCTCCGAGCTGATCGGGCCCTCGATGAACCATCTCGTGCCGCACGATGCGGGGTGGTGGTATGTGTTTGGCAGCGCGACGATGCTGGCATTGATCGTGCAGGTGGTCAGCGGGGTGGCTCTTACGTTTTCCTATGTGTCGTCCTCTTCGCAGGCTTACGAGACGCTGCAATTCATCACGAACAATGCGCCGTTTGGTAATTTCCTGCGCGGGCTTCACTATTACGGCGCGTCGGCCATGGTCTTGATGGTGGGAGCTCACATGGCGCAGACGTTTCTTTTCGGCGCCTACAAATATCCACGCGAAATGAACTGGACGACCGGCGTCGTGCTGCTTGGGTTGACATTGGTGATGGGGTTCACCGGGCAGTTGCTGCGGTGGGACCAGAATGCGACGTGGTCAGTGGTCGTGGCCGCGGAGCAGGCGGGGCGCGTTCCTTTTATCGGCGACTGGCTTGCGCGGCTCCTCCTCGGGGGCAATACGATCGGTGGGGCGACGCTCAGTCGTTTCTTTGCGATCCATGTTTTTCTTATTCCCGCGTGCATCTTCATATTCGTGGCGATTCATCTGCGGCTGGTTTTGCGTCATGGCATCTCCGAACCTCCCACGGCGGGCAAGCCGGTTGATCCCAAAACCTACCGCAAGGAGTATGAGGAGCTGATGGAGAAAACAGGCCATCCGTTCTGGCCAAACGGGATGTGGCGTGACGTTGTTTTTGGCACGGGGCTGATCATCGCGATTGCATTGCTGGCGCTGATTTTCGGACCTCCTGCGCTGGACAGGCCACCGGATCCAAGCGTGCTAACCGCTGATCCGAGACCCGACTGGTACTTGCTCTGGTATTTCGCCGTTCTCGCGCTTATTCCGTCCCGCATCGAGGCTTACGTGATGATCCTCGCGCCGGCTGTCATTGGCATCCTGCTTTTGATTGTCCCGATGTTAAACAACCGTGGTGAACGCGCCCCATCGCGCCGTCCGTGGTCCATCGCAGTTGTCCTGCTGAGTTGCATCATGATCGGCTCGCTCTGGATTGTCGGGGCGAAATCCCCATGGTCGCCGAATTTTGATCCTGTGCCGCTCACGCCGGAGATCATCGGGGCAAATAGCGGCCCCGTTTTTGAAGGGGCGAAGTTATTTCAGGCAAAAGGCTGCCTGAACTGCCATCTGATCGAAGGACACGGAGGAAGGCGTGGGCCGGAACTCACCGCCATTGCCAATAAACTCACGCGAAACGACATGGTTATCCGTATCGTGAATGGCGGCGTGAATATGCCCGCGTTTGGTTCCATGCTGAAGCCGGAGGAAATCGACAATCTGGTGGCATTTCTCCAGTCCCGAAAGCCTCCGGAACCTCAGGGTCACTGAGCTTCCGGGATGCTTGCTGGAACTGGCGGTGGAGCGGAGCGAAAATCGTTTTTCAGCAATGTTTCCAGTTCCTCCATGACCCGTGTCAGCTCTGCGCGCAGCGCGGCAGCTTGGGGATCGAGTGAAGCGTCGATGGGTTGTTCCATGATCTTGTCGTATCGCTTGATTAGCGGCCTGTTGGAATTTCTTTCCCCGGCCAGGCGGAAAAGCTGCTCCACCTGGCTGACACGCGCCAAAGCGTGCCTGATCTTCTCCTGCGCCTGTGCTTCCGTGATTTCGCCTTTCTTCATGGCGATGAGCTGGCGGCATTCAAACTTCCGGCAGCGTTCCGGCCGCTCATCGTAGATGCAGCATTGTGCGCCCTTGTAAGCGGGGCACGGTTGCTGGATGTAGTGCCGTCGTTTCTTGTGCTTCAGCTTCAGCCCGGCGGCGGCGAGACGCTTTGCAGAATCATTGGAACCAAGCAGCACAATTTCAAAGAGCACGCCGTTGCAACACATCCCGCACGTAGCGCAAAGGTGGGATTCGGCGGATTCTGTATTGGAAGAAGTCATCGGAAGGGCAGGGGACAAGCCCCGAATGGTAAAATTAGCGGATATTCACTCCAAATACCAGATTGCTGAAAATAGGTGAATAATTCACCGAATCTTAACCTGATTGTCGCACAATTTTCACAATCGAGGGCCACCATGCCGCCTCTTGAATTTAAAAACCACAGGCAAAAATGGCGCACAAACCCACGAATACAAACAATCGGTTTTACCGGCTGCATCCGATGATGATTTTGGCGCCCAACTCAATTTTCAGAACGCATCAACAAGCCCCACGGGCAACTTATTAATCAGCAATCGCTTTTATTTTCTCCAACCAAAACTTATATGACCTATTCTCTTGCATCAAAAAAATCCGGCTCATTGCTGGAAAAGATTTCTTTTCGTGCCGCATACAAGGGGGCTGCAGCATGCATCGCCATTGCGGCGGCTGTTTTTGGCGCGGGCAACGTGCAAGCGCAGACGACAGCCTCATTCACCACTTCCGGGACCCAGGCATGGCTATGCCCGTCGGGGGTGACATCCGTGCAAGTGGAAGCCTGGGGCGCCGGTGGAGGTAGCGGCGGGGCCGGGGCGAATTTTGCGTCCACTGGTGGCGGGGCCGGTGGTTCCTACGTGAAAGTCACCAGCGTGTCTGTCACGCCAGGTACGACTTATCAATTGACGGTCGGCGCGGCTGGAACGGCTGGAGCTGGCGGCGCATCCGGCACCGGCACAACTGGAGGCACGGGCGGGTCATCCTATTTCGGCAATACAACGGCTGGCAATTCTTCGGGGGCAGTGGTTCTCGCTGTTGGTGGCCCTGGCTCAATCGGAAATAACGCAACGGGCACATCAACTAAGGTTCGCACTGTGACCGCCGGCGCAACAGCGACGAATGCAGGAAACGTCCCAAGTTCGGGCGCGGCTGCGAACACAGCCGGCACAAGTGGCGCAACGCCTGTGACAAACGCCAACGATTCCGGCGCCGGTGGCGCCGGTGCAGGGGCTTCCGGCAGTGCGGGAGGCGGCGCAGGCGGCGCGGCTTTAATCAGTGCTGGAAATGGCAATGCGGGAACTGCTCAGGGCGGTGGTGGCGGCGGCGCGGATCAATCGTCAAGTGCCAGCAATGGCACCGGCGGCGCCGGTGGCGCGGGCGAGGTTCTTCTTAGCTACGCATCGACCGCGTCCACGATCAATACTTCAGGCGCTCTTTCCCCGGTTTCCACGGGCACTAGCGCCGCCTCGGTCCCTGTCAGCTTCTCTGCCTCGGGGTCCAATCTGCAAGGCAACATCGCAGTTGCCGCCCCGACTCACTTCGAGATTTCACTTTCCGCGACTTCCGGTTACTCAAGCAGTCTCTCGCTAACTCAAACCTCCGGAACGGTCGGCTCCACGACCGTCTACTTGCGTATCGCCAGCGGGAATGCCCCAGGCTCCTACTCGGGCAACGTCAGCCTTTCCAGCACGAGCGCGACCACAGTGAACGTGGCGGTTCCCTCTTGCACCGTGGTATCTTCGTTCACCGCCGGCGACCTGGCTGTGGAGGCACTGCCCACCAGCAGCACTTCCTCGACGATTAATATTATTGAGTTGAATGCCACCGCCGCCGGTCAATCAGCCCCCGTCAATACCTTCTATATCCCCTCCTCGGGGACGTTGGCCCTGCGCCAGAGCGACGCAGGCAGCACAGGCAGGCTGGCCCTCAGCAACGACAGCACTTTGCTCATCTTTACAGGATTTGAGGATGCAACCGGTGTTTTGGACGAAACCTCCATCACGCAGCGCGCTGCCGCCTCTCTGGATGGTAATTATGATTACCCAACCCCTTCCGGTCCGTCATCCCCATTTCCAGGGTCTTACACGGACTCTGCTGGCGGGGGTGATCAGACCCGCGGCGCCACCACCCTTGACAATGTCACATACTACATGTCGGACAAAAACGGCATTTGGTTGAGTGGCACCACACCGGCCAACACGCTGAATGTGCGTCCCATAAAAAGCTTTGGCGGAACGGTCTATGCCATGTCGGATAACTCGACACCCATGGTTGAATCAGTCTCAGCTGATGGAACGACCCTGACCGGTTTGCCGGGTCTTCCCGCCGACGCCAATGCAGTGGACTTCTGCATGCTTTCCTCCGGCGTCAACGGCGCTGCGTTTGATATCCTGTATGTGCTCGATGGAGCCACCGTTACCAAGTATTCGTTGGCGGGCGGCACATGGACAGCCAGTGGCACTGCCTCGGCCATTGGAGTCACTGGCGACGGATTCTACGCCGCCGGCAACGGCACGGGTGCCTATCTCTACACCACCACGGGGGCGAGCGGGACCGTTGTCAGGATTACCGATACAGCCGGGTATAACGCCGCCCCCAGCATCAATACCGCCAATAACGTCACTCTTTACACGGCTCCCGTAGGCACCTTCTTGAAAGGTGTCGTCCTCGCTCCGCTCGTGAACGCTCTGCCTGATCTGACCATCGGCGTTTCCGCTCCCGCGATCGCGGGAACGAGCTTTAACTACAACGTAGCCCTCGGAAATTCCGGGGCTGCCAGCGGCACCAACGTTACAGCGCAGTTCACGCTTCCCGCCGGCCTTGTATATGTCTCGGGCAGTGACACCGGCAGCGCAGGTTTCAACGTTGCCAACACTGGCGGCACGCTGGCATTTACCGGCGGCACGCTGACCTCGGGAACCACCGAAGTCATCACCATCTCGGTCACCGGCACAAATGGGTCAACTTATGTGGTGGATTCAGGAACTTCCCCCACCGCTGGCCATGGTTCGGCAGTCATCAATACCAGCGCGATCACCGCGACCCCGATTACGGAATCGAACTCCAGTAACAACAGTTTGAATGTCTCCGGTACCACTCAGGTGGACAACGTAACCGACTTTACCGTGAATACCAGCGGACCGGCGACGGCCCAGTTGGGTAGTAATTACAATTACACGATCACTGCTCAAAACGTGGGCACTATTTCAGGTACGGCGGCGGTCCAGTTGACGCTACCGGCGGGTGTCACCTACGTATCGGGCACCGATACCGGCAGCGCAGGCTTTACAGCCTCTTATGCTTCCGGCGTGGTGACCTTCTCGGGCGGGACGATTGGCGCGAATGGCACCGAGACGCTCACCGTTACGGTGACCCCCCCGGCAACTTCAACCTATCGAATCTTCACAGTAAGCCTTCCAGCGGGAGCAGCAGTGATTACACCGGACGGCAACACTTCCACTACCGCGGTGACCACGACGATAACTCTCCCGTCTGGGCCGGATCTGGTGGTGACGAGTATTCCCAACGGACCGTTTCAGGCCGGAGATGCCGCCGACACCTTTACCATCTATGCGAGCAATAATGGCACTTCCGCTACAACCCAGCCGGTCACCGTCACAGAAACCCTTCCTTCCGGGTTCACATTCAGCAGTGCCAGCGGCTCCGGCTGGAGTGCTGGCGCGAGCGGTCAAACGGTTACCGCCACCTACAGCGGAGCTATCGCACCCGGTACTGGCGCTCCTCCGCTGACCATTACCTTTTCGGTGGCTGGTAATGTGTCAGGTTCGCTCTCTGACAGCCTTACCGTCACCAGCGCGGATGACGCCTTCACGCAAAATGGCACAAGCACTAATACGGTTAGTGTTGGAATACCCCAACCCCTCTCGACCGCAGGCTCTCTCATAGTCACCCGGGCGCATTACACCGGCTCGGCATCCACGATCGCTGTCGGCCAGACTCTGCCGAACGGTGCGGCTGCCACGGTTTCCGGGGCCTATCCCGGGCTTTGGACCAACGAAACTCCTGACGTGAGTTTCGGAATCACCGCGCCGGTTTACATGGATGTGATCAGCGCAACTCCATCCAGCCCTATTCTCAGCTCGACCCTGAGCAGCACGAACCTGACCTCTCTGATCAAGTCGCAGTTGGGCCTCGATGTCACCACAAGCTTCTCGTCGAAATCCGAAGTGGGAATGAACCTGACACCCGATGGAAAAGGCGTGACATTCATGGGCTATATAGCGCCGGAACTTACGCTCGATGTCTCCAACGCGAACACCCCGTATCATGATGATCCCACCAGCCCACTGGCGACCCATGGTGATTTCCAGCACGCGGTGGTCCAGGTGGACTATCTCGGCAATGTCCAGGTAACCCCGGTGGATGCCTACAGTGGCGATAACTCCCGCAACGTGATTCTTGCGAAAGCCAGCGACGGCAATAGTTACTATTACATCGCCGGTTCCGCTGGTAACTCCGGGGCAGGGGTGACGGGCGCAACCATGACCATGCTTGCCCAATGCACCGGCGTGCAGATGGTCGCTCCCGGCGCGGGCGGCCTTACCACGGCCGTTGGCGAGCCATTTGGTACAGCAGGCAGCACCACGGGATACCAGCTCGGCTATGCCGGCCTGCCATCGGACAAGACCGGCAAGGACATGAACCTTCGCGGCCTGACGCTGAATCCATTCAACAATACCCTCTATGCTTCCAAGGGCAGCGGCGGCAGCGGCGTGGACACCATCTACCAGATCGGTTCCGGCATCGGCTCGGGAACCGGCCTGCCCACTCCGGCGAGCGCGAGTTCGGGGACATTCACCATTCCATCCGGGTTCCCCACGACCAGCGGCAGCATGTTCCCGTTTGGTATGTGGTTTGCCAACGCCCACACGCTTTATGTGACGGACGAGGGCGAGGTACCTTCGCCGGTAACTTATACTTCCGGCACCTACACCCAGGCGATCCCCGCGAACAACCTCAATGGTGGCTTGCAAAAATGGACCAACAGCCAGCCTGACGGCTCCGGCACATGGACCCTTGCCTACACACTTCAAAACGGCTTGAACCTCGGGCAGCCTTACTCCTACGCCATTGGTAATGGCTACCCCTCTTCGGGCACTAACCCGGCCACGGGTGTTCCATGGCAGCCCGCCAATAACGGCTTGCGCAACATGGCCGCCCATGACAATGGTGACGGCACCGTGACCATCTACGCTGTCACTGCTACGATCAGCGGCGAGACCGACATTGGCGCCGATCCGAACCAGCTCGTTTCCATCACCGATAACGTGGCTGCCACGAGCCTCCCCGGGGGTGAGTCCTTCACGGTGCTCGAGCAAGCCGGTGGCCTGGATGTCCTCCGTGGTGTGGCACTGGCACAGGCTGCACCGGTAAACTCACAGGCGGCAAGCAATGTGAGTGTCTCTGGAGCGACCTTGAGTGGCAGCCTGAATCCCAACGGCACAGACACCATGGTGTACTTTGAATACGGCACGAGCACCGGTTACGGCACGACGACCGCGACGCAGGATCTCGGCAGCGGAAGCAGCCCCGTTGGCTTCAACCTCAATCTGACCGGCCTCCAGTCAAACACGACCTATGATTACCGGCTGGTGGTGGTTGCCAATGGAGTGACAACGACTTATGCAAACCAGACGTTCACAACCAGCACTGCGGTTCCCGCCATGCCGCATTGGGCATTCGTGATCCTTGCCGCGGCGCTGATTGGAGTAGGGGCAACCTCGCTCAGGCGCAAAAAGCAGAGTGGCGCATGCTGAAGCGCAATCACCGTGGCAAGTCCGCTCGAAAACCATCGACGTCGAAGATGGGAAGCAGGAGCGCGCCAGCGGGAATGCGTGCGCAGCTCATTGGCTTCTGGAAATCATGGTATGCGAGTAAAGCTCCTTCGTTGCAGTTTACGATAAAGTTCTGTTCCTTTGTGTTGTTGTTCAGCAGTCTGTCCTTTGTGCCAGTTTATCAACGGACTGTTTCCGCTTTCACCACAGAGGATGCCAGACTTGCCAGCGCGATCTTGAATCGCATGGGTGAAGATACCCGTGTTTCCGACGGAACCATCTCGTCGCCACGGTCCTCCATCACGGTTCTGCCTGCCTGCTCCGCTTTTGAATACCTGTGGTTTTTCTGTGCTGCGGTTCTGGCCTTTCCCGCCCTTGCCAGTCGTAAAATCGCTGGCATATTGGCTGGCGTCACTCTGCTGCTCGCATTGAATTTATTCCGCGTCGTGAGTCTCTATTACATCAGCGTCCATTTTCCCCGGTTTTTTGACATGGCCCACGAGGAAATATGGGGGATCGTGTTGGTTCTCGCCTCTGTTTGCCTCTGCGCGGCGTGGATTGGATGGGTGCGAAAGGATGGTCAACTTGACCCCGATGTTACGGCGTAATCCAATCACGATTTTTTTATGCCGGTTTGCGCTTATCTTTTTGATTCTGGCCATTCCGTGGCCGGGAGTGAATAAAGCTTATGAGATTTGTTTCCGGGCATTGGCAGGGATGGTTTTTGCCGGGGATAATGGCCAGAGGGAATTGAGTTTTGAATCCCAGGGAGAGGACTCCAAACACCCGTTTGATACCCGGATTGTCATCGTAAACCGCGCATTGCTCAACCCTGACGGATCGGGGCCTGTAAGATATCTGGATGTGGGTTCCGGCTGGCAGGCGACAGCGCTGCTCCTGGCATTGATCCTCGCTACTCCTGTTTCCTGGCGGCGGCGCGGTTGGGCGGTATTTCTGGGTCTTCTCTGCATACACTTCCTCATTCTTCTCTCCCTGAGTTTTATAATTTGGAATGAATCGATGGAGATTTCACTGGTGACTCTTTCCCCATTCTGGAAACAGATATCCAATGGATTCAGAGACGTGCTGGTTTCTCAATTCACCGTGGCCATACCGGTCTTGGTTTGGGTATTGGTCACCTTCCGCAGGGAGGATATGATCAGGATTCTTGGGCGTCGAGGTGAGGGGGCTTCCGATTCTTCATCGGCCAAAAGCCACACGGCTGGCACTTGATCTTCAGCGACCAGCTCAACCTTGGGCGTGGTGCGATGTGCAAAGTATTGGAGGAATCACGATTCCTGAGGAAGCGGCAGCAATCGCCATTCACCCGGCTTCAAATCCCCGAGCCCGAGTTCGCCGAACTTGCTTCTGTGCAGTTGCGTGACATTCCACCCCTGGCTGGCAAACATCCGTTTTACCTGGTGATACATTCCCTCGGTTAATTCCAGCCGCGCGTTGCGTGCATCGACGATTTCCAATCGCGCAGGCTTGCACGGTTTGTCCTCCTCCTTGAGCTGGAGTGTGCCGGCGGCGAACAACTCCACGAGTGCCGGATCGAGATCGCGATCCACGGTCACTTCGTACATTTTCGGCACCTTGTGCTTGGGCGATGTCCAGCGCTGTACGAGCGTCCCGAGGTCGGTGACCAGCAGCACGCCGGTCGTGTCCTTGTCCAGGCGGCCGATGGTTGTCACCGGTGGATTGCGCCGCAGCCATTGCTCCGGCAGCAGTTCATAAATCGTCGCCCCGTCCCGGGAATCGTGCGAGCAGACGTATCCCGCCGGTTTGTGCAGCAATGCGAGTATGCCCCCGGCGCATTCGATCGGCTTGCCATCCACATGCACAGTCGCCGCATCCACTTTTTGATCACGCACCTTTGCCGGCACGCCATCGATCGTCACGCGCCCGGCCTTCACCCAGCCCGCAGCTTCACTGCGGCTGCAATAGCCGTAACGTGATAAAATCTGGTCAAGCCGCGATACAGCCATGGTCAAGTCCCTTACCGTTACAATTGATGAAACGCATCCGATAGGATTTAATGCCAGGATGATTTGTTGCAAGTTCAATCCGGAATCCGCAAAAGCATCGCGCGCGAACGCTCCCCATGGCAAATGAACCGCACCTTCAGTTGCTGGGCAAACTTCTCTCCAGCGGCGACCCCGGTATTTCCCCGGACGGCCCGGCTCTCGTCTTTGAACCTCTGGAGCGCGAATGGCTGTCCTTGCTTCGGGGTCGCAATCTCACCATTTGGGAGCCTTCAAAAACTTTTACGGATGAAATTGGACGTGCGGGCATCCATTGCACGCTCGATCCGGCGGGAAACTTCGATTCGGTGATCGTTGTCTGCACCAAGTTCAAGGTCAGGAACATGTGGAATATCGCGCGTGGATGGTCGCTGCTGAATGCCGGTGGTGTTTTGATCTGCACCATCGAGAATTCCTGCGGAGGCCCAAGCCTCACCCGTTTCTTTCGCGATACTTTCGGCGACGTCGCGGTGTTTTCCGGATCGCGCTCGAAGGTGCTGCAAGTCACCAAAACCACCGGCAATGCAAACGCGCCCTTGTCGGAATATTTGAAACCGGGTGAAGGCATTCCCGTGAAGAATAGCAGCCTGATCGCTTATCCCGGAATTTTCTCGGCCACGGAACTCGACCCCGGCTCCACGATCCTGCTTTCCGCAATCCCAGAATCCCTTCATGGCCGGGGAGCCGACCTTGGAGCGGGTTACGGTTATATTTCCTGCGGGATCGTTGAGGAACGCCCGGGGGTCACCGCCATCGATCTTTTCGAAATCGACGCCCTGGCGATCAGGGCTGCGGAGAGGAATTTGGCATCACTAAAAAGCCGTGTCCCGTTTACATTCCACTGGCAGGATGTGCTGGCGCCAATCGATACGCCACCATACGACTGGGTCGTGTCAAATCCCCCGTTTCATCTTGGAAAAAAAGTGGACACCAATCTGGGCCGTGCATTTGTGCGGAGGGCTGCGGAACTTCTTCGCCCCGGAGGCGAGTGTTATCTCGTCGCGAATACCACGCTTCCCTACGAATCGGCTTTCGACGAACATTTTAGCCGCTGGCAGGCCGCTGCGGTATCGCTTTCATACAAAGTATTTCACGCGATCAAGTGACTGGCAAAAATCCTGCGTACCGGGAAAAACTGGCAAACCAAATTCCAATCGGATATCAAGTCCGCATGCAATCAAACGTCCTGGGTGGAGAACTTCAATGCTGCTGCACATCGCCGATGACCGGATTTTACCGGAACGGCTACTGCCAGACAGGCCCCGGGGATGTGGGGTTGCACACGGTATGTATCGAGGCGACGGAGGATTTTTTGGATTTCTCCCGTGAATGCGGCAATGACCTCTCCACGCCCGCCCCCGAATGGGAATTTCCCGGCCTCCAGCCTGGGGACCGCTGGTGCCTGTGCATCACCCGCTGGAAGGAAGCGCTGGATGCAGGCATGGCCCCGCGTGTTCACCTCGCGGCTACTCACATCTCCGCGCTGGAGTTTGTCGATCTCGAAGACTTGAAGCGCCACGCTCTGGACGCCAGCGATTCGTTGTAGCGTTCACCGCGCGTCGCCCTATTCTCGTTCCGTCATCCATGTTTGCCTGGTGTTTTTGAGATTGTGGGCCGCGCGAAGCTCCCGGGGGCTGTATCCATACTCAGCCCGCATGAGCTTGTTAAACTGTTGTAAATCATCGATCCCGGATTCCGCCGCGATCAATTTTATGGGCATCGTGCTGTGGATCAGCAACCGGTAGGGACGCTGCAGCCGCTGCCGTTTGATGAATCGTATCGTGGTGAGCCCGCAGCATGCCTTTACCACCCGGTTGACATGCGTCATGCTCACGCCGGTGTAACTTGCCACATCCCCCGCCGTCACTTTTCCAGGGAGCCTGGACTCCACGAATTGCTCTACCTGTCTGATCAGCGGATGCGCGTGTTCACCCTCTTGCGCATCTTGCAGCCCGCTTTCGGCGAGATCCCAAAGCAATCCCCACAGCAGGATTTCCGCATGAGCACGATTGTGCGTGAGAATCCGCTGTATATTTTGCAACCGGTCCAGCATCTCATCCCGCGCTTGGGGCAGATGTTGCATCAGCGGCACCTTTGCCATCGTGCTTTTATGCCCCGCGGAAAAAAGGATATAGAAGTGCCGGTACCGGTGCCCGCTGTATTGGTAAACGATCCGCTCTCCCGGCGGGATCAGTGTCACGGCCCCCGGCACGATGGCAAAAGTCCGGCCGGCCACCTTCATTTCCACCTTGTAAAAATAAAGGTGCAGACACCACAGCTTCGGCAGTTCCCAGGTCTCCACCCCGCGCAATCCGTGCTCCGCCAGTCCACAGGCAACCACTCGTGGCCTTGATCCCATGGGCAAATTCACCATTGGAGGCGCGAAATGTTCTTTTTTAACCACTAAATGCAATTCATGCCAATTGTCTGCCTCCAAGTAAATGTTTAATATGGTGCCACTATGAACGACACCCACGACCATCCTTCCCTGACGCAATCCGCTCCCTTTGATCCCGGCAAGGCCCGTTCCCCGGGCGCCGGCAGCCTCTCCCCGGCGCAGATCGAATTTTACGACCGCGAAGGCTACGTTGTTCTGGAAAACTTGCTTGACCAGGAGGACATGCGTCCCTTCCGCGAGTCCGTGAATCTGCGCGTGGATGAAATCGCCGGCGATCTCCACAGTTCCGGCCTCATCCCCCACAAGTTCGAGTCCAGCCCCTTCGAAACCCGGCTCGGCGACATTTTTGCCGGCCTCACCGACGCCCATTTCTTGAAATACGGCCGTGGCTGGCGCGACCGTCTCCCGGGCTATTATCACCTCATGTCCAATCCGAAGATCCTCGATGCCGTGGAATCCCTCATCGGCAGCGAAATCTTTTCCAATCCCGTTTACAATACCCGGCCCAAAGTTCCTGGCGTTGCAGCCGGCGCCGTCCCATGGCACCAGGATAAATCGTACTGGCCCGGCGCCAACGCAAACCCCGTCATCACCGTCTGGATCTCAATGGTCGATGCCACATTGGAAAATGGTTGCCTCCACGTCTGGCCACGCACCCACCGCACCGATGTCCTCTCCTACCACGCCGAGACCTATTCCGGCACCGGCTTCACCGAGATTGACGAGGTTCATCTGCGCGACGCCCGCGCCGTCCCGCTTCCCGTTTCTGCCGGCACCGCCATCCTCTTCAACGACCGCTGCATCCACATGTCCACGCCTAATCTCTCAAATAGCGTCCGCTGGAGTTGCGACCTCCGTTATCAACCCACCGACCAGGACCCCATGCCGCAGCATGGCGCCGGATTTCTGGCCCGCAGCAGGTTACACCCGGAGCGCATCGCGGACTTGCAGGACTGGATTGAGCTGCGCAGCGAGCACGAGGGCCGGAGTCTCGCCGTCTAAATCAGTCGCCAACTATCACCAACCGTTGCCAACCATCACCATTCGCGGCTTGCGCGATCCCCCGCCGGAAAAGGCGGGGCCCTCAAAGCTGCTTGCATTCGATTTTGTTTAAGCCTCAGTATCAGGAGGTTCAATGAAATTGATCGATCGTTACATCGGCAGGGAAATTCTGGTCACCGCGTTATTCGCAGTGGGGGTGCTGAGCTTTGTCCTCGTGCTGGGGAATGTCTTCAAGCAATTGCTCGACCTGCTAGTGAATCACGATGTCCCCATCCAATACATTCTCACGTTCATTGCCTACATCCTTCCTTTTTCGCTTACCTTCACCATCCCGTGGGGGTTTCTCACGGCGGTGCTCCTGGTATTTGGAAAACTCTCCGCAGAGAATGAACTCATCGCGCTGAAATCCTGCGGGGTCAGCATCCCCCGCATCTGCGTCCCGCTGCTTTTCATGTCGCTCATCTGTGTTGGCATCTGTCTCTGGATCAATCTGGATGTCGCTCCCCGGGCCCAGGAGAAGATGCGAAACACCCTTTTCAGCATCGTCACCGAGGATCCTCTCTCGATGTTTGGCAGCGACCATGTCATCGATGACTTTCCCGGCCGCAAGATTTACGTGGAGAAAAAGGATGGGAAGGATCTCCACAACATCCTTGTTTACGAATTGGACAAGGATTCCAATCCCGTGAAAGTCGTCTTTGCAAAAAAAGGCCAGCTTGAGACAAACCTGCAGGACATGGCCGTGTATCTCCATATCTCCGATGCCCGCTTCGAGGAGAGGGATGCCAGCACGCCGACCGATTTTAACAAGGTCCGCCAGGGCATTCTCATGAAGGAGAGTGTGTTTTCAATCTCACTCAAGGAACTCTACGAAAAAAACCAGCAGTACCGGCCCCAGAACAAGACATTCAGGGGCATCATGGATGAATTGAGCAAGACGGAGATTCTTCCGGGTTCGCCCCCCGCCTGGGATAAAATCCTTCGCACCGTGTTGCGCACAGAGTTGAACAAACGCTTTGCTTTTTCGCTCGCGTCGCTCGCACTTGCGTTGATCGCCGTTCCGCTTGCCATCACCGCCCATCGGAAGGAAACTTCCATCGGGTTTTTCTTCAGCCTTATTGTTGGGTTCTCCTATTTCTTCTTCATCGATATCGCCAGCACCCTGCAGAACAACCCCAAGTGGCATCCCGAACTTCTGATCTGGCTTCCTAATGTCATTTTCATTTCCATCGGCAGTTTCATGTTCTGGAGACTGGCCCGGAAATAACTGATGCTTGCATCAAAATAATCACGCGCGAATACATGAGCGATCCAGAACAGAAGAAAAAAGATCCCGGTTGTTGCGGCACTGGTTGTGTCATTTTGATAGTCTGCGCAGTGGTCCTGATTGCGGGGGCGGGATTTGGGTATTACGAGCTTACTGAACGCGTCCATGATTACACCGCCGGGAGCCGCGAGACGATTCCAGTGGAGAACTCCAGCCAGCAGGAATATGACGCCCTGGTGAAAAAGATGGACGTTTTCAAACACCTCCCGCCTGGCAGCGACGCCATGCTTTCCATCACAGCGCACGATTTGAATGTCCTTATCGCCCAGAGCCCGCAGTGGAACCTCTTGCCCGGCAAAGTCCGCATCACTATTGCCAATGGCCAGGTAGGACTCATAGGCAGCATCCCATTTTCATCCATTCCAAGGCTTCGTGATCAATACTGGAATGGCGCACTCTATTTCGTGCCATCCATCGAGGGCAAAGTCTTCCACGCAACCATCACAAGCCTCACATCGGACACGCGTGAGTTGCCCAAGGAAGACAGTCAGGCTGCTATCGCAATTCTCGAGCCAAACCTCAACAATCGCCTGCTCGGAGATCCTGTGATCGGCACCGTTTTCATCAAGGCTGAGACGCTTAAAGTAGAGGGTGATGCGCTGGTCCTTACCTCTGCGAAGTAGAAGTGTGATAGTCTTGGGTAAACCGGGAAGTTGAAACCTTAAGCAGGCTGCAATTATGTCATCACTTAAAAAATCCGCCAAGTTTTCACATCTTTCCGCCTCGGGGGAGTTGCGCATGGTCAATGTCGGGGCGAAGCCTGACCAACAGCGGCGGGCTGTTGCGGAGGGACGTGTGCGGTGCAGCCGGGAGACGATTGCACTTTTAAAAAAACAGGCGCTGCCGAAGGGGGATGTGCTGGCTGTTGCGAGAATCGCGGGATTCCAAGGCGCGAAGGCGACGAGCACGTTGATTCCGCTCTGCCATCCGCTGCCGCTTCACCATGTGGATTTGCAATTTGTGATCAAGGCGGATGCGGTGGAGATCCGCGCGGTCACCGAAACCCACGGCAAGACCGGGGTGGAGATGGAAGCGCTTACCGCGGTGAGCATTGCGGCACTAGCGATCTACGATATGTGCAAGGCGGTGGACAAAGGGATGGTGATCGAGGGAATCCGCGTGGTGGAGAAAACCAAGCGATGAAGGTCGCACGCATAACCCTCAGCGACCGTGCCTCGGGCGGGATTTACGAGGACGCCAGCGGGCCGGAGATCGAGCGCGTGGTGCAGGAGCTATTTGACGAGCCGCTGGAGTGGGAGCGGACGCTTCTACCCGACGACCGGGAGGCGATTGAAAAACAGTTGATCCATTTTGCCGATGTCCAGCGCTGTCCGCTGATCATTACGACCGGGGGAACCGGGCCGGGCGTGAGAGATGTCACTCCCGAAGCGACGCGCGCGGTGCTTGAAAAAGAATTGCCCGGTTTCGGCGAAGTGATGCGGATGCAAAGCTACCAAAAAGTGAAGACAGCGATTCTCTCACGTGCCACGGCGGGTATCCGGGCGCAATCGCTCATCGTCAATCTTCCGGGCCGGCCGCGATCCATCGGCGAGATCCTGCCACTCCTCGCCCCTGCGATCGCAGAGGCGATCGACCACATCACCGGGCAACGGCCACGACTGCACGGAGCGCAGTAACGGCATCCTGCATGCCGTCGATGCGCTCCGGATGCGCGTAGATATTCATCGAGCCGCCGCGCAAAAATCCGATCAGCGTCTGCCCGCTTTCCCTCGCAAATTCGACAGCGAGACTCGACGGGGCTGAAACCGCGCAGATGATGGAAATGCGCGCAGCCAGCGCCTTCTGCACGATCTCGAAGGAGGTGCGTCCGCTCACCAGCAGCACATGGTTATCGAACGGCAGCTTGCGGTGCAGCAGCCCGTAACCGATCACCTTGTCGAGCGCATTATGCCGGCCCACGTCCTCGCGCAGGACGAGCAGTTTTCCGTTCTTATCAAAAATAACCGAGGCATGGAGGCCGCCGGTTTTTGAAAAAGTTGCCTGTGCATCGTGCAGGTCGTCGGGCATTCGCACAATAACATCCATAGACACCACGAGGCCATCGTCCGGCGAGATCGGAGGAAAATTCTGATGGATTGCCTCGATGGACGCCTTCCCGCACACGCCGCAACTCGACGAGCCAAAGACATGTCGCGAGAGCCGCTCGAAATCCACCTCAACATGAGTGGCCGGGGAGATATCGATGATGTTCCGGAACTCCGAAGTCTCGCAACCCTCGCTGTCCGTGATGTCCAGAATGTCGTCTTTCCCATGGACGATTCCCTCGGTCAGCAAAAATCCCGCAGCGAGTTCCTTGTCATGTCCCGGCGTGCGCATGGTAACAGCGACACTCCTGCCGCTCACGCGAATTTCCAGCGGTTCTTCCCTCGCAAGATTGTCAGTCTCCACGACCGGGGAATGCGATGCGCGGCAACGCAGGATCTCCGTGGTCGCGCTCTCCTCCCGTGGAAATTCCTCGGTGATGTTTGCCTTCATGCGGCGCGTGGCGCGGGCCGGCTTGGGAAGTGTGGATGAGGTGTTTCCTTCGGCTCATGCGGCGCATGAACTAGGAACGGAAGAATCGAGCTCACGAACATGATCCCAGCCATCAAACTCAAAGCTCCCTGGTAGTGTCCGGTGCTTTCCCGGATATGGGCGATCAACGCCGGGCCAGCCACGCCCGCAAAGCCCCATGCGGTGAGCATCAACCCATAGATCGAGCCGACATCCTTGGAGCCAAAGCAGTCCGCGGCAAATGCCGGCATCGTGCCGAAGCCGCCGCCGTAACAAAGCAGCACAACGAAGGCGAGCACGCTCAAAGCCATGAAGCTTTGCGCGTGCGAAAGCAGGAAGAAGATCACCGCCTGCAAAAGGAACATCGTCAGGAACACCTGGCGGCGTCCGATGGCATCCGACAACCACGCCCAGAGGAAACGTCCCGAGCCATTAGCAATCGAGATGGCCCCCACCATGCCAGCCGCCACCGTTGCAGTGACGCCGCTAATCTCCTGCGCCATGGGAGAAGCCTGGGAAATGATGGAAATGCCCGCTGTGGTATTCAGAAACAAAATGCTCCAGAGGGCATACCATTGCCATGTGGAGAGGGCCTCCTTGAGCGTGTATTCCGTGGTAGAACGCTGGTTGTGGCTGTCATTAACGGGTTCCCACCCTGGAGGACGAAAATCCTCCGGCGGATTTTTCATGAACATGGCTGCGCCTATTACCGCGACCAGATAAACGAGGCCGAGGATCATGAAAGTCTCCGGCAACCCCACGGACTTGATCAAGTGGTTCGCCACCGGTGCCGTGATCAATGCGCCCGCGCCGAATCCCGCGACCGCCAGGCCGGTGATCATGCCCCGTCTGTCGGGAAACCACTTGATGAGCGTGGCCACCGGGATGATATAGCCCAGCCCCAGGCCCGCGCCGCCAAGCAGTCCGTATGTCAAATAGAGGAATGTGAGATTGCCGCCGCTGCGCCCTGCCAGTATGGTGCCGAGCCCATAGCAGCAGCCAGCCACGATGCCTACCACGCGCGGCCCGACGTGCTTCATCCAGAGACCGCCTGCAAATGCCGCGAAGCCGAGGACGAGAATCGCGATTTCAAACGCCAGGGTGATCTGCGAGACAGACCATCCGTATTGATTGTGAAGCGGGATGCGAAAAACGCTCCACGCGTACACCGCGCCAAGAGCGACCTGCATCACCACTCCCGCGGCCGCGATCAGCCACCGGTTGGTATCATTTTTGTTGTTCATTGTGTTTGTTCCTTTCTGTGAACAGACTTCCGCCGAGTTTCTCAATAAAGGTGGTGCTGAAAGCGAGGCCGCGCCTGAAATTTTCAGAGCGTGATTTTTTAAAGAGGTCCCAGAGCCCGGGCGGTTTTTCGGTCTTCTCCGGGGAGTCGGCAAGAGTCTGCGCCACGGCGCCGGTGATCGTGCCCAAGACTGCGGGATCGATTTTTCCGAGGGCTGTCACGAGGACTGTGAGATTGCGCATGCCACGGATCATCTCGGGTGTATTGACCGCATGGACAGTCTGCTCGATGACCTTGTCCCGTTCTCCGAGCAGGCCGCGCAGGATATTGAACGCGCCGCTTTCGTGCAACTGCTGGATGACCTCGTAGCCATCGAGAATCGCCTCGGCGTGCTGCATCGGCGCGTTTTGGAGGCGCACTTCCAATTCCCTGCGCGGATCGCGTGGCGGCAAATTAAGAGGGATGGGAGTGGACATGATATTGTTTCCTTACTCTTGTTTCGGCGTAGTCGCCGGCATGGATTTTTTTCCGTTTGTTCCCGGCATGCGGTAATCGGGCCGCTGCCATTTCCGCTCCACCTCGACGCCTCGCTGCGGTGTCGGGTGGCCGAAACGGGAATTGACGCGGGGCAGGGGACTTACGCCAGCTTTCTCCTCCAGCACCCGCAAATTCACGGCAGTCTCCTTGTAAGCGGGCGTATGCGTGACGACATCGGTGTGACTGCTGGTGAGGCGGTTTACGGGGCTATCGGTGGAGTTCATTGGCATGTAGAGCTGGCCGTCCGTTACGCGGTCGGTGACGAGAGCGCGCACGCGCACCTTTCCATAGCGTGAGGTGAGTTGCACCCATGTGCCGCTCTCGATGCCGCGCCGCCGCGCCAGTTCCGGCGAGACTTCCACGAATGTGTCGGGGACTTTCTCGCGGATGCCATCGGATTTGTAAGTCATGTTGCCCTCGTGGAAGTGCTCAAGCATGCGCCCGTTATTCAAATGCAGATCAAACTCCGCATCGGGCTTCTCGGTAGGCTCGGTCTGCTTGAGCGGGAAGAGCTTTGCCTTGCCGTCGGGGAAAAAGAACTGCTTCGTATAAAGCAGCGGCTGGTCGCTTCCATCCGCTTCGATGGGCCACTGGAGCGTTTTATAACCCTCAAGCCTCTCGTAACTCACTCCCGCCATGAGCGGCGTCACTGATGCGACTTCGGCCATGATTTCCGATGGATGCTTGTAATTCCAACCTGCGCCGAGGCGGTTCGCCACGTCCTGGATGATCCGCCAGTCGGGCCTGCTCTCGCCGAGCGGCTCGAACACCTGGTAAAGCCGCTGGATGCGTCGCTCGGTGCTGGTAAATGTGCCATCCTTTTCCAAGCTCGGGCTCGCGGGAAAAATGACATCCGCATATTTGCAGGTATTGCTGAAAAAAATGTCCTGCACGACGAAGAAATCGAGCTTAGACAGGCCTTCGCCCACGTAATTGGAGTTGGAATCCACGAGCGTGATCTCCTCACCAAAAAGGTACATGGCATGGAGCTTGCCGTCGTAAATGGCGTCAATCATCTGGTGGTTATCGAGGCCCTTTTTGGGCGGGAGTCTTACGTTCCATGCTTTTTCAAAACGTGCGCGGATCTCCGGGTCCTCGACCGATTGATAGCCGGTGAAATTATTCGGCATGGCGCCGTGGTCGCTGGCTCCCTGCACATTGTTATGCCCGCGCAACGGATAGGCGCCGGTACCGGGCCGCATGTAATTTCCCGAGACGAGCAGCAGATTCGAGATGGCGGTGGAGGTGTCGGAGCCCATGACATGCTGTGTCACGCCCATCGCCCAGAGGATGCACATGCTGCCGGCTTTCGCGATGGTGTCCGCCACTTTTTCCAGCGTTTCAAGAGGAATGCCGGTGGCCTGTGCCGCATACTCCATAGTAAAGGGTTCGAGACTCTTTTTGTAGTCATCCACGCCGTTCACCCACTGGTCGAGAAACTCCGTCTTCGCAAGGCCGTGATCGAACAGGTAGCGGCTCATCGCCGAAAGCCAGATGAGATCGGTGCCGGGATGCGGGCGCATGAAAATATCCGCGCGCGTCGCCATCTCATGCTCGCGCAGATCAGAGACTATCAATTTTTGCCCGCGCAATTTGTGCGACCGCTTCACGCGCGTGGCCAGCACCGGATGACTCTCTGCCGTATTGCTGCCGACTATGACAACGAGCTCGGACTGCTCGATGTCGGAAATGGAACCGGAATCCCCGCCGTAGCCCACCGTGCGGAAGAGGCCGGTGGTGGCCGGGGCCTGGCAGTAGCGGGAGCAGTTATCCATGTTGTTTGTGCCCACGACGGCCCGCGCCAGCTTTTGCATGAGGTAGCTTTCCTCGTTCGTGCATTTCGAGGAGGAGATGAACGCCAGTGAGTCGGGACCGGTCTTTTGTTTGATCTCCGCGAATTTCCGAGCGACGAGGTCGAGCGCCTCATCCCATGTCGCTTCGCGGAATTCGTCGCCTTCGCGGATGAGTGGTTTCGTAAGGCGTTCGGGGCTGTTCACATAGTCCCAGCCGAATTTTCCTTTCACGCAGGTGGAAACACCATTGGCCGCGCCGGCGGCGGGTTCCACTTTCAGGATGTGGCGGTCCTTTGTCCAGATATCGAAACTGCAACCGACGCCGCAGTAAGTGCAGACCGTCTTCGTGCGGCGGATGCGTCCTTCGCGCATCGCGGACTCCATCTCGGAAAGCTCGAGGATTTTTCCGTAACCGACCTCGGGTTCGATGCCTTTCACGATGTCGATCATGCCGTTCAAGGCCGGTTTAGAGAGATCGGTGAGGAATCCAGCCTCGCCGATCATACTTTTTTCCATGAGCGCATTGCACGGACAGACGGTGACGCAATGGCCACATGAGACGCAGCTCGATTCCCCGATCGTCGAGCCCCCGTCCCACAACACGCGCGGGCGGGGTGTTTCCCAGTTGATCGAGAGAGTTTCGTTGACCTGCAGGTTCTGGCAGGCCTCCACGCATCGCCCGCAAAGGATGCACTGGTCGGGATCGTAGCGGTAGAACGGATTTGTGCTGTCCACCGGATACGGCTTTGGCTTGAAGGGGATTTTCTGGTGCTCCACCGCGAGTTGTTTCGTAGTGTTATGCACGGTGCAGTTTCCGTTGTTGTTATCGCATACAGTGCAGTAAAGGAGATGGTTTCCCAGGATGCGGTCAAAGGCCTCATGCTGCGCCGCGATCGCCGCTGGCGCTTTCGTTGAGACCACCATGCCGTCAGCCACCTTCGTGCCGCATGCGCGCACGAGTGTTCCATTCACCTCGACCATGCAGGTATCGCAAGTCTGGATCGGACCGAGCTGGGGATGGTAGCAAACCTGGGGGACTTCGGCATGGATGCTGTTGAGCAGATCGATGAGGGAACTCCCTGAGTGCGCTTCAGACGACGCACCATCGATGGAAAGGGTAACATTCATAGCCATCCAAACTGAGGGATTGAGGTACTTTTCATTACTAAGGCCATCGTGTCAAGGGACGGCGGTGGATGCCAGACCGTCAAACAAATGTAAACATTGTCCCCCTAAAAACCAGCACGTAAAATAATTGCGGAAAATCAAGGTCGATTCGTGGTAAAGAGAGACATGAACTTCCCGCGCCTCCTCCTCATGCTGCCCGTGGTCGTCGCCATGGCAATGCCTTCCCTCGTTTGCGGCGACGACATTTCCATCGCAGCAGCAGCCGATCTCACACGATGCCTCGTGGAATTGAACGACGCGTTTGTAAAGGAACACCCTGACGCTGTTCCAAAGGTATCGACCGGCTCCTCGGGAAATTTCTGCGCGCAAATCAAGAACGGCGCGCCATACGATATTTTCCTCTCGGCGGACATGAGCTACCCCAAACAGCTTGCCGATGCCGGTTTCGCTGACAAGCAGAGCATCACGCTCTATGCCGTGGGGCAGATTGTGCTTTTGAGCGCCAATGAAAAAATCGATGTCACCAAGGGGCTCGATATTCTGAAAGACACCGCACTAGTCAAAAAAATCGCCATCGCAAATCCCGACCATGCCCCCTATGGCCGCGCGGCAAAGGCGGCACTGGAACATTACGGGCTGTGGGACACTGTGAAAGACCGCATCGTGATCGGTGAAAACATCTCCCAGACCGCGCAATTCGTGCAAAGCGGAAACGCGGATGCCGGCATCGTGGCGCTCTCGCTGGTAATCGATCCCAAGGCGGAAAAGCAGGCGCGCTATTATGTGATCCCGCAGGAGAGCTATCCGCCGCTGGAGCAGGGGGCGGTGCTTACTACTGCCGGCAGTGCCAAACCGCTCGCGCGCGCTTATCTGGAATTCCTCCGCAGTGACGTGGCGCGGAAAATTTTCGACCGTTACGGATTCCGGCTCAATAAACCCGCGCCATGAGCGAGGCCGCAGTCGTGTGGTCGCAAATGACGCCCGAGTTTTGGGAATCGGTGTTCCTCACGCTCCGGCTCGCGTTTGTCTCCACGCTTTTACTGATGGTGCTGGGCTTGCCGATCGCGCACTGGCTGAACAGGAGCAGATGGCGCGGTATTATTTTCATCGAGACGCTCGTGACAATGCCGATCGTGCTGCCGCCCACGGTGATCGGCTTCTACCTGCTGGTGATCTTTGCCCCGCAGCACGCGCCGGGGGCGCTGTGGAAAGCAGTGACAGGACACACGCTCGCATTCAGTTTTTCCGGGCTCGTGGTGGGATCTATTATTTACAGCCTGCCGTTTGCCTTGCAGCCATTCCAGGCAGCGCTGCGCTCGGTGCCGGATCTTTACGTGGAGGCCGCAAAAGTCGAGGGGGCCAGCACCTGGCAGATATTTCGCAATGTGAATCTCCCTCTCGCGTGGCGGGGGATCATGGTCGGGATCGTGCTGAGTTTCGCGCACACCGTGGGGGAGTTCGGCATCGTGCTCATGCTCGGCGGCAGCATTCCCGGGCAGACAAAAGTGGCATCCATCGCGCTCTACGATGAAATGCAAAAGCTGAACTATTCGCTCGCCGAGGCCTACGCGCTTACCCTGCTTGCGATTTCGTTCACGCTCATTTTTTTTATTTCACTTTTGAAGCGAAAGGACTAGGCAAACACCAATGTCATCATCAAGCCCCCGCGCCCGGTGGATCATCATCGCCTCGATCGCGCTCGCAACGATCCTGAAAATCTACTGCGCCTCCACCACCTACGGCACGAATGACACCGGGCTCTTCCAGATGTACGGCCAGGCACTTTACGAAAACGGCCTGGAGGCCACTTACAGGGCCACGGATTATTACAATCACACCCCGGTCCTCAGTATCATATTGATCGGCATCTATTGGCTCTCAAATACCTTTTCGTGGTATTTTCCGCTGCTCCTGCGCCTGCCCGGCATCGCTGCGGATGTGGTCACCTCGCTCATGTTCTGGAGGTTCGCCGCGAAATACTCGGAAGGCCGTATCTCCACGGTGTGGATTTGTTTGTTCGCGCTGAATCCCGTCTCCTTCATGGTCTCCGGTTACCATGGAAATTTCGACTCGGTCATCGCCATGTTCGTATTTCTGGCCGCCTACCATTGCTTCAGGGGCCGCGTCGATATCTGCGCGATTTTCTATGCTTTCGCCGTGCATGTCAAAATCGCGCCGCTCATTCTCAGTCCCGTCTTTTTCTTTTACTGGCTGCAGCACGGCAGGGGACTCCGCTTTTTTGTCATCACAAACGGCCTGCTTTTTGCGGTATGGCTCACTCCGCTCCTCCAGTACCCGGGGGTCTTTCTTCACAATGTTTTCGGATACGGCAGCTACTGGGGGATATGGGGCATCACTTACTGGCTGCACATATTCCCTGCAAGACAGTTCCACCTGGTCGCATTTTATGGCCTGGATCCCATGCAGAATGAAATCATGACTGCGCTGAAAGTCGTCGTCGTCACGGGCATTCTCATCGTCGCATGGCGGCGTTCGCGGCTGGGGCCGGATTCCATTTTCGCGACGCTCAGTTACAGTTGGGCGGTCTTTTTTGTGTTCTCCCCGGGCGTCCTGCTTCACTACCTCGCGTGGCCCTCGTGCATCATGCTGCAACACGCC
>JBAVPB010000211.1:0-11372 GCA_049692655.1 Chthoniobacteraceae bacterium | reverse complement strand
CGATTGTAAAACGTTGTTTTCGGAAGAAATTTCCCAAGCAAAAGGATGAGCAGGACGCTGACAAGGATGGCGCCGCCGAGATTGACGATGGGGAGTTTCAACATCTCGCCACTCGGAATGAGAGGCTGGTCGGGGTAATGGTCCACCATCGCCCATAAAATGGAACCAACCATCAAAACCAGCCCGGCAAGCCCGGGCAGGATCGTGCCGGGATGGATGGCGACCTCGCTGATGACCAGCAACATGCCGATGAAAAATACCACGAAGACTTCCCAACCCGCGAGACCGGCGATGTAGTGTCCGGTGAAGAATATGGCAAAGCAGATCGCTGCAATGATGCCGGGGATCAATGTGCCGTGAAACTTGATCTCCAGATAGGCGCCGAGAATACCGCATAGCAGGAAGAGGGGCGCCAGGGTTGTGATCCAGAACGCCAGTGTCTCGAAACCAGTTGGCGAAATGGTGCGCAGGGTGCCTTTCAGTTTTTCTTTTTTAACTAGGTCCTCGATGGAATCGGCGATACCCGCGGCCAGCAACGGCTTGCCATTAAAAACCCGGGAGGCTTCCTGCGCGCTCAGTGTGAGCAGGGAGCCCTTGGCGTTAATGACCGTGTCGCCGATTTTAATTTCCTTTTCCTTGTTGATGAAGGCCTCGACCAGTTCGGCGTTGTGATCATTCTTTTGCGATGCGGCGCGCACGATGGCGGAGATTGCGGAGACGGTTTTGTCCTTCATCGTGGAAGGCAGATCCTCGCCGCCGGAGGATACCGGGGCGGATGCGCCAATCACCGCGGTAGGGGCCATGTAAATTTTGCCCGTGGCGACCGCAATCAATGCCCCGGCGGAAATCGCCTTGTCATCCACAAAGGTGTAGGTCGGCACGTCGCTCTTCATCAGGGCATCCATCATGTCGATGGCTGCGAACACTTCCCCGCCGTAGGTTTCCATGTCCAATATCACGGCGGAGGCTTTTTCATGCTCCGCAGTCTTGAGCGCGCGACGGAGGAAAAAAAACTGGGCCTGGGACACCTCGCCCTTGAGCGGAATGACCACGATCTCCCCCTGCTCCGCTGCATGCACAGCCATGGAAAGCAGCAAAAGCAGCGAGCAAATGGCGACGAAAAATTTACTCATGGCCGGAATATATCAAATACACGGCCCAATGGCAGGCTTATTTACAGGGTGGAACAATCGTAAAATGGCTGTGGCAGCCATTTATTGAGGAGCGGGTTGCGCCACCTTGAGCCTGCGGACCATGGCTACCTCTCCGCCGGTGGTCATGTACCGGAACCAGTTCACAAAGACGGCAGACGCGGTGACGGGGGAATTTTCCGCGAGCGAGGCTTCGTCCGGGTGGCCACACAAAAGCGCGGGCTGCTTGTCATAAACAATGAGCAGGCCATCGGGGATTTTTTGGACCACAGTGCCGTTGACTTGTATCACGGTTCCTGGGGCTATGCCTTGTCCATAGGCGATCTGCGCGGCTAGGTGTGCGGCGGCTGCTGCTGCTTTTGCCGATAATGCGAGGAAGTCCCTGTAAAAACGATCGTGCAGATTTGAGGGTGCTTCGCTCCACTTGATGCGTAACGGGCCTGCCGTGGTGCTGAAGACCGCGACATCCCCCTCGACGCCTGTCAGCTCCATGTTTTGATAAATTTTCCCCTGATAGTTCATCCAGAATGGGGGTGGCTTCAGTGTCAAATCATCACTGACCAGTTTTGCCCCGCTTGACTTTTGATCCAGTGACGTCTGCCCGACCACCGATGACCGGCCAAGCATCATCAGGACAAATATAAGAATAAGGGGCGCAATTTTCATGGCGTTATTCATTGCTCTGGCGAAGCAATTCGAGCGCGGCGGAGTCCTGCTTTATTTGTTCGACGGCTGTTCGGAGGCTGGCTTGGTCCTTTTCGATCTGCGTCTTGAGATTGTGGCTGTGGTTGGCTGTGGTTTCCCACATTTCCTTGGATTTTAGAAATTCAGAGAGGGCATTGCAAACATCAACGGCTTTCTGATCGATCTTGAACTGGAGTTCGCCCAGCTTCCCCTGCACAGAGCTGTAGGCGCTTTTGTCGCATTCAATATAAACATCGTCCTTGGCCTGCAGCACCGGGGCCGCCGCGATGAAAATCTCGTCGAGCGACGCATTCAGGCTGAAATTACGCGGCGCCTTCCCTGCCGCCTGGTCCAGCATAAACCGGGCGGACAGATGATTCGGGGCCAGTCTCAGCACTTCCACCAGCATTTTTTGAATGGCGGGATTATTAAGATAAGAAGCGGGGGCGGCTGGCAAATATTGCTGCACCTGGGTAAAGAGCTGCATCGCCTGGGTGAGGTTTGCCGGCCTGTCCGCGCGCGTATTGCTGATCGCTTCATCGACGGTGGCGGCGGTGAGGATTTGTATTTTCCAAATCGTGTCCGGTGGATACAGTAAAACCATGTCAGCCACGTCGCCGCTGTTGCTCACGGGGATGGAGACGGCTTTGCAATTATCCAGCATGGCGCCGCGAATTTTGGCGGGAATCGCCCCCACGGCGCCCACCTTTCCATCCACGGTGATATCGCCGGTGACTGCCACATCCGGGTCGAAGTGCATCCCGCTATAAATCGAAAGCATCAACAGCGTGAATGCGGTGCCGGCGGAGCCGCCGTCCTTTTCGCTGTATTTGTCCTGGAAGCTGAGCATGATTTGCTTGCCTGCTTGGACCGCCGGATACCGGGTCTGTAAAACGCGGCAGGCCTCATTGAAGGCGATGCTCATTTCCTTGCCCACATGCTGCGCCATGGTGCACTCGCTGGATTCAATCGGCTGCACGTTTGCAATGATCTGGTAGGCGCCCGCCATTTCCCTGCCGTTATCCAATGTGCGGACCAGAATCCCTTTTACCGAGGATTGGCTCAGGGCCACTTTGGCGGGGGTGGCTCCATCCTGCGCTGTGGTGTTGAGCGGAAAATGGGGATTGGCCGCAGGGTCGGGAGTCGGGCTTTCTTCCGGGGCATTTCGGGGATGCCTGCGGTAATAAGCGTTTTGCGGCACGTATGGCCCAACATAGAGGGGAGGATAATAGGAGGGCCTTTCACCGGGCGCGGATGCGCTGCCGGTAACGATCGGGGACGGTGAAGGTATAGAGGCCGGTGGTGGTGTCGCAGAGGATATTGGCTGTCCTGCAAAAGACCAGTCCACTTTTACTCCTGATCGCTTGAGCAGTTCCATGTCGTACAGCACATCCTCGTCGGTGGGGTTAATTCCAAATGCGAGTTCGAGCAAATAACCGGCTACAGTTAAATTATCAGCGCCTCCCGCTTTCTTCAAATCCCGGACTTTTATCTGCAATTCCGTGGCGATGAGCGCGGGGTCGGCCGCAGGCGAAGCCTTGGACAATTTCTGGGCGTGACTTAGCTGTCCATTGGCGATCGTCGCAGTCCTGTTTTCGGGGTCGAGCAGGAGCGCAATCCCAAGTGCCTTCTCCGCGAAAGCCATTCTATTGGGAGTCGTATCAGGCATGTTTTTCACGAAAACCGCGAGGTTTGTGGCGAGCCGGGCACGCTCCTCCGGCGTAAGGCTGCACTTGGTGACATCAAAAACCGGCTTGGCCAGATTTGGCTCCTGATAAGCATCCTGAGCACCTGCAGCCGGGGCGAGAAGCATCTCCAGAGCGGCAAGAAGGCTCAAGGAGATGACAACAAATATTTTCATGAGACTTGAAACGTCAATGGTTGATGAGAAACCATGATTCACCGTAAAAAGCAAAGTTTTTCAGCCTCCAAATGTGGAAGACGTGGGGCTGCACGCTTCCGTTACTGCGCCGCTTTAATGAACGAGTCGAAATCCACGGCATCGCGCATCAATTGATTCCAGCGCTCCAGACGGTCGTCTGCAAATGCATGGTTCAAATCCACCGTAACCAACCCTGCCGGGCCTTTGAAAACCACCTGATCCCACTGGATGGCGGCAATCTCACGTTTAAAACGGGCCACGGCGCGGCCACGGAAAAAGGCACGGGTGGTTTCCGGAGGATGATGCACGGCCGTCTTTATTTCATCCGCAGAGACGAACTGGCGCATCTGCCCGCTGCGGACCAGCTCATAGTACAGGCCCTGTTCCGTGGAGACATTATGATATTCGAGGTCGATGGATTGCAGCCAGGGGTCGGACCGATCCAGCCCTTCGCTTTCGCGGAATTCGGTGAGCAGGAATTTCTTGGCGACCCAGTCGATACGGTCCCGGCATTGCATGACGTCCCGCTGCAAATCATCGAGCACATTTTTCCACTCGTGCAGGAGCCATGCGGTTTCTTCATCGCGATCACAATGACGCTCCGCGGCGTCGAGATAAAGCCGCTGGATATCGATGGCTGAAATCTTGCGCCCGTCCTTCAATTCAATGATCCACGCGTAAGTCTGGTCGCGGCTGATTGATTTTGCGGCTTCGATGGGATTCGCGAGCTCGAGTTGAGGCGCCTTCCCCTGCTCTATCAAGTCCAGCACGAGTGCGGTCGTCCCGATTTTCAGCGCAATCGCGATCTCGCTCATGTTGGAGTCGCCGATGATCACATGAAACCGCCGGTATTTGGCGGCATCGGCGTGCGGTTCGTCCCGTGTATTCACGATGGGGCGGCGGTTCATCGTATCGATACTCACAAGCACCTGGAAAAAATCGGATCGCTGGGAAATCTGGAACACCCCCGGCTGGACAAAATTCTCCTCGGTCTCCACACCCATCTTGCCCGCGCCGGCGAAAATCTGCCTTGTTACCAGAAACGGCACCACATCGCGCACAATACGATCCCATGGCACATCCCGGCGCATGAGGTAGTTATCATGACATCCGTAGCTGTGGCCCACGAAATCGGTGTTGTTTTTGTAGAGCCGGACCTCCCGCCCCTCTGGCAGCTTCTGGTTGCGACGGACTGCGCATCCTTCCAGAATTTGTTCCCCGGCTTTGTCCTGCGCCACCACCTCGCGGAGTGTGCTGCACTCAGGAGTGGAGTATTCGGGATGGGCGTGATCGTTGTAAAACCGCGCGCCGTTGCTTAACACCAGGTCGCTTTTTATCTCCTCGAAGCTGAGCTTCCGTTTCTTGTCGATTTCGAAATATGCAGCCTCGTCGGTATCCTGCAAAAGCTCAGCCGCTCTGCCACCACGGGCATCCTTGTGCGGATCTTCGAGCTGGTAATTCCATTTCATCGAGGAACCGCTCTCGGTATAGCTTCTCACGATCTCGATGGACTCATGCACCACGTCGAGATTTTCCACCCCGTCAACGGTGATGCCGTATTCCGTCTCGATGCCAAAAACGCGATTCATCGGTCAAATCACATGCCCGGCAGCAGGCAATTTGGTTTTCGATGTTGCGCGGACTGGTGAAATCTTGACCACATTTTCCGCATCGTAATCGATCAACTTGAGCCAGTCCTCCGTGATGTCGGTGGGTGGGAAGATATCGTTCTCGGCATATTCGGCTTCCAGCGAAAGCGCGAGGTCGCTCTCGCTGATCCCCTGCTCTTCCCCCTGTTTATCTCCCACGCCGGCAAGGGCGATGGAGCGTTTGATGGCGAGGCTTTTCGCCCGCTCAACAATGGAGGCGATGATGGCGCCGCTGACCAGATCTCCGCGATAGAGCGTCTCCTTGCGCCCGCTGCGGAGAGTGACTTCGATGAATTTGTTTTCCTCTCGTTTGGAGAACTGCAAATCGATCACATTTTCCACCAACCCATCGATGGCCTGCGGCACTCCGCCAGCCGCTTTCACCAAAGCAGGATCGTATGGCAGGCCTTGCGTGAGATAAATTTTGTAAATGTCCTGTGCGCCGTTCCGGTCAGGGCGGTTGACCTTGATTTTCCGGTCAATCCGGCCCGGACGCAGGATGGCGGGATCGATCAAATCGGCCCGGTTTGAGGCAAGGATGATGACGACTTCATTGAGTGAATCGATGCCATCCATCTCCGTGCAAAACATCGGGACCAGGGTGGACAAAATGCTGGAATGGCGGGATGCACGGCGGGTGCCCAGGATGCTTTCCGCTTCATCAATAAACAGGAAGGGCATAAAGCCTTCCTTGCGTTTTTCACGGGCAGTCGCAAAAATTTCACGCACCATCCGCTCCGACTCCCCGACCCACATATTGAGAATCTCCGGCCCCTTGATATGCATGAAATACTCGCGCATCTCGCTACCCGTCTGCTCTTTTAATTTTGCAGTGAGATTGTATGCGGTGGCCTTGCCTATCAGGGTTTTGCCGCAGCCGGGCGGCCCATACAGGAGGAAACCCTTTGGAGTTTGGTGCTGGAATTTTGAGAACAGATCGGCGTGCAGTAATGGCAGCTCGATGGCATCCTGAATCGCCTGCAAGGCCTCCTGCTGGCCCCCCACTTTTTCCCATGGCAGATCGGGCACTGTGTCCAGGTAGTACTCCTCGGAATGCGGCCGGGACAGGATTTCTATGGCCACGCGGTAATTGGAATCGACCCTCACCTCATCCCCGCTTTTGAGGGTTTCCTTCAACAAATTCGCCCCCCTCTGGATCACAATGGATTGCGTGCCGTGCTCGGTGCCAACGCGCAACCGGTCATTGCCGATGACCTCCGTGACCTTGGTCACAGGGCCGCCTGTATCGTAGCCAAGTTCGCCGACTATGACGTAGGCCTCATTCACCAGCACACGCATTCCTTTTTTAAGACGCGCCAGCGGCACACGCGGATCGACGTTGCAGTAATAATCCGAACCGCCGACCACGATCTGCGCCGTCTCCTTGCCGTTGCTGTTTAAAAATGTGCCGATACGGTTCGCTGGGGATGTCACCTTCTTGATGATCTGCTCCATTTTCTCGATGGCCTGGCGGGCTTCAAAAATCATTTCATCCTGCTCACCCACAGCCCTGCGAATTTCCAACAGTTCCGCGCGCAGGACGTGTCCCGGCGGAAAAGAGGCGATCATGCGCTCGAGCAAATCGGAGGCTGAAAGCCCCTCGTCGCCGGGCAGGTCTTCAAACGGTGTGTCGTCTTGCATGGGTTTGATCTTCCATGATTATACGCGGATGCAGCCGCCGGGCAAATCTCCCGTCCGTATTCCCGGCTTCCTACAGGGTGAGATTTTCCTTGATCTTGATATTCTCGCCGATCACCACAAGCAGTTTGTTCACATCAATCGGCTTTACCAGATAATGAGATGCACCAAGCCTGAGCATTTGCTCGATCCGCTTCGGCTTGGTATCGGCGCTGATGACCACCACGGGAATTTGCTCCGTTTCCGGTTGTTCGCGCAATTTTTGAAGCACTTTTTCACCCTCGGCATCCGGAAAATCCAGGTCCAGAAGAATCATGTCCGGCAACTGCTTGCCAGCTATTGCCAACCCTTGCCAACCATCCTGTGCAAAGATCAGCCCGATTTTATGGTAAGGCTTGAGCAGCTTTTCAACCAGCCGCACATTTGACATATCTTCCTCGATATAGAGCAGCTTGCAGGTGGCTGAGAGCGCCGATTTCTCCCCGGAGGTGAGGCGTTCATCGGCAAGGCGTCCAAGCTTTTGGACCGGGCTCGACGCCATCGGCAACGCCACAGAAAACGTGCTACCCTCCCCGGGAATGCTGGAAACCTCCAGCGTTCCATCCATGAGCTCGACGAGGCGTTTCGACAATGCAAGACCCAGCCCCGTGCCCTCGATGCCCACCTCGTCCGCACCCAATCGTTCAAACGGGGTGAAAAGCTGGGATAACTTTTCCGCAGGGATACCGCTCCCCGTATCGGTCACGCTGACTGCAAGTTTGTTATCCGCGCGCTCGGAACACCAGACTGTCACCCGACCGTTTGCCTTGTTGTATTTGACGGCATTGGAAAGGAGGTTGAGAAAAACCTGCTGGAGCCGCTGGTTGTCGGCGATCACATGCTTTACGCCGCGACTGTTCAATTGGTCAACGAACTCGATGTGCCTTTGCAAAGCCATGGGACGCACCAAAGCCATCGCTGAAAGCATCGCCTCTCCCACTGGAACGACCTGGAGTGAAAGCGAGAGTTTATCCGCCTCGATGCGGGAGATATCCAACACCTCGTTGATAAGAGAGAGAAGGTGCTTTCCTGCCTTCAGGATGTGCTGAACACTGTCATGATGTTCCGGGTCAGCAAGGTTCATTTCGAGGAGCTGGCTGAAGCCGAGGATGACATTCAGCGGAGTCCTCAACTCGTGGCTCATACGGGACAAAAATTGAGTTCTGGCACGAATCGCCTTTTCGGCTTCTTCCTTCGCCAGTTTCAACGATTCCTCCACCTTCCTGCGGTCTCCAACATCCTGAAAATTTACAGCTCGATACAGGACGGCCCCGTTTGCATCCATGACAGGGATGCTGGTAGCCAGGACGGGAAATGACGTGCCGTCCCGCCTGATGTGGGTGGATTCGTAAGTATAATTTTTCTTTTGGCCGGCATTTTTCGCATGCGCCGCAAGATCCGGTTGCGATTCGGGAGCAACAAGTTTTTCCAGTGACTGTCCGATCAGCTCTTGCGAATGATAACCGTGCATTTCGGCGAAGGCAGTATTTACAGCAAGCAATGTATCGCTTGAACTATTAATGGTCGCCATGCCCAAGCCGAGGTTTTTAAAAACCTGCTCCCATCTCTGTATGGCATCGAGGGCGGATTGATGTTCGGCAAGCTCCTTTTCAAGCCGCTCCTTGACCTGGCTTAACCGGTCAGTGCCTTCCCCGGCCTGCGTCTCCAGTTGTCTTTGCAGATTGCGGAGTTCCTCCACCGCCTGAAGGCGCGAGGCCTGTTCCGCCTGGAGAAGATCATTGGCCTGCCATAGTTCCGCATGCGCGGCCCGCAATACCTCGTGAAGTGTCGTGACGGCAGGAAAAGCGCCCTCCACTGTCTGCTGCAATTTGTTGAAATTTTCGATAAGCCCGGCGATTTCGCCATGGGAACGTGCAGTGATCGCAGACGGGACAGGTTGCTGAAACGTATGCTCAATATCGCCCGTGCTCCATGCTTGAAGGGCTGCACTCATATCGGTCAGCGGGCCAGTGGCAAGAGAGCCCGTGGCTTGCGAAACCGTATTTGCGGAATTGATCATGCGGCAAAAGAGCCAGCCAATGACCGCCAGGGGCAAAGCGGATGCCAAAAACACCAAGATCAGCAGCACGACCAGCGTCGTCGAGGCTGCCGGGAGTGCAAACAGCACCACGGAAAATCCCGTCGCGTTGATAGCCAGCAGAAACAACATCGCATAAAACATCATGCGACCACCAACAGGTGAACACGCACCCTGTGTGGCGCGGCTTTGCGAAGAATTATCGGTCTTCAGGTTCAAGAACTTTATAACTTACAGACGTGGGGTATCCCCAGAATAGGGTTTACAATGGGTTTTGCAATGCCAGAAACACCGGTACCAACCCGGTCTTGGGTTCGTTCATGGTTCTGTGTTTTTTTAGAGTTTTATGTTTCATGGGCGTCGTTTTTACACTGGCGCGCCTTGACTGGGCTTGACGTTTTTTGGGGAAGGATTGAGGCGGGTTAACCGCGAAGGACGCAAAGAGGGAGGAAGTTCCAACATTGAACATCCAATGTTGAATGAAGTTTCGGGGATTGAGTTCATTTTTTACATTGGATTTGGTTGGATTAGCTTGGATTACTCTGGGAGTCCGCTTCGTTTGGAGTTGGATCTGGAAGAGGTTTGTCCACAGATTTACACAGATTAGGCTGAAGCTTGGCTTCGCCGGCGCGGAAATTGAGTTAAAAGCAAAAGTTCGGGACGAAATATTTATAGTGCGTTATTTGTTAACAACAATATTGCACAGAAAATTATCTTTGTCAAGCATCCGCGCTATAAATGCGATTATTCAGTGTAAACAATAGAGAGTGAGGACTTTGTTCCGGCTTCCTAGTAAACATCCCTCTTATAGCGTTTTGTTTTTTTCAAATTCTCCACGTACTCCGCTGCTTCCTCCGGCGTTTTGCCGCCTTCTTTTTCGATGATGGTGGAAAGCGCGGCATCGACATCCTTCGCCATGCGTTTTGCATCGCCGCAGACAAAGAAATGGGCTCCTTCCTCCAGCCATTGCCAGATTCCCGCTGCATTTTCCAGCATACGATGCTGCACGTAGATTTTTTGGGTTTGGTCGCGTGAAAACGCAGTGTCCAGGCGCGTCAGGATGCCTTCGGCTTTCAGGGCTTCGAATTCTTCGCCGTAGAGGTAATCGCTCTTCCTGCGCTGTTCACCGAAGAAGAGCCAGTTTTTGCCCCTGGCCCCAGTCGCTTTTCTTTCCTGCAAATAAGCGCGGAACGGCGCCACGCCTGTGCCGGGCCCGACCATGATGACCGGTGTATTTCCATCCTCCGGCAAGCGGAACCCTTTTGCAGAATGGACAAATATGGGCACCCGGGCAGCCTCATCAACACGATCGGCAAGGAATGTGGTCGTGACTCCCTTGCGATTGCGGCCATGGGATTCATAGGTGACGATGGCGACAGTAAGATGCACAGCATCCGGACTTGCCTTCTGGCTGGAGGCGATGGAATAGAGTCTCGGCTGGAGTTTGCGCAGGAGCCTCACAAACTCCTCCGGGGTAAATCCCACCGCCTGGTGGCTCACCAGAAAATCGATGTACTCCATACCCCAGAGATAATCTTCCAGATCTCCCTTGCGCAACGGATCCTGAAGCTCCCGCAAGAACGATGCTGCCTCGCCCCCGCGCTCCACGATTGCATGGATGAATTGTTTTGAGGGCTGTGTAATCTGGTAGTCGGTCAAAAGCGCCTGCCGCAGGGCCTTGGGAGTTCCGTCATTTCCCGGCACGATTTCGTCCCCATTTACATGAAGAGCATGGATGATCTCCTGCACCAGTTCCGGGCAATTGGAAGGCACCACACCCAGTGAGTCCCCGGTTTCGTAAACCAGGCCGGAGCCTTCCAGCGAGAGTTCAAAATGCCGCGTATCCTTTTCAGAGCCATCGAGGGTCAACCTGCGATTGACAAGAAGCTTCGAGGGAAAAGGGTTTTTACGCGAATAAACCGAATGAGCTGGTGTTTCTGTGGACATATCAACTTTTAATCAAGCAAACGAATGTTCCTCTAGCAAGCAGGAGGTAAAGATGAATTATGAAGACGGGACTCCAACAAGGCGCTTTATCAACTCTTCCAAGCTTACAATTCCGATCGTGGCGCCGTTTTTGTCACGCACAGATGCCAGATGCCCCCGGGCAGCCCGCAGCTTGCGGATGACGCTGTAGGCTGGCTCATCAGGCGCCACGGTAACGATGCGGCGCGCATAGGCCCCCACCGGTTTTCCATCGTCCTTGCGGTCGAGCAAGACTTCGAAAACATTCACCAACCCTGTGATTTCGCCACTCCCGGAAGTGACGGGCAGCCTGAAAAGATGTGAGC
>JBAVPB010000210.1:0-9113 GCA_049692655.1 Chthoniobacteraceae bacterium | reverse complement strand
AACTTTGTCATAAAACCGTTCCGGATTATTTTCATACAATCAGCGCCAGTAGTAGTGCCGACCGTATCCTCCCCCGACGATCACAGCGAGTCTTCCATAATAATTTTAACGACACACTCGGTCAAGCCTGCGACTTAGGCGGAATGTTCCAATCCTTTATTGAAGGCTGCGTTTTTCGTTCGCGGTAGCCGGGTCCAGGAGCATCCAGGTGATCATTGAAGTTTGGCCTAGGCATTCCATAATCCATATGAACAGGACCTATGAGGAAATCGAGACGGACACGCACACCATCGATACGAACCGGTCGCCCATTGGCAAAAGGATCGGGCAGGCTTGTATCCGCGTTCAAGAGATTTGACGGGGCGTAACTTGCGGGTCTCGGTTCGGTGATAACTTTTTGAATGAGCGAGCCGTCTTCAGCGCGGGCTGCGGATAATATGCGCTCCGAGTATGTTTCCGGCTTGGTTACGGTGTCTTGGGAGGTTTTTGACGGCTGTTGTTCAGGCAGGGGTTGCTGTGTTCCCGCCGGGCCTGGCTTCGAATTGGCATCCGCTTTCTCCAGCAGGTCGAGCATCTGTTTAAGATCGGGGGCTTGTTTGATCTCGAAGCTTTTGCCGCTCTTTTCGTATTGCCGGTAGCGATCGCTATAGAAGTCGATGACCGTGGCTTTCTTTCCGTTAGACAATGCCATCGGAATGGGAGTTCTGGCGCTGAGTCCCGCGTCCAGCAGCATCTTGAGCACGACGGCGTTCCCCTTTCCAGTGGCTGATTCCATTGAAGTGCTCAAAATGATCCCAGTCTGTTGCTGGTTGATCTTTTTCAAGGCTCCGGCGTCGATCAGCAGATTCGCCGCACGATCATAATGCTCCTGGCTGCGGGTGCTTTCGCCTATCTCGTACGCACGACTTTCGTAAGCCGCTTGATACAATGCATAGAAGGTGTCGGTGGCCCCGTGCTTGAGGAGATAATCCACCATCTCATCCTCCCCTTCGGACGCCGCCAGCGGCAGCGGCGCGAGGACAAAATCCGGCCAGCCTGGCTCGGCGACTCCACCCTTGTTCACATCGGCGCCATGCTGAACGAGGAATTCCACGAGATCCATCCTGCGGAGTTTCACGGCCTGGCACAGCGACGTAATTGCATGGTCTTCCGGGGAGTTAATGGCGTGCCCCTGGTCCAGCATTTTTTGCAGATCGGAAACCGATGCGCCCTGGCTGACTGCATAGCAAAGCTCCGAAACAGAACGCATACCGTGGTCCCAGCAATATTTCACTGAGTCGGCGTTGCCATTGTGGAGCGCGAGGATCAGCGCCCGCTTGCTCGTGGCGCCGCGGTCGAGCAGAAGTTTGACGATGGCTGAATGACCGCGCATGGCCGCGAGGTCGAGAGGAAATTCCCTGTCATTCGGGCTCCATTCGCCGGCGGTGTTCGGATCGGCCCCCTGGTTCAAAAGTTCTTTCACTGAGGTGATGCTGTTATCATCAATGGCCTTGAGCAGGGCATCAGACGGAGTGAAGAAACCGATCAACAGATTTGAGTTTGCAATTTTTTCGGAGGGCGCAGGGAGGAGATAATAGTCTTTCGTAAGAACCGGCGGTTTCATCTCGATGCCAGTTGCGTTATTTGTGTCCGCCCATTCCTCCTTGATGTCGATCGTGTGCGGTTTATCGCCCGGGGTATCGTGCCAGTCGGTCGTGATCTTGAACTTGATACCGCGCGGGGCACTCCCTTCGAACGTGTTCATACCGGCCTTGAGCGGGAACGAATTCAGTTTCACGATCTTGTTTTTGGGATTTTTTGCCAGATGCTCCGGGAACCCCTTGTGAAACGTCCCTTGTTGCCGCAACGGGGTTTCAGTTTCGATATAGGTTACTTGCAGATAGGTGCGGACCGGTTGCGGCGGTGTTTCAGGAGGAGCGCCAGCTTTCGTATGCGCCAGGCACGAGGCGACAAAAAAACCGAGGATCAAGACCCAAAGAGTCCAGGATGTGGCAGGCGGATGGTCAACGCCGGCGATGCGTCTGATGCGTTGGAGCAACAATCCCCCCGTGGCGGCGACCGCCAGCGCAGGCGAAAGCCGCCGGGCTTCCTCCAACGTGGCGAGGGCACTCGCGTAGATCGCCCGGTCGCGTATGGTTTCCACCGCAATGTCGTCGCAGCAGTTCTCCCGCTCTTCCCTCAGCTTGCGGCTGATCCACCAGACTGCGGGATTATAGAAAAGGAGTGTCTCAACCGCGGTCTGGAAAAGGTTCACCAGATAATCGCAACGGCGGACATGGGCGAGCTCGTGGGCGAGGATTGATTCAAGCTGGCTGGTGGTGAGTCCGGTAAAGGCCGAGGCAGGAATCAGAATGACGGGACGCAGCCAGCCGATCAATGTGGGTACCTCGACGAGCGCCGATTGCAGTAATCGCACCGGCGGACTTATGCGCATGCGCTGGACAAGATCGCGGAATTTTTCCTGCCAGGCAGGGTCGGGAATCGTCACGCCGGAGCGGCGCAACCGCTGTAACTGCATGCCGCCCAGGATCAGGCGAAGGGTGAGTATCAAAACCCCGGCGAACCAGATCGCGACTGTGTAGGGCAACAGATCGTCCAGCTTTTGCAGGCGATTGAGCCGCCACGGGGTTGCCGCTTTTGCCGTTGCCGATGGCCCCGGGTTTTGCATGGCTGGGACAGTCGCAATGCGCGATTCATTGGGGATAATTGCAGTTCCCCCGGAGACTTGCGCCGACTCCGGAGAAAGGCGGAACGGTGCTGCCTGATGATCGAGAAGCGTCCAAGTGATCACTGGCGCGATGCCGCAAAGCAGAAGCCCGCCGCAAATGACGAGATAGCGAAAATGCGAGGAAGCACGGGCCGACAGGCGTAGTGCCACAGCCAGCAGGAGTGCAATCCCAAGGCCCTGCCATAGAAAGTGAACCAGCACCCAGCCGGCCCGATGAAATGCGGGTTGCTGAAACAGGCTGTGGAGCGTGTTCACCTGGCCTCCCTTGTGAGCTGCTGCACGAGTTTCTTGATTTCCTCCAGTTCCGAAGGGGTGGCGCGCTCGGAAGCAAGCGCCTGCATGACGAGCTTGGAAGACGACCCGCCAAATGCCTTCTTGAGAAGTCCGGAGACCAGTTGTTGCTGGGTCGCATCCTCGGAATTGCAGGCTTCGTAAACATGCGCTTTTTTGGATTCGTTGCGCCGCACGAGACCTTTCTCCGTCATGATTTGCAGGAACTTGAGCGCGGTGGTGTATCCGGTTGCCTTGCCCAGGGCTTCCTGAACGGCTTTCACGGTCGAGGGGCCGTTGCGCCAGAGCACCTGGAGAACGGATAGCTCGGAATCGGTGGGCTTGGGGGGCGAATGTTTCATAGTTGAAACATAACTACGAAATATTTCGTAGTTTGTCAACGAAAACCTTCGTAGATGAAGCGACAAGCGATCTGCGGTAGAGCGCTGTCCCCGGCGCATGGCGTTGCGCGCGGCTACGCGCAAATCCGCTGGGGACAGCGGACGCTGCAACGATCAATTTTCAAATAACGTTGAGGAATCGTTGTCAACAAAACGGACAGGCAATTTTCCTGCGCTTGCAATTTTTTAACAGGCGCGACTGAAAACCCTTTCTAACTCAATGTTACAATATTGTCGTGGAGTTATCAGCCGTAGCACATTTCCTGCTGCTAAACTGCGGCTAAGAAAACCGGATAACTAACTAACATGTTTATCAATTTTTTGAAAATAAAATCATCCAAAATGAGCGATGGCCGGGAGTTATCCGGGAATGCGGAAAGTAATTATCAAATGAAGACTATCGGTAACATTGGGCAGACTATGAGTAACATCAGGCAGACTATAAGTAACATCAGGCTGACTATTGTTAGCGTTCTAACTCTCCTCTTTGCGGGAACCATCCAGGCGCAAACCACATGGACAGACGCCGATACTTCAGGCTCGTATGCGGATCCCCTCAACTGGAGTCCTAACGGCGTGCCCGATGCCTCCACAAACGTCCTTTTCAATACCGGCGCATCGGTGACGCTCACGGGAACCACAAACGCTGCCGGAACCATCACGGTCAATAATGGCGCGGATGCGGTGATGAACCTTGGACCGAGCGATGTGTTGACGATCTCCGGGGCCAGTTTTGCGCAGGCCCTTTTTGTCGAGGGAGGAGGCACCTTCGGCCTTTCGGGCGGCACGTTGAATGTTGCCCTCGGACAGATATTTGTGGGTGATCTCAATGGGAACGGCACGCTGAACATCGCCGGCAATCTCAATTTTGACGTCAATGACAGCGGGTCGAACTACGCCTACATGGTCGTGGGTCGCAACAGCAACCCCGCCGGTGACATCGTGAACAGCGGCAGCACCACGGGCCAGGGAATCGTGAACCAGACCAGCGGCGTGGTCACCTCAGGCGGCAATTTCGATATCGGCCTGGATAACGGAAACGGCACGTACAACCTGAGCGGCGGCCAACTGGTGACCGGCTCAAACAGCACGTTATTCCCCATCTACATCGGGTTCAACCAGGATGCGGGGGATACGGCGGGGACGACGCAGGGCCTTTTAAATATCACCGGAAGCGGCACATTCACCCTCGGCGCGGGCGGGCAGTTGCGCGTGGGCTCGGGAAACAATCTCGCGGGAGACGGGGATAGCGCAACGGTCGGCGCGAACGGAAAGATCATCCAGAACGGCGCGGGCACAGTCGTGACCTTCAACGGCGGAAACAACGGAGGAGTCTGGTTCGGGAGCCTGGCGAGTGCCGCCCCGGGGACCACCATCACCGGCGGGAGCGGAGTCTATGAGCTGGACGCCGGCACATTGAACATCGATTCGGGCATCGTCTCATTCGGCGACTCCGTCAGCACCTCCGGCACGCTCAATCAAAACGGCGGACTTCTGGATGCCAGTCAGGCGGGGACTTCCACGGCGACCATCTATATAGGCAACAGCGGCACCGGCGTTTACAATCTCACGAGCGGCACCGCGATCTTTGGAAACGGACTGACACTGGGGAACAACGCGGGATCCTCGGGCACGGTGAACCAGAGCGGCGGGCTGCTAACCATCTCGGGTGGGCAGCTTGATCTGGCACAGGCGAACAGCACCTACAATATTTCCTCCGGCACGTTGCAAGTGGGCGGAGCCAATGGGATCACAGGCGCAGGTGTGCTCAGCGGGAGCGGCGGCATGATCCAGGTGATCGGCAGTGATTTGACGACCGGGATCACCATCACGCTCGCCGACAACACACGCCTCTACCTGGATACCAATAGCTTCGACGCCACGCTCAACGGCACTGTGAGTGGCACAGACGGCGGATTGACCAAGGTAGGCGCCGGCGATCTGACTCTTACCGCCGCGAATAATAACATCGCGTCGTTTTACATCGAGCAGGGCAACGTCAACCAGGGCGCGGGGTCGTCGCTGACCACTTACGAACTGAGTGTCGGTTATTTGACCGGGAATACCGGGAACTACACCATGAGCGGAGGTTCCATTTTTCTGCCCGGGGACCAGGCCCCGTCGCTGGTGGGTAGCGCGGGAGATATTGGCAGTTTGCGCATCGGTGATTTTGGAGGTAGCGGGACATTTACGCAGACCGGGGGAATCGTCACGGATGACGCCGCATTGAGCATCGGCAACCGCGGCGGCACGGGGACGTATGACATTTCCGGCAGCGGAGAGCTGATCATGGGGACGGCGCTCTATGTGCTGGGGCGCAACCAGGCCACGGGCGACACGGTTTCCTCGCAGGGGACATTGAATATAGGGAGCGGGGCGTTTGTCTCGCTGGCGGCTGGGGGCGAATTTATCCTGAGCAGCAATTCCATCACGACGGACTCGCTTGCAGTGGGCCAGGGGAGCAGCGGCACGGTCGTGCAGACCGGCGGCACGTTCCAGGACAACGGCACGATCTATCTCTCGGGGGCCGGGACAGGGGAATACGATCTGGACGGCGGTGTGCTCCAGGTCGGCGGCAATGGGTTGCGGGAGAGTTATAACGGGTTGGGCGGCAGCTATAGGTTTAATCTCGGCGGCGGCACGATCCAGGTGACCGGCAGCGATCTCACAACAAGCGTGGATATGTCGTTGACTGCCGCGACGACTTCCACGATCGATACCAACGGGCTGAACGCCACCTTCAGCGGCAACATCACCGGGACCGCAGGGGGCCTGGTTAAAACAGGCGCGGGAAAATTCACGTTCAGCGGATCCAATAATGTCGGCGGCATTGCCATACAGGGAGGAACCGCCACGAACGGCACGGGGACTACAAACACGGTGGAGTTAACCGTGGGATATAACCAGCCCGGCTCCGATGGTTTTTTGAGTGTCACAAGCGGGGTGATCAACGTGGCGGGCTCGGATACCAATGATGGCTTCACCGTGGGGAGTGGAACCGGGTCCGTGGGTGATGCTGCCATAAGCGGCGGTGTGATCAATGTGGGTAACGCGTCGGTTTACAGTCATTTCTTCGTGGGCACGTTTGGGGGAGTGGGCACGGTCGAGCAATCCGGCGGCACGGTAAATGTCACCGGCCCCATGCAGATCGCCAACCGCGGTGGCAACGGCACCTACACGCTCTCCAGCGGCACGTTGAATATCGGCGTGTTTGCAGCATCGGGCGATAGCGATGCATTGATCATAGGCCGCACACGGGCGGGAGATGCGGCGACCTCGGGCACGCTCAACATCACGGGTGGCACGCTGGTTTTGTCCGATAACACACCGCTCCTGATCGGCGGGGATGGCAGTTTATCGACGCTCGGCAGCGGGGTGGTAAACCAGAGCGGAAGCTCGCTGGTGACCGCAAATTTATTCATAGAACTGGGAGGCGACGGGACGGGCACCTACAATCTCGACGGAGGCACCCTCCAGGTCGGCGGGGTGAATGGAATCCGGCAGGGGGGCGGCACTGCGAATTTCAATCTCGGCGGAGGCACCCTCCAGGTGATCGGCAGTGATTTTACCACGAGCGTGAATGCGTCGTTGACTGCGGCAACAACCTCCACTGTCGATACCAATTATTTTAACGCAACATTCTCGGGAATCCTCTCGGGCTCCGGTGCATTGACCAAGGTGGGATCGGGCACATTGACGCTTTCCGCAACAAGCAGCTATAGCGGCGCGACCACGGTGAATGGCGGCGCATTGTATGTGAACGGAGCGATCGATAACAGCAATGTCACGGTGAATAGCGGCGCGACCCTTGGCGGAAATGGTTCCACCGGTGGGATAACCGTGGCTGCCGGAGGCACATTTTCCCCGGGCAACAGCCCGGCGAGCTTTAGTGCGACCAGCCTCGCCGTGAATGCGGGTGGTGTTTACAAGGTGGACATCGTGGGTGGCGGCGCGCCTGTGGGCGGCGCCAGCTACACGCAAACGACACTGAGTGGTTCCGGCGCGGTGTTGAGCCTTAACGGCACGCCATCGACGGGTTCCGTGTTGCAGTTATCCATCAGCGGCGCGCTGAGGCCGGGCGGCATTGGTTCTGATGCCAATCCCTATGTCGCCGGTGGGTCAAATACCTCGCTGGACAACTACTTCATACTGGTCCTCGGCACAGGCACGAGGGCTTCCGCCGGCGACCAGTTTTCCACGGTTACAGACGGCACGAATACGGTGAGTATCGACTATAGCTCACTCAACCAGTTTAACGGGGAGGATGGACTCGGCACGTTCATGCTGGACGGGCAGGAATGGGTGATCAGCTATACGGGGGATGCCGCCGATGGTGGCACCATCGGCGGCAACGATGTCGTGCTCACCGCGATACCGGAACCGGGTGCGTGGGCGATGCTGGCCGGCGGCTTCGGGATGCTTCTGTGCTGGCGGCGGCTGCCCAGATGGAGGGAAAAGCTGGTTTCATCATAGCCGTAATATTCCAGCGGATTTAACTTCAAAATAAAATCGACTCCTATGAACACTCCGACAAACCACGAACCAGCATCGAAGAGCGGCACTTTTTCCATTGGCGGGGATATTCCCGTCCATCGCCTCGGGTTTGGCGCGATGCGCCTGACCGGCAAAGGCATCTGGGGTGAACCTGAGGACCACAATGAATGCATTGCAGTGCTCCGCCGGGCAATCGAGCTAGGCATCACGCTCATCGATACCGCCGATTCGTACGGGCCCTTCGTTTCCGAGAAGCTGATTGCAGAGGCGCTGCACCCTTACCCGGAAGATCTGCTCATCGCCACCAAGGCGGGACTCCAGCGCTCGGGCCCCGACCAGTGGGATCCGGATGGCAGACCTGGGCACCTGCGCGAACGTTGCGAGGGAAGTCTCAAGCGTTTGAAGGTGGACCGAATCGGCCTTTTCCAACTCCATCGCATCGATTCCAAAGTGCCGCTGGAAGACCAGATCGGCGTGCTGCTTGACCTTCAGAAAGAAGGTAAGATCCGTCACATCGGCCTTTCGGAAGTCACTGTCGCCCAGATCAAGACCGTGCGGAAACTTGCGCCGATTGCCACCGTGCAGAATCTGTACACCCTCTCGGACCGCCATTCCGAGGCCGTGCTGGACTACTGCACGAGCGAGAATATCGGCTTCATCCCGTGGTTTCCTCTGGCGACCGGCAGCCTTGCCAAGCATGATGGCCCGCTTTCCCATGCCGCAAAAAAACTTAACGCAAGCCCCGGACAGGTGGCCCTGGCGTGGCTCCTGAAGAAATCGCCGGTGATATTGCCGATTCCCGGCACATCGAAAGTCGATCACCTCGAAAGCAACACGGATGCAGCGTTACTTGAGATAGACGATGCCTTGATGAAGGAACTCGAGTCGCAGTCCGTGTAATTGGCTGCGCTACAAATTTTTCCGATTTACAGAGATGGCAATTTGCACGAATGGCCATTGCACTTTGCAAACGTGCGCTTGACTTTTAGCGGTTTTTCCCATTTTCTGCGGCCAGTTCTTTGTCTGCTGAATGGCTTGATTGGGATCAGGCCAGCGGGGGATCCAAGATTTCCGGGAAACCGGGACCGGGGCGTACGATGCATGCGGCATCGGGAGCATTTAATGGCTCGAGCCCGACAGCCAACCTCGTAAGCGTTAACATTAAAGGCAAGGGAAGTCGTTTACCGGCTCCCCCCTCTCTTGCCGGGGAAATACACGTC
>JBAVPB010000209.1:0-2493 GCA_049692655.1 Chthoniobacteraceae bacterium | reverse complement strand
CTCGCTAAATGCAAACGCCGGCTGGAAGAAATTCATCCCGGTTCCACCGAGCCAAAGCGCCGAAAATAAGACCCCTTATTTAAGGGACACTACACTAGGTGGGTTTAATTTCAGCACGATATTGTGTGGGGGTCTTGCCTGTCACCGCCCGGAATTTGCGGTTGAAATACGCGAGGTCGTTGAAACCGCACTCAAGGGCTATCTGGATGATTTTGTCCTGTGTGCTGCGGAGCTGGATCATCGCTGCCTGGATGCGGCGCATATTGAGATACTCCATGAGGGTGACACCCGTATGGAGTTTGAAGGCGTTGCAAAGATAATTGGGGTGCATTCCTGCCTTGCGGGAAAGCTCCGTCAGGGTTTGCGGCTCGCGGTAATGAGTGTCCAGATTTTGCCGGAGCTGCTCCAGCCACGCGGTCGATTTTCCTTTTGCGGAAGGCGGGGTCACCAGTCCATGCCGCAGCGCGGCGCGGCATAATTGCACGAAGAAAATGCCGAGCAGCGACCGTATCACTTCATCGGACGCCTCGTCCTGAAGATTCTGTTCGTCAATGATCCTTTCCAGCAAATCGACGGTCGATTGCTTGTTCTTGAGGTGCAGTTGCACGCGGCGGTTCTGGCGATGGCACAGATCGGGATGCAACGGAAGAATGGCCGCCAGGACATCCCTCAATGCCACGGGCAATATGGGAAGTGGATGATTCCGCAGATCAAGATAGACGTTGAAATTCGCGATACCTTCCTCATCCGTCACTACGCAATGGGCCTGGCCATAGTGTGTGATGCTGATGGAACCTGGCGTCTCTTCATATTCCATGTCATCCAGGAAATGCGTCGCGCGACCACGCACCGTGAAGGAAATCAGCACTACATCCAACGTGTGCAGTAGCAGACTCGTGCGGACGTAATGCGGAATGTAATGCACCGCGACGCCCACGCGCTGCACACTGGAAAACCAATGGCTTAGCCTCGCCATCAGATATGGAAACGTTTCCGTGGGCTCCATGAATGTTTCAGCGCGTTCCATAAATATTAAGTTTGTCCCTACGAATTCTTAATATCGTCTTAGAAATTGCAATAAAAATATCTCATATTCGTGTTGTTCGACATCAACCCACGGTGGGTCCCCCCTATGAAAACCACAAATCGATTCCGGTTCATTCACACGATCTTGCTCAGGCTTTGGCAAGGTTCTGGCATTCTGCTCATGGTTGGGCTGGCAGGGTTTCTGTCCGGACCTGTTGCGGAGGCGGCAAACACTCCTGTTACGTTCAGCACTTCGCAGACTGATTTCTCGATTGGCGCGAATTACAGCACCGCCATCACCCCCACCGCAGCGACTACTTCGGATGTGGTGCTTTCAGGCAGCTATTCCACGACGACGTTTACGATCAACGGAGCGGCCCTTAATTTCGGCACGTTGAACGATCTCGACACCACGCAGAGTCTCGTGATCAGCAATGCAAATGCGACGGCGGGGTCCATCACGCTCAATACCGCTTCGAACTCCGTCAGCGGGACGGCGGGGGACCTGCTGTATGTAAAAAGCGGTGCAAATCTGGCAATCCAGAGTGGCGCCGGTATTTTGACGCTTAATCTGGCGGCCAACGGGAATATTAATAATGCCGGAACATTGAGTATTTCCGCGCCGGTCAGCATCGCCACGGGCGATACCATTGCCTTCACGGGCGCCGGTGTCACGACGGTGGGTGGCAACATTGCCGCCACCTCGGGAGCGATCAATGTCAACGACGCGGGTGGAAGCGTGATCCTTTCCGGCACCAATCTCTACACCGGCCTTACCACGGTCACCTCGGGCACCTTGCAACTTGGCCCGGGGGGAAGTATCAACAGCGGCAATGCGCTCACCACGAATGCGGGCGGAGTTTTTGACATCAACGGCAACGCGCAAACGCTCGGCCTCCTGAACAACGGCGGGATCGTCACCAACAGCGGCGCGGGCACGACGCTTACCATGGGCAACGGCTCGACCGGCGCGGGGAGTTTCACCGGCGCCATGAATATCATCTGGAACCAGGGGGCCGCGAGCACCGCGATTGGCGGCGCCGGCTTCACCAACACGGGCAGCCTCACTCTCAATGCCAACGGTGCGGGCACCATCACGCTTTCCGGCGCGGTGAACAATACCGGTGCGATTACCAACTCTGGCGCGGGGTCTGGTGGCGTGACGATCGCCAATATCGGCGGCAACGTCACGGGGGTTACGGAAAACAGCACCACAAGCTCCCTGACATTGAGCGGATCCAACTCCGGCTACGCGGGAACGACCACACTGACTGCAGGCAGGATGCTTTTCAATGTTTCGGGTAATACGACGGTTCTGGGCAGTGGCACGTTCGCCATTACATCGGGAACCTTTGATGCCGTGAGCGGGGCCAATATCGTATTCACGACCACGAACGCCCAGGACTGGAACGGCAACTTTACCGACAACGGCTCACATCTCATTACTTTTGGCACAGGCGCGATCAC
>JBAVPB010000208.1:0-2480 GCA_049692655.1 Chthoniobacteraceae bacterium | reverse complement strand
GCCGGCGCCCCCGGTCGCGCCGGTGTTGGATGCCAGGAGCGAAGCGGTGCCGCTGTTGACGATGGAAACCGATCCCGCGAGGGAACTGAAAAGCGACTGCACCGCCGTGCCGCTGGTCGTCAATGTGATCGTCGATGCGGGATTCGTGACCACCACGAAATTACCAGCCCCCCCGAGATTAAATGCGCTGAACGGAGCCGTGAGGGTGAAACCGCCGCCGATATTGATCGAAAACTGCGTTCCGGTGTCACCGGTGCTCTGCGTATTAACCGAACTCACAGCCGAGTTAAAACCCGATTCGTCGGTGACATTAAAACTGGTCTGGCCTTGTGCAATCCCGATCCAGCAAGTTGCAAGGAGCGTAGCCAGCCGCCAACGGAAGTGATCCCTGCCGCGATGCGTTGCTAATCGATTTTTCCAGACGCCCTGTTTCGACATAATGTAACTCCTGAGTTATCCGGAAAGCCCTTCCCTCAAATTCACTGCCATAGCCCATAAACAAAAGGGTTCTCCGGAGTAATTTTTTTATTCCCCTTGGTGCGTAGTCATTAAGAGAATTCACCGCTGCAATGTCAATGGGCATTTGTAACAAATCTTCCTCTAGCATACGATCTTGTTGTAGGGTTTTTCGCGACCATTTTCTGGTTATTATAGCGTTATCTGCGGTTCCAAACTCCGGTCGCCTTGACTCTCACTTACGAGGCAACTATATATTCCTACCATATGCCTCTTATTTGGTTGGTAGAAATAACCTTCTACCAACTAATGCCGCGTAGCCCCTTACATTCGTGAGTTAACACCTCATTTCGGCGGCTATTTTTTTGAGATATAGTTCCGCCAGCCGCCATGTTGTGTGATCTCCAGTTTCCCCTCGCAAAGGATCGGCTCCCCCAGCACACCCAGCACTTCGCGGCCGCCGGCGAGTTTCACCTTGCCGATCGAAAGGCCCGCGGGCTCCGCCAGCAGGATCGAGGCAAGGCCTTCCGCCGGCACCGACCACACCTCCACCGCCACTGCGACCCCGCCCTCGCGCACGCGGACCATGGCAGGGTGGCGGTCATCGATCGACCACAACCGGTAGGCCGCTTCCGTGGTGCTTTCTTCCACGAATGTCGCCCCGGCGTTGAGCAGATTCGGGTTCAACTCCAGCCCCCGCATCAATGTGCCGTTGACGGCCAGTTCGACGTTTGTGCTCATGTCTGCCTCTCCCCGAAGGAGACACGCTTCTCGTAGATCGCGAGCACGAGACATCCCTCTTCGCTGTAGATGCTGTGGCTCGTCCCCGGCGTATGCACCATCAGGCTTCCCGCCTCCAGATGCCCGTTCTCGTCCGTCTGCGAGCCGGAGAGCACGATGATGTGCTCAAACCCCTCGTGATGATGCAGCGACACCCTCCCGCCGGGCTGGAATCGCATCAATGCCGCAGCCGGCCCCGTCTCGCCATCCTGGTAGATCCAATGAATATCCACGTCTTTGCGAAAATGTTCCCACTCCAGTTCGTCCTGCCGTTCAGCGAGGTTGAAAATGTTCTTGATGATGAAAGGGTGGTCGAGGGATTTGGACATCGGGATGGACTTCTACCGATGACCATGATTTCCCCGGCCACTTGAAGTCAAGCGCGTGTTGCGGATAAAGAATTGCGCGGGATTGCTGTCGTCGTTATTGGATTCCCGCGATGAACGCTGCCGAGTCCGCCACTGCGCCGAAGACCCCGCCCTGCATCTTGATCATTTTCAGGGCGGCGAGGTGATTGCCGTGATCCGTCGCCCCCGTGCAATCCGACAGCAACACGCATTCGTAGCCCCGGTCGTTCGCCTCGCGCATCGTGGTATGCACGCACACGTCCGTAGTGATTCCCGCCAGCGCGATGTTCACGATTCCCTTGCGCCTCAGCAACATGTCGAGGTCCGTCGCGTAGAATGATCCTTTCCCCGGCTTGTCGATGATCGCTTCCCCCTCGATCGGATAAAGCTCCGGGATGATGTCCCAGCCCGGCTCTCCTCGCGTGAGGATGCGCCCGCACGGCCCCGCATCGCCGATTGCCGCGCCTATGCGCGCGCTCCGCCAGCGTTTGTTCTCCGGCAGATCGGAGAGATCGGGCCGGTGCCCCTCGCGCGTGTGGATGATGTGGTATTTCTTTTCCCGCGCCGCTGCCAGCAGCCGCTTGATCGGCCCGATCGGCGCGCGCGTCAGCGAAAGATCGTAGCCCATTTTATCGACATACCCGCCGTGCCCGCAAAAATCGGTCTGCATGTCGATGACGATGATTGCTGTATTCTCCGGCCTGAGATCGCCATTGTATGGCCACGGATACGGATCAGCTTCTACATATTTGCTCATAAGTTTTCCCTTCCCATGGTTGGTCGCCCTCGACTGCTTCCGGTGCCTTTTAGCCATCCCTCGCAAACGCGTCAAGAAAGTGCGTGCATCATGCTTGAATCAAAGTCGGCGCCGGCCGGATTTTTCATCCCGGCCGGCGC
>JBAVPB010000207.1:0-3294 GCA_049692655.1 Chthoniobacteraceae bacterium | reverse complement strand
ATACAACATAAATTTATAAGTTTTTTGTTATCTCTGTGCGGCGCCTCAAATGGAAAGCTATTTTCCCCCTGTAAAATGAGATGCTTTCTATGAAGGGATGGGGGCCCGGATGAAAACCAATCTTGTTGAAGGGATGGAAAAGGGATAGCGGTGCTTGCCAAACCGCAAACCCATAAAATTTTGAAAAATCCCCTCAATACAAATACAAGTCCCGCCGTCCTGCGCCCAAGGCCCGGTGTTTTTCCAGTCAGGCGGTCGAGAAATGCATCGGGGAGGTGACGTTCGCGATACGCGACCCGGAACTGGCGTGGCTTTTTTCCAACTGCTATCCAAATACGCTCGATACCACGGTGGATTTTGAAGTGAAGGATGGGGTGCCGGACACAGTGGTCATCACGGGGGACATCGATGCGATGTGGTTGCGCGATTCCTCCGCGCAGGTGCAGGCTTATCTGCCGTTGTGCCGGGAGGACAAGGAGCTGCGCGGATGATAGAAGGGGTGATCCGGCGCCAGAGCCGTTGCATCCTGATCGATCCCTACGCCAACGCATTTTACAAGGACCCGGCCAAGGTGAGCCCGTGGATCAAAGACCGGACGTTGATGCTGCCGGGCGTGCATGAGCGGGAGATCGATGCGTGCATCGCCATGTTGAAGCGCACCCATGCGGGCACGGGGTTCATGCATGAATCGTTCCGGTGCGATGAACCTGCGAGATTCACCCGGAAATGGTTTGCGTGGCCGAACAACCTGTTTGGGGAATTGATCCTCAGGCGATTTGCGAAGCGGTGAGACTGCGGGAGTTTACCCGCGTTTTTCGACTTCGCGCTCGATGCGGCGGTCGGGGATGAACCACATTGCGGCGACGAGGACATACATGGCATCGGCCAGCGGTTGATAGACGAACGCGAGCACTATCCCTGCGGCGTAGAACACGATGGAAAGCTTTCCTTTTTTATCGCGCCCGACAGCGTCCGCCAGCAGGCAATTCCGTCCCTGCTTTGCGATGATTGCCTGTTGCAGAATAAAATATGCGATGGCGGAGACGAGCAGGATGAAACCGTAGAGTGCGGTGGGGAGGGCTGCGAAATGGTTCTCGCCCATCCATGCCGTGGCGAATGGGACCAGCGACTGCCAGAAGAGGAGGTGCATGTTTGCCCACATGATCGGGCCATTCACTTCCTCGGTGAGGTGGAGGAGATGATGGTGGTTATTCCAATAAATCCCGACGTAGATGAAGCTCAACACGTAGCTGAGGAAAACGGGCAGGGTCGTCGCCAGCGCGGCGAGGTCGGTGCCGTGCGGCACTTTTAACTCCAGCACCATGATGGTGATGATGATGGCGATGACGCCGTCGCTGAATGCTTCGAGGCGGTTCTTTGGCATGGGCGATGAAAGCAAAAGAAGGGGTGGGTGGTAAACTGTCTTCTTTGGAGTCTTTCATGCCTTTTCAACATGAATGGAACAGGTTGGATGGCAAAGCGGGCGCAACCGCATTTAGTTAAGACGTTATCGTCGTTGACGGTTTAATTTCGTTGCGCCTCCGGCGCTGCTGAGATGGGGGATGAAGAGAAGTCCGAAGAAGCTGTCGCGGACTGGGACATGACAAGAGCATGTACCTCCAAGGGCGCGCAGCGTGAATCGTGACTTCACCCTTTTTTTGTCCGATCACCGTGGAGAGAGCTGATACTTCTTAACTTAATGGCAGTGGGGTGGGCACTCCTGCTGCGGGAAGTCATCGAGATGTTACTGGAGAAATTCCACCCTGCGTTCCAACGGCCTATTTTCCACCCGCCAGAAACGTGTAGGTGATCGACCGCTCAGTCGCCACTGCCGCCAGAAAACCGTAGAATTTACTTTCCTCCTCCATCTTGGCATTGGCGATCACCACGGTCTTGATCGAGTCGTCTTTGAAAAGCGGCGACTCCCCGATCTTGCTCAAAATCATCATGTTTAAATATTCGCTCGCCGCATCTTGCTTGAGAAACGTCATGTGGATCGTCGTATCCAGGCAGATTTCCCCGCCGTCCGGCAATGCAACGACATCACGCGGATAATGGGGCCTGTCGCGCTTGAAGATGATCTTCTTGTGCGGATAAGCAGCCCTCAATTCTTTGATCGTAATCATACTTCGACCTCTCACGCAGGAGTTTTAGTTCATTGCGCGGTTCGCGGTCACCGCCTCCTTGCCGCCGCAGGCACGCAAACTGGAAAACTCTTTGAAAACAAAACAAGCGAAACAACGGACGGAATAACAAGGAACAATAGGTTCATAATGGATGATGTGCTCACAATGGCGGTTAATATTACTGCAACTTTGGATCGAAAGTTAACGGGGGGACGGATGGCAAAAAATTTCGACGCTCTCTCCGGCAATGCCATCGTCGCACTTCAAAAAGCCGGAAGTGCCTGCGCCATATGAGCCACCCTTGGACTCTGTCACGCACTTCCGAACGAAATCTTTTTTCAAACCGGCTGGTTTGCGCGATGTGACCGGCTTAAGAACGAACATCCAACTTCCACCGCTCAACATTGAATTGCCGCCCACGCGCCTCGGCTTCTCCCAGAGTCGAATCTCCCAGAGTCGAGTTTCAATGTTGGATCATTGCGCGGCAGCCGGGGGCTGCTGCGCAAAAGTTTGTTACCGGGCTGAAGGAACGGAGGAGGCGTCGTATGCGTAGCGGTCGCCGGAGACAGTGAGGGAGGTGCGGGCGAAGGTTTTGGTGTTGAGCTGGCCGCGATTCTGGAGATCGAGGGCAACGCGCCATTCGTTTTTATCGGAGAGGCGGGTGACCAGGTTCGGCAGGAGGTTCTCCCTTTTCTCAAGGCAGAGGATGTCGCAGAGGAGCGCGGTTTTGCCGGCTTTGCAAACCACGAAGCCTATGCGGCTCGGGTCGCTGCCCGTGATTTTTGCGCCATGGAGATCCCCGGTGTTGTAGGCGACGACGATCGTCTTGCTGGTCATGGGAACAACCTGGACCCTGATGGCGAGACTGCCGCACCATGAGAGAGAGCGGATGTCGTAGGGATTTTCGGCGGTGTGATGGAAGAGGATTTTGACTTCGGGCTTGTCGGAAGCGATGCGGGCGTTGGAGGAAGTCTGTTTCGCAGCGTCCGAAGTGGCTGCCATGGCGGGAATGGCGATTCCGACCGCGATGACTGCTGCGAGTGTGTGGGTGAGTATGTTTGTTTTCATATGTTCGATTTCTATGATGCTAAATGGAGCGGCATGCGTGCCGTATGCCATTTGGCGACTGTGTATTTACAGAGGGGGAGAGTACCCAGTGGCGTATAGG
>JBAVPB010000206.1:0-32302 GCA_049692655.1 Chthoniobacteraceae bacterium | reverse complement strand
ACTCCATCGATATCCTGAACAGCCCCACGACCGCCCTGGAAAGACTCACCCAATACCCCGGCCGCTATCACGTCCTCATCACCGACCACCTCATGCCCGGCATGACCGGCCTCGACTTGATAAAGAAAGCGAAACAGATCCCCTTCAAGGGAAAGATCATCGTAATTTCCGCCTTCCTGACCGCCGCCCTGGAAACTCAATACACCGCCCAAGGCGCAGACAAAATCATGCAAAAACCCTTCGTCCTCGATGAATTGCGGCTGGCGGTTGAGGAACTCCGGCCGGTGTCAGTCATTTAAAGTTGAGCGCGACATGCGCAGGGACAGTGAACTCTACAATGGGCGTTTTATCGCTTCCCTCATAACTTGATTTTGCCCACAAACCGGATAGGCGCCAGGGGCCAATCATTTTCTTTACGCAGCCACACAAGGCTGGACCCGTTGGTAAATTTTCTTCTGCAATTCCTGGGCATTCCGCAAATCGCATTCGCTCTGAATATTCAACCAGAAGCGTGGCGACTGCGCAAAATAACGGGCAAGTCGCAGGGAAGTATCCAAAGTGATCGAGCGTTTGTCGTGAATGATTTTATTGATGCGACGCGCAGGCACATCCAAAGCCCGGGCAAGCACATCGACTTCAAACGCATCGCGCTCCTTCCAGATGAAGCAAATGCGCCATTGGTCATTGATGCGAATGCTGTGCCAGCCAACCCGATTTCCTCCTTCAGGGCTTCCAGCTGGTTGGATGGCGTTTGCATATTACTCAATAAATTACGGCAAAGCCGTTTCATCATAATACCCAAGGTTGAATCGGCATAGCTGAGGCCACCTTGAGAATAGACAATCAAACACGGCGAACTGTGATAACACGCCGGCGATTACAAGGAACTTCAAACGGAGGGAGACGGAAATAGACGCATATTTGGAGTTGGGGCAAAGTCAACGAAACAGCTTTTCGCGGACTTCATGCGGGGCGTGGCACAGTAACTTGGTTTGCACGCAAAGGTAGATTTGACCAGTGTTCTTCAATGGCTTGCACAAATTCTGCTCGAACCAGTTTTGCTCGACGCTCCAAACCCCATTCATTTTCCCGCCGTAGATAGATACCCTCTACTGGACCACAATAGTATGCCGAAGGCTCGAAAAGCATCGCCTGCACATCGCTAAAGGTAAATCGGCCTGAAGCCACGCGATGAACAGAAACTAAGCCGATTTCCGCTAGCAACTCATCGCGCTTGTCTGTACTCCAAAAACATTCTTGATCTACATCGAAGACATCAAATCCGAGAAACCAATCTGGCAGTAACGTATAAGCAATACTGTGCTGAGCATAACACCACTCACCAAAAAGAATTGCGCTAGAAGGCAGGTGTTTCCTTAGCAAAAATTCGTGACCAGCTAGCCAACCGCGAAGACGCTCCCACTGACCAGTAAAACTTCCCGAGAGAAAGTTTCCACGATTCTGCATCTTTAAAGTTCCCTGATTATCAAAGGACAAACCGAGATTCGCACCATCCACCTTCTCTTCCACAACCACAGTTCCAGAAAGGAACTCCTTGGCTTCAAGAAATGTCATCACTTTGTCGTTTCGAGCCGGCACCGATGACAACCATAGCAAATGTGGCGTTTTGGGAAATTTACTGAATGCCTCCATAACTCAATCCTTGAGTTCGCACGGGCATAGGTTTATTATATCCACTCCATTTTTCGCAAAAGCAACTTCAAAGTGTTTCCAGTCACTGTCCGCCGCATTGTAAACGGCTACCTCGCTATCACTACATTTCTTCGCCAAAGCCGCATACTTCCGATCAGAAGAGTCAAATTTTTTCAAAGCGGGGTCATCCGGAAATTCTTCGAATATCCTACCTGAATGTGGCGTGATTTTTTCTCTACGACAAATGGCATCGTCCCATTGAACATCGTGAACCCACTTAAAAAACATATCACCAACTCCCGGTTCACCCTCGAAATTTAGATAACGCTTATATTCATCAAAAATCAATCCACTCTCATCTAAAGCAAAATCACCCCGCTGATAAAGAGTCGTGAGCATCTCAATACATTTTATTTGACACTCTAGGGACACATGAGTTCCCCGGCCATTGGCCGCGATACCCACATTGACCTCGACAATGCAAATTTCGGTCAACCTCACGTATCCATCTCCTTTTCCTCAGCAATCTGTCGAGAGAGACCCGCCTTTCGCGTCGCGGCGATATCTGTCATAGGATCGCCAAAAAAGTTTTTTGGCCAATTTTTGATTCGACCATACCCGTCTACCTCAAGCGACCGAACACGAGAACCACTATCTTCTGTCGGAGCTTCGCAAAAATAGACGGCAACTTCGTCAGGCGCAAGAGTTCCATCTGCGAGACGGAGCTGTAACCTTCGAAGAAAATGCTCTGAATGACTCTCAATTAAAAATTGAACATTGCGTTTAATGCTATCTTCCTTTGAATGAATTGCCTCAACAAAAAGATCCGCCAACTCCGACTGTACAGCAGGATGCAGGTGTAATTCCGGTTGTTCGATAATAATCGTTGAATGCGGAGGAGCATAAAACGCCTGAGTAACCACCGGCAATACCTGTGAAACTCCAAAACCAACACTTGGAAGAGCAACAAGCTTTGACTGACCTGGCATTTTAAGCATTGTCCGATAGGTATGCGTAGTTTTTGACGCGCACTCAACTTCGAATCCCTTTGCCACACCAAGCCGAACAAGCCAGCGAGCCACAGTAGCTTGAAGCAGCGAATAATGAGCCCGTCCCCCAACATTGAAACGTCTCTCTGAACCGCTCAGCAGAGCCGCAACAGTATTCTCTCCCTGAAAACCAACGTCACTGGGCGATTGACCCGCCCATGTATATGAAGGCTTTGGATACTGGCGCAACGGACCGAGATATTGAATGCTCTTAAGCATGCGTTCGAATTCCAATTGAAGGCTGGAGAATCCGGAAACGTTTCTGTAATAGGCATATAATTCTTCAGGGAAACCATAAAAGCGGTTTGGCGCTGGCAGTGACCAAGCGCGTCCAAGCCTACGCTTGGCTTCATATTGCTCCGTTACGAGACGGTATTTATCTCCCGTTTCAGCGCGCCGCATGCCCATCTGCATTTCAGGCATCCTCCTATTGCGAGTCGTTCCATCATCAGAGGTAAATCGCAGTATAGGTTCCGGCACGACATAAAAAAACTCTTTGCTCGCCACTCGGTCTGACTCAGACAGTTGTCCAATCTTCGCATGAAATTCCATGCATGACCAAGAACGTCGCCTGAATAAGCCTCGATCCAGATTTTGCATAGTCTCTATGCAATCCCACCCCAATTCAAATACAACATTCCGCTTAACTCCGCCGTCAAAAACATAATCGCTATAGTTCCCAAGATGCATCAAGGTTTGGTCATCCGTAGTGGATAAAACCATATTTCGATCAGGCTGCTCTACAGTGCGGCGCAGCATGAGAAGAAATTGGCCAATACTTGATTTCCCTGAGCTATTACCACCAAAGAAAATTGTGATAGGAGCGAGTCGTAACGAGCCGGTATCCTGCCAAGTTTTGAAGTTTTGAATATGAAGGCGCGTAATCATAAGAAAAAGTGAAATGTAGTAAAATAAAACATCTCTTGGAACCTTAACATCATTATGCAGAAAATTAGGTCAAATGCGTGCGAGCAATATTACTCTCGTTATTGAAGCAAAGGAAACGTTAAAGTTCATTTGCAAATCGGATCGGACGTTCTAAACAACCCGTTCCCGATATGGGAAAGCAGGAGGTATGCGTCAAATCTAAACGCGATTTTTTACGGCTCGGGCTCAACCTTAATGCCATGCTGCACCGGCACCACCAGCGCCTTCGCGGCGTCGAATAAATCCGCGGTCTTCTTCATTCCCGTGGCGGCGATCCTGTCAATGGAATCGACATCATTCGGGGCCATGTCCTTGAAGGCTGGCACGTTGTGCAGATACTGCTGCACCAGCGAGGTTTCCAGCGCTTGCTGGGCCTGCACGGCGGCATCGACCTTGGCGAATTGCGCGGAGAACGGATTCGCGAGGAACTCTGCGGCGAGGTTGATCCCTTTTTCGAGGTCGGCGGCGGCGAATTCCTTGCTTTCCTTGCCCCAGGTGACTTTGGCTTTGGTGCCTTTGATGCCCTTGACGATGAGCATGTAGCGGTTCAGGTCGTCGTTGAACGGGAAAAACTTCAGGACGCTGGCGGTGGTGTTCGCGGGTTTGTCGGGATCGCCCTGAAAACAGAAAGGATACCGCGTGCTCTCGAGCGTGACGGTGCCATTCTCGCACGACACCACTTTCTGCCCCGGCGTGCCGGTGGCCTGGTTCGCCGCGAGATCGACGGTGATGGTGCCGATCGCCCCATCGCACCCGAGCGCCTTGAGGAACGCATAAGCCATCACCAGATGCCCCGCCGGCCCGGGGTGGATGCCGTCTCCCCCGATGAAGACATAGTCCGGCCCGTAGGCGGCCTGCGCCTTCGCCATCACATCCATCATCGGCGTGTGGAGATCGGCATACACGGTCCCGTTCTTCTGCGCGATGTCGTGTGTGATGCCCCGCAAGGTATCGAGCGTGTTATTATAAACATCCGGTGCGAGCCGCTTGAAGCTCTTGCTATCGACGCACCCCGGCGACCCGAGGATGATGTCCCTGATCCCGTCCTTCTTGAGTTCATCCACGATCCCCTGCATCGGCCTGTTGAAATACGTCGAGGTCATCTGGTCCATCGGCCGGTAATTGCCGTCATTCATCCCATAACAGGTCGCCACCACCGTCGGCTTGAACGGGAGCACATCCGACTTGATCCTCAGCAAAAACCCGCCCGACCTCTCGCTCCCCCACCCGAACTGCACAAACCGCAGCCCCTCCACCGGCTGGCACATCAGCAGGTAATCCTCCATGTAAGCCGTATAAATCTTCTGCTGCGTGATCGAATCCCCCGCAATCGCAAAAACATCATTCGGCTTCAGCAGAAATTCCGCCCGGGCCGGAACCAAAGAGCCAACAAAAAGAGCACAAAGAATCGAGGAGAGTAATTTCATAAAAAAAACAGGGGGATTGGAGTACGGGGTGGGGTTTGAAACCTAGATACTCCGAAATGCTCCCAAGGAATAGAAAAATAGCGCATGGCAGCATGCTCCGGGTAGCGCGCTCGTCTCGAGTGCTGGTGACGGTGTCCCGCCGTCACGAACTTTTTCCCAACCCATGCCAGCTATCCGATGACGCCCATGCAACACAACGCCAAAAACCCCACCCCTATTCCCTCTCTGTTCTCTCCGTTTCCTCCTGTTCAAATCCCCTAATCTGCGAAATCTGCGGACGAAATTTCCCCTCCCTCCTTAAAACTTAACCCTTAAAGCTTAAAACTAAGAGTCCCCCGTTTTATCCTATTCACCTTTCATCCTTTATACTTTAGCCTTCATCCTTCTCCCCCTTACCCCCATGACCTACTGGCTGAAAATCAATGGAGAGTCCCAGGGACCATTCACCGAGCACGAAATCTTTAGAAAATTCGATGGCCGCCTGACCCGCTATACCCCGTGCTCGGCGGTCGGCACAAACACCTGGAAAACCATCGAATATTATTTCCCCGACTGGGAAAATCCCGGGATCATGCAACACGATCCCGTGCCGAAAGCCGGCGCACCCGAAAAACCATCGACCCGATATCCCGCGCTTGCCTTTTACAGGATCGTCTTCCGCATCCTTGCGCTATTGGCGCTCGTCTACGGGTTTATCAGAATCCTGTTCACTCTTTCCAGCACTAGCAGACCGGAAGGAGCCGGAGTCGTAATCGTGGATCTCATCGAAACTTTCTTCGAGGTCATCATCAACCTCGCCTTTGCCGAAGTAATCACCATCCTCTTCGACATCGAGCAAAACACCCGCAAGCCAGCTGCCCAACAGACAACTCCTTCATCGCCCCAACCCCCACCAGACTTCGCCTGACACAAAACTCTCTCTCTTCCTTCCGCCCTCCGCCCTCATCCCTCCGCCCTTTCTTCATCTTCCCCCTCCGCGCGAGTCCTTCCCTCACCTCCCGCTCAATTCAGAAAGCCGCGCCGCATCCGCATCCGCCCCCGCCGCATCCCCGCTCGCCCTCCGCGCGCGGCTCCGGATATTGATCGCAAAGACATTCGCCGGATCGAGCTTGATCGCTTCGTTGCAATCCGCGATCGCCTTGTCAAACTCCCCCTTGTCCAGATGCACACGCCCCCGGCTCCCGTACGCCGTGGCATTCGTCGGGTCGAGCCGGATCGCCTCGTCGAAATCCTTGAAAGCACTCGCGTAATCCCCCGTGCCTGCATAGGCCAGCCCGCGATTGTTAAACGACATCGAATGCGTGGGATCGAGCTTGATCGCCTGATTGTATTCCACAATCGCCTTCGCATGCTCCCCCTTTGCGAAATAGATATTCCCGCGCCCGTTATAGCCAAGCGCGAGTTTCGGAGCGAGCCGCACCAGAGCATCGAAATCCACGAAAGCCTTGTCGAAATCCCCCTTCCCGAAATAAGCGCGCCCCCGCCCGCCATAAGCTGCCGCCAGCTTCGGATCGCTCTCGATCGCCATGCTGAAATAAGGAATCGCCGCTGCCAGGTCGCCCGCAGCAAGCTTTGCATTCCCGCGCGCATTAAAATCCGCCGCCGAATCCCCCGCAACCGCCGTCGCCGAAACCGCAATGCCCAAGAGCAGCACAAAAACCCAGATTGACGCCGACACTCCCCGTTTCATCGTCCCCCCGTTGTAAGCAGCCCTCACCTCAGGGTCAAGACACGGCGCGCTATGCATGGTCCCATTTCCGCCCTCCGCCCTCCGCCCTTTCCCTCCTCCGCGTCTCCGCGCCTCCGCGCGAACCCTTCTTCATTTCCCCACTGCCCGTCGCACTTCTTCCAGCTTCTGCTTCGCCAGGTCAAAATCCGGCCGCAACCGGATCGCCTCTTTCAAATGCGCGATGGCTTCCATTCCGTCGCCGGGGATTTGCGCCAGCACGGTGCCTAGGCAGTAGTGGGCATCGGCAAAATCGGGCTGAAGCCGGATCGCCGCCTGGAAATGCGCGGCAGCCAGCGGCAACTGGTCCGGCATTTTCGCAAGCACGTTGCCGAGGCAGTAATGCGCGTCCACAAAGTTGGGCTTCAAATCCAGCGCCGCCTCGAAATGGGCGATCGCCTCGTCCGTGCGGCCCGGGACTTCCGCCAGCGCGCTGCCGAGATTGCACTGCGCCTCCGCGAAGCCCGGCGAGAGACGCACCGCTTCCTGGAACTGCGGAATCGCCTCCGCGTGCCGGCCCGGGATTTTCAACAACGCGCTCCCTAGATAATAGTGCGCCTGCACGTCGTCGGGCTTCAGCTTGAGCGCCGCCTCGAAATAGCCGATCGCTTCCGGCAGGCGCCGGTTCATGCTCAGGAAAATCGCCCCGACCCGGTCATACATGCCGGGGTCGTCGGTCTTCAACCGCACCGTGTCCTCGAAATGCCCGAGCGCGTCCTGCAATTTGCCGGGCACCTTGAGCAGCACGAGACCGTAGTTATAGTGCGTCATATAGCTGTCGGGATTCCGCGCCAGGGTGTCCTGGTAAAGCGCCTCGATGTCGCGGTATTTCAGCGTCTGGTGCCACGTCACCGAGCAGAGCGCCAGTATCAACACCCCCGCCGCCACCGGCGCGAACTGGCGCACTGCCGGATCTTGAATCTTCCGCACCGCAATCGTGAGCCCGGCCGCCACCGGCACGATCACCCCCAGGCTTGCGACATACACAAAGTGGTCCGCCACATACGAAAAACAGAACCACCCGATATTAAAAAAGCCGAGCATCGGAAACAGCGTCCCCGCAAAAAACAGAAATCCCGCCAGCGGCCCCCGGTGCCACCTTGCCAGCACGATCAACCCCGCAAGCAGCGCCAGCGTCGCCACGACATAGAGCCATTGCCACCCCGCCGCCGCGCTCACATTCCAGAGCGGGTAATGAAACATCAAGTTACTCGGCCAGAACAACTTGGACAAATAAAACCAGATATCCCTGCAAGCCAGCATGCCCCGCTCCGTAAAACTCAGCGAAAAATGCGCCAGATCCTCCGCGCCGTAGAATTTCCGCTCCATCCACCCCGAAAACAGCCCCGCCGCACCCCCCAGCGCGAACCACGGAATGAGCGGTTTTGACAAGGATATCCAACCCTTGCCAACCCTTGCCAACCATAACGCGACCAGGATCCCCCCCGGCAAAGTCGCCGCCACCGTCTTGCTCAACAACGCCAGTATAAACAACCCAGTCGCCAGAAAATAAAGCGATCCCTTCCTCTTCTCCGCAAAATGCAAATACGCCAGACCCGACCCGAGATAGAAAACCGTGGAGAGCGTATTCTTCTGCTCCGACATCCAAGCCACCGACTCCACACACACCGGATGCAGCGCAAAGATATACGCCGCCAGCCACGCTCCCGGCAAACCCAGCCGCCGCACCACCGCCACCACGAGATAAGCCGAGCTCACATGCAGCAGTAAATTCACCAGATGATACCCGTACACATTCTCCCCCCAGAGCCTGTGCTCCAGCCAGAACGCGCTATGTAGCACCGGGTAATATTGAAAACTCGCCCCGACTTCGAACCAGATCCGCCACAGCCCGTGCAAGGACCAGAGCGCCTCGGGAGTCAGGTGCCTGTCGTCGTCGAAGAGCAATCCCCCCCGCAGCGCCGGCGTGTAAAACAGAAACACCAGCCCCAGCAGCCCTGCTCCGAGCAATGCATCCCGCAGCCACACAGGCATCGGGTTTTCAACGGTGGGGGAGGGTTCTTGCGCCATTACAAATAAATCGCCGCCTCTTTCAAAATAGCAACGCCGCGTCTCACGCAAGTTGATTTATCAATTCATTCCGCGAGGAAGGCAGTCTGCCGTACACATGGCCGATGGCCAGCACCGGTTTCGCTGCCGCCGTATTCTGGATGCCCAGCAGGCGCGTCAGCTCCGATTCAAAATGCAGCATCGCCCGCTTCCCGGGCAGATTCGTATCAAGATAATCCAGCGCCCGCCGCAGCAACCCGTAGAGCTCCGGCGCGGAGTGGTCCGATTCCGTGACGAGCTCCATCAACTCCACAAAATACGAGGCAAGCTGCACGCGCTGGTAGTTTTGCCTGAGTCCCTCCCGCGGATTCTTCAGCACGACCTCCCTCAAGATATGCAGCTCACTCTTCCTGCTTCGTGCAAATTGAATCTCCGCGTCGAAAAAAAGATCGAGCTTCCCGGCAAATGCGCTCTTCGGCCTGCGCGCCCCCTTGGCCACCGTCTTGATCCGGCCATGTTCCTCTGTAAACCACGTAATGATGAAGCTCGTCTCCGAGAGTTTCGTCCTCCGCATCAGTATGGCGCTCGTGGTTTCCACTATAAGAGATTCGTTGGCCTTCGCATTGACCAACCTGCCCCCTTTCTACTAGCTTTCCCACTGGATGAAAATAAAACGTGCATTAATTTCCGTCTCGGACAAAACGGGCCTCGCAGAATTTGCCGGGGAATTGACCAAATTCGGCGTGGAGATCATATCCACTGGCGGCACCTTTGCCCTCCTCAAAAAAATGGGCATCCCCGCCAAGGAAATCTCCCAGTTCACCGGTTCGCCGGAAATCCTCGATGGCCGCGTGAAAACGCTCCACCCCAAAGTCCACGGCGGTCTCCTCTATGTGCGGGATAATCCCGACCACGTCGCGCAGGCCAGGGAACACGAGATCGAGGCCATCGACATGGTCGTGGTGAATCTCTACCCGTTCGAGCAGACTGTTGCGAAACCCGACGTGACCCTCGATGAAGCCATCGAGAACATCGACATCGGCGGCCCTTCCATGCTCCGCAGCGCGTCGAAGAACTACCGCTCCGTCACCGTCGTCGTCGATCCCTCGGATTACCAGGATGTCCTCGACAACATGCGCGACAACGACGGCGCCACCACCTTGAAGCTCCGCGAGCGCCTCGCCATCAAGGTCTTCATTACCACCTCGAAATACGACGGCGCGATCGGCAACTTCCTCAACAAGGAACAGGAGACCACCTGCTCGTTCTCGCTCTCCATGCCCATCGCCGCGCGCCTCCGCTACGGCGAGAACCCCCACCAGCAGGCCTCGCTCTACGGAAATTTCGACGATTATTTCCAGAAGCTCCACGGCAAGGAACTCTCGTTCAACAACATCCTGGACATCACCGCAGCGTCCGACTTGATCGACGAATTCGCCGAACCGACCGTCGCGATCCTGAAGCACACGAACCCCTGCGGCGTCGGTTCCGATGCCGACCTGAAAAAAGCGTGGGACAAGGCGTTTGCGACCGACAAGCAGGCTCCTTTTGGCGGCATCATCATTTGCAACCGGGCGATCACTGTCCCGCTGGCAAAGGCGATCGCGGAAATCTTCAGCGAGGTAATCATCGCTCCTGATTTCGATCCGGAAGCTCGCGTTCTTTTGCAGAAGAAAAAGAACCTCCGCCTCATGCGCAAGCTCGCCGTGACCAACACCGACGCCACTCCGCAGATGGACATCCGCTCCGTCATCGGCGGCGTGCTCGTGCAGGACAAGGATCCGAAAATCAACAAGGACCTCGACCAGCTCGAAAGCAAAGTCGTCTCCGAGCGCCCCCCAACGCAGGATGAAATGAAAGCGATGATCTTCGGCTGGAAGATCGTGAAGCATGTGAAATCAAACGCCATTGTTTACGCATCCAAGGACCGCACCCTCGGCATCGGCGCAGGGCAGATGTCCCGCGTCGATTCCTCGCGCATCGCGATCTGGAAGGCAAAGGACGCCGGCCTCTCGCTCGAGGGAAGCGTGGTCGCCAGCGACGCATTTTTCCCGTTCCCGGATGGCCTCATCGCGGCAGCCGAGGCGGGAGCCACCGCCGCCATCCAGCCCGGCGGCTCGGTCCGCGATCCCGATGTGATCGCCGCGGCGAATGAAAGAAAACTCGCCATGGTCTTCACCGGCGCGCGCCATTTCAAACACTGAATACTGCCATGGACACTCTTCGCCTGGGTGTAAATATCGACCACGTCGCGACGTTGCGCCAGGCGCGCTACGCCGCCACGCCGGAGGCTGAAATCGCCGAGCCCGACCTGATCACAGCCGCGAGCATCTGCGAACGCGCAGGGGCCCAGGGCATCACCGTACACCTGCGCGCCGACCGCCGGCATATTCAGGATCGCGACGTCACCCGCCTGCGCGAGAGCCTGAACACGAAGCTCAATCTCGAAATGGGCAACACTCTCGAGATCCTCGAGATCGCCCTGAAAATTCTGCCCGAGGATGTCTGCCTCGTCCCCGAGAACCGCAAGGAAATCACCACTGAGGGTGGCCTCGACGCTGTCTCTCAATCGAAGGCGCTCCAGCCCACGATCAAGCGCCTGCAGACCGCCGGCATCCGCGTCAGCCTTTTCATTGAGCCCTCGCTGGAGCAAATCGACGCCGCCAAGGCACTCGGCGCCGAGGCCGTGGAACTCCACACCGGCGCGTTTGCAAACGCCACCGGCAAGGCGCAGGACGCCGAGATCGCCCGCCTCAAGGCCGCCGCCATCCACGCAAACGACCGCGGCATCCAGGTGAACGCCGGCCACGGCATCAACTACGTGAACATCGCAAAAATCCTCGCGATCCCGCACCTCGCCGAGTTGAATATCGGCCACTCCATCGTCTCCCGCGCGATCTTCACCGGCCTCGATTCCGCCGTGCGCGAAATGCTCGCGGCGATGAGCGGCTATGTGACCGGTTACTGATTCCTCAATACTTTTTCTGCAACAACCCGCGCCTCCGCCAGAACGCGACCGCCAGCAGCGCCAGCGTCAGCCCCAGCCACACCGGCAAAAACCGCAGGCCCTGCGACAGCGCCGCCTCCTCACTCCCCCCGTCGCGGAATGCCCGCAACACCACCGCAAAGAGCAGGCTGATGAACCCGTAGCCGAGATTGAACGCCAGCCCCTTGAACGAAAGCACCGTGGCCCGCTGGCTGGAATCCACCAGCGCGTTGAGATAATACGAAACGAGAAATCCGAGCGCCATCATCGCCATTGCCATCGGCAGCATGAACATAACCCCCCATAGCCGCCATTGGAATGCGACACCGATCAGTGAGCCAAAAGTCACCGCCGCGATCAACGCATAATTTCGCAGCAAGGTGTTGCATCCCACCATCCACTTCGCCACCGGTGAAATGATCAACCCCAGCCCGCCAAAGGTCGCGCCGATCAATCCGAACACCGCCTCGGGCAGCGAGATCAGCCGGAAATACGAACTCGAAAATGTCAGGAACAACCGGATCACGCTGTCGAGCGCCAGCCCGCCCACGATCACGAATAACGCCACCGGCGTCCCCGCAATCCAGCGCCCCGCCGCCAGCACCAGCTCCCACGCGCCCGTCGCCGTCTCCGGCTCCCCTTCCTTGACCAGTGCCGCATGCGTCTTCTGCACAGCCGGCTCGCGCAACCCCATCGCGACCACGAGTGTCATCAATGCCGTCACGAGATTCAGGTAAATCGGCAGCCGCAGCGTCATCCCCTGCTCCCAGTGAAACGAAAGCCCCAGCGCGCTGGTCACCCGGTTCATGAATACCGGATCGTATATCGCCCCGCCTGCCAGCATCGCGATCACCATCCCCACCGATTGCCATTTCATCACCTGCGCCAGCACCTGTGGCCATTCGGAGGAACGGTTGCGCTCCGCCAGCGAATCAAACACCAGCGCCTCATCCGCTCCGCTCGCCATTCCCTCCGCCACCCCGCTCAGCAGCCGGTTTGCGAGGCACGCGAGGAAAAGCCACAGCCCTCCGTTCCGCGGCGCGACCGCCAGCAGGACCATCTCCCCCACCATGCAGAATGTCGCGCCCACCACCAGCGGCTTGCGCCCGATCCTGTCCGCCAGCACGCCCGCCGGCACATCGGTGAAAACAATCGCGAGCGCCCAGGCGAAATTCAGCAGCGTATATTCCGTGGCGCTCAGCCCGAGGTCGAGGAACAGCACCGCCAGCACCGGATAGTAGAACCGCGAGTTAAACAGCACCCGGAACAGCACAAACCTCCGCCAGTTCCGGTCGGCATCGCCGGAATGATCCGCCACATTTTCCATCATGGCGCGCACCTCATTTGCGATGCGCCGTTTCCAGGTCCGGCAGGAACGCCGTGAGCAGTCCGATGAGCGGCAGATACGCGCAGCCGTTGAATACCGCGATGATTCCCGCGTGGTCCGCGATTTTTCCCAGCACCGCCGCGCCGATGCCCGCCGTGCCGAATGCCAGCCCGAAGAACAACCCCGCGATCAGCCCCACCTTTCCCGGCAGCAACTCCTGCGCATACACCAGGATCGCCGAGAACGCCGATGCCAGCACCAGCCCGATCACCACCGACAGCGCACACGTCATCGCCAGACCCGCATGCGGCATCCAGAGCGTGAATGGCGCCACGCCCAGGATCGATACCCAGATCACCCGCTTGCGCCCGATCCGGTCGCCCACCGGTCCGCCGATAATCGTCCCCGCCGCTACGGCGAGGAGAAACACGAAGAGATAAAGCTGCGAGCCCTGCACCGACACATGGAATTTTTCGATGAGGTAAAACGTGTAATAACTCGTGAGACTCACCAGATAGACATATTTCGAAAAGGTCAGCGCCACCAGCACGCCGAGCGAAAAAATCACCGTCCCGCGCGGCAGTTCCGCGCCCCTATGCGCCCCTGCGCCCTTCCGCCGGATGCGGTGCATGTTCCGGAACTGCCACGCGCCCACCTTCCACAGCACCACCATCCCGAGGCACGCCGCCAGCGAAAACCACGCCACATGCCCCTGCCCGCGCGGCACCACGATCAATGCCGCGAGCAGCGGCCCGAGCGCGCTCCCCGCATTTCCTCCCACCTGGAAAAGCGATTGCGCCAGCCCATGGCTCGTCCCCGCCGCCATGTGCGCCACGCGCGACGCCTCCGGATGGAAGATCGCCGATCCCATCCCGACCAGCGCCGAGGCGATGATGATCATCGGGAAACTATGCGCCAGCGAGAGCAGCAGCAGCCCCACCAGCGTGAACCCCATCCCCGTCGCCAGCGAAAACGGCATCGATTTTTTGTCCGTGACCAATCCCACCAGCGGCTGCAGCAGCGACGCCGTGCATTGGAACGTGAACGTGATCAACCCCAGTTGCGTAAAGCTCAGCCCCAGCGACTGCTTGATCAGCGGATACAGCGACGGAATCAACGCCTGCATCGTGTCATTGAGCATGTGCGAAAAGCTGATCGCAAAAAGCACCGCAAATACGGTCTCCCCCGTCGCCCCCGGCAACGCAGCCGCCACATTTTTTTCTTGAGTCTCGGTTTCCATAAATTCTCAACCCCTCCCTCCTCAATGTAAAAATGAAAAAGGCGAGACCGGCAAAATGCCATGTCCCGCCCGAATCGCAAGCCCCCCTTTTATCCTTTAGCCTTTATACTTTATCCTTGATTTCTCCCCCTTGGTGTCTTGGTGCCTTGGTGGTGAAATTCCCCTTCCCATCATTCATTTTTCCATTCGGAGAAAATTTCATCCAGCGACTCCTGCAGCCTCGCCATCGTAAACGGCTTTTGCAGGATCTTGTCCACGCTCCTCGCCAGGTAAGCCTTCTCCAGCTCGCGCGTCAGCGAGCCGGAGATCACGATGATCTTCCCCTCGAATCCATTGGCCCGCACATACTGCACCAGTTGCAGCCCCGTCACATCGGGCATGCTGTGGTCCGTGATAATCATGTCAAACGCCTGCGGATCGCGCATATACGCCTCGATCCCCTCTTTTCCATTCGTCACTGTCTCCACGCTATGCCCAAATTGGGCCAGTATCCTCCGCACCACGATCCGGATGGACTCATCATCATCTGCAAGAAGTATGTGGAATGGCTTTAATTTCATTAACCTGATTGTTTAAAACTGCGCCCGTCACCCATCCCACACACTGAATCGGGTACAGATCGTTATGTGGATGCGGATACCCACAAATAAGTCCGCACCAAGGCGCGCAGATTCCCATCGCAGCTCATTGCATGAGCATGAAAAAAGCCCTTGTAAGTTTTCAAGCGATCCGGAGGGTTGCCGGAAATCTTTGTATCGCCGGGAGCTCCGCCGCCCCTGCCGGAGCGGAGCTGGTTTTTTTTATCCGGGGTTCCGGCGGCTTGCGCCGACCTCTATTTTCCGGAATAGCCTCCGGCTTAAGGAATCGGAAAAATCAGGAACTTGTAACAGCGATTACCTGTCCTTGAAATTATCCATGACGACTTGCAGCCAGTGGGTGAGGTCGCGGAGGTCGTCGAAGAGGGTGGCCAGCTGGTAGCTGAAGAGGAAGACGGCGGCGTAGAAGGGGCCGGGATATTTCTCCGCGATGGCGAGGATGGGGCGCGCGATTTTGTCGCGGAGGATGGTGCCGTTCCACAGACATGCGCTGAATGCGCCGATGACGGCGCCCGCAGCGAGGTCGCTCGGGTAGTGCAGGCCGATGTAGATGCGAGGGATGCAGATCACGACGATGGTGTAGAGCCACGCGGCGATGCCGACGCGCTTGTTGAGGAAAAAGAGTCCCGTGGCGAGCGCGAAGAAGAGGGAGGCGTGGTCGCTGGGGAACGAGTTCCGCATGCCGATGCCGAGGTTGTAATTGAAATAAATATCCGGCAGGCCCGCCGCATAGGGGCGCACGCGCATGGGCGTGATCTTCATGAGCACCTGGTTGATCGCGACGGCCATGAGGCCGGCGGCGAGGGTGGAGACGACGAGGGCGCGGTTCCGGTCCTGGTCGTTGGAGCGTTTGAACCAGAACCACCAGAGCGCGGTGAGAAAGAGCGCGCCCTTGAGCAGATTATTATCGCTGACGCCGAGGATGGAGTAATCGAAAAACCACGATGAGTCGGTGAGGTTTCTGAGCCATGCGATGATTAATTTGTCGAGGTGATCCATGATTTCGGGGAGCCGTGCATTTGTTCAGACACCGCAGCGGAATGCAATGGATTTTGCATAGGTGATTCGCGAGGGCGGGGTGGGGTGGATGGGTTTGGTTTTTTTGTGGGGAAATTGAGCGCGTTGTTACGGAAAGGATTTTCTGATAGTGCTTGGCTGATGTCTGACCATGTTTTCACCACGCTGTCTGCGAAAGAAATCAAGCGGCTCAAACAAACGGTTGCCTGGCACAAGTGGATTCTTTTGTTGATTGGACTTTCTGCATTGCTTCAGGTCGGAAGCGCAGCCGGAGATATTTACCAGCTCCGGCGTCTTTCTCCCGATACTACCTGGGCTAAAATTGGTGAACTCGGGTTCACTCGCAACTTTCCACTGATGGGCATCTATTCGGGTGTTCAAATCCGTGTTGCATCGATGGCAGAAGACGCTTTTGTGCATTTGTGTGCCGCAGTCATCTTCGTGAGTTTTTGTTTTGCATTCAGGAGTATCAACCGCAGAAACAGGATTTTGTTGCATTATATCGAGCGGGATCAGCAACGCGGTGAAACAACTTCAACAGCGCAGCAATCGATCTAAAAATCCTCTTTGCGGTTGGACAATATTTTTTTCTGAACTAAAAAGGCAACACTCCTGTGTCTTTCATCCTTTCAGCTCAACGATGTGATGATGTGGTTCGCGCATTCGAGCAGTATCGAACTTACTTGCAAAGTGTCCGTCAATCGTTGCCGGAATCCGTTTTTGCTTTGGCCTCTTCGGACTGGTATTTTTCGCCTGAAGATCCTTGGTGTCCGCATGATGCCCGTTTGCAAAATATCAGCATCTCCGAATCCCGAACGGGCAACGGTCGCAATGTCAGTTCAACCGCCATTCGCATCCATTTGGTTAATGCCCACGACGACGGTGTCATCGAATTGTTCTATCCTCATGTTTTCAATTACAGCCTGAATGCGACAGTTGCCTCATCTGGCCATCGGGACTGGCGTTACGACGAATTCCGACTTTCGGACCATGGCAACGTGGTTCACGAGATTGAATGGTGGGGGCCTGGCGAGACCGCGCGATGGATCATAGAGGCTTCAGATGTTCACTTCCAGTGGCACCCAGGTGGATACGAATAGCTGGCAGCGCCCTCTTTCGTCCCGATGGGACTTGCCATTTTTTCGTGGAATAAACAGGCGATAAATCGCCTGCCTATTTTCGGGTCGTCCCTCCGGGACTGAAAGGCAATCCCTCTTTCTCCCGGAGAGAGACCGATGATAGAGCGTTTAAACAATAGTGCATCCCGTTAAAAGTGCGGCTTCGCCGGTGTTTGTCCCATCGCGCCCTGCTCGCCCACCCACCAAACCGCCACTATCCCCCTCCGCCACCTCGGAGGTCACGATCCACCGCTCAGTGGCTATGTCTATATTTGATTTGGTCTGGTGATCAGATTTCCTCACCGCGCATTCAGAAACGCCATCGCCTTCTCCAGTGCGCGGCCGCGGTGGCTCATTCCGTTTTTCACGCTGGCGGGGAGTTGCGCGAATGTCTCGCAATGGCCTTCGGGGACGAAGAGCGGGTCGTAGCCGAAGCCGCCTTCGCCTTTCTCCTGGTTGATGATGATGCCTTCCACGGCGCCGTCGAAACTGCCGATGACGTTGCCGTTTTCGGCGAGGGCCATGACGCAGCGGAAGCGGCCGGTGCGCTCCTTGCCGCGCGCGCCGCTGGCCTCGAGTTCCTCAAGCAGCTTCACGCGGTTGTCGGCGTCGGTGGCGTTCTCACCTGCGTAGCGGGCGGAATAAACGCCGGGCCGGCCGCTGAGGGCGTCGGCCTCGATGCCGGAATCGTCTGCAAGTACGATGCCGGGGAAAATGAGTGATGCGGCGATGGCTTTGATGGCGGCGTTTTCAGCGAATGTGTCGCCGGTCTCCTCGGGGGCGATGACCTCGGGGTGGGCATTCAGGTCGGTGACCTGCCAGGCGTCGCCGAGGATCTGGCGGATCTCAGAGGTCTTGTGGGAATTTTTGGTAGCGATTAGGAGCGGGCGCATAGAGTTATGCGCATAGACTATGCAGATTTCGCGGATTTAGGGAAGTGGGCGGAGAAAGTATAAAGGCTAAAGGATGAAGGATGAAACGGGAGTAAGTCGCTGGCGCGAGGGCGGACGGGCCGTGTAGTATTTGCTGTCCCCAGCGGATAAACGCGCGGCTTGCAGTACACGCATCCCCCCCTGCGCCGGGGACGGCGCACGCTACACCGCGCCGTTTTCCTGGCAACGTCTATCTCCCCGGCGTCAGCAGTTGCTCGATCATGGGAGCGTAGTAATTGGCGCGGGTCTTCCACTGGTTCGCCGTGGCGGTGACGAAAAATGAGGCGCGCGAGGCCTGGTTCCGCGCGTTGATATCGACGCTTTTATTCGGGCCGGGGTCCAGGCTGGTGTCTTTTATATGCCATTGCCCGGGCACTTTATCCAGGCCGGTGGTGTCCGGTTTGCTGTCCTGCTGGATCCTCGCGATGTAACCGGCGCGCTCCTTCAGCGCCTGGTCGATCCATGCGTATGCCTGCACGGTGCGGGTGTAATCCGGGTCGGAACTGAGATTCGCGATGGCGGGTTTCAGGTCATTGAGCTTTTTGGAAGCGGCGTCCTGCTCGATGGCGTCCCTGGCATCGAGCGGCCCGAGGATTTCCCGCGACAGGCTGAGGAGCGCCGGGCGGCAGGTGGAGGCCAGCGTGGGAGCGGGAGTTGGGAAGAAGGTGGAGGCCACCTTGGAATCGGTGGCGACTGGCGGCGTGTCGTCCGTTTTCGACGACTCATAGCGCTGGTATCCATACCAGACACCGGCTGCGATGATGATCAAGAGGAGGAGCTTGCGCATACGTGAATAGGGGGGTTGAGGGGAAACTGACGAAGCACGAAAATTCGCGACTTCGATATTGCGTTGTTACGCCTCCGGCATGGCGCGGGCAACATTAAACTTCCGTGCTTTCAAAAGTCGCAGCATGGGGCCTAAGTCTCCAGAGCCGGAAACCGTCTTCCAGTTCCACGCTATTTCTATCTCCCCGTTGCCAGCAGTTGCTCGATCATGGGCTGGTAGTAACTGGCGCGGCTTTTCCATTGGTTTGCCGTGGCATTGGCGAAGAATGAGGCTTCCTGGGCTTTATTTTGCGCTTCGATCTGGGAGGCGGTGGATTTGGCGGTTGTGGGCGTTTTAACCGCACCGACGGCATTCACTTTGTCCTGTTGCATTCTCGTCATGAACCCGGCCCGCTCCTTCAGCGCCTGGTCGATCCATGCGTATGCCTGCACGGTGCGGGTATAGTCCGGGTCGGACTGAAGGCTTGCGATGGTGGGTTTCAGGTCGAGGAGTTTTTTGCCGGCATCGTCCTGCGGGATGGCATCGTCGGCATCAAGAGGCTTGAAGATTGTCCGCGACAGACTGAGGAGCGCCGGGCGGCAGGTGGAGGCAAGCGTGGGAGTGGGAGTTGGGAAGAAGGTGGAGGCCGCCTGGGGAGCGGGGGATGTGGTGGCGGGCTGCTGTGTGCCGTCCGTTTTCTGCCCCATGTGCTGATACCCGTACCAGACCGCGGCGGCTATGATGATCAAAAAGATGAACTTGCGCATACGGGAATAGAGTTTGATGGAAATGACACAGCACGAATGTCGCATGACGAAACCTGATGCTTGAATATACTGTTGTTATGCCTGGGCCACGGCGCGGGCAACATTAAACTTCCGCACTTTCGCACTTCGTGATTCAATTCGCACCCCAATGAACGACCGCCGCAATCCTTATCCATTCGACCAGATCGAGCCCAAGTGGCAGGCCCGCTGGGAGAAGGACCAGACTTTCCACGCGCCAAATCCCGGCGACCCGGGCTTTGACCCCGCACGCCCGAAATATTTCGTGCTCGATATGTTCCCGTACCCGAGCGGCGCGGGGCTGCATGTGGGGCACCCCGAGGGCTACACGGCCACGGATATCATCGCGCGCTTCAAGCGGATGAGCGGCTACAACGTGCTGCACCCGATGGGGTGGGACGCCTTTGGCCTGCCGGCGGAGCAGTACGCGATCAAGACCGGGCAGCACCCGGCGATCACCACGGCGGCGAACATTGAATCCTTCAAGAAGCAACTCAAGAAAATCGGGTTTGCGTACGACTGGCAGCGCGAGGTAAATACGACCGACCCCGGCTATTTCAAATGGACGCAATGGATTTTCCTGAAGCTGTATAACTCATGGCTGAACCCGGCGACGAACAAGGCCGAGCCGATCTCCACCTACAAGGGCGACGATGCCGACAGCGTGCGCTTTGCCTATGTGCATGAGGCGCCGGTGAACTGGTGCCCCGAGCTGGGCACTGTGCTGGCGAATGAGGAAGTGGTCGATGGCAAAAGCGAGGTGGGCGGTTTCCCCGTGGAGCGCCGCCCGATGCGGCAGTGGATGCTGCGGATCACGAAATACGCGCAACGTCTCATCGACGAACTCGACGGACTCGACTGGCCGGAATCGATCAAGCTGCTGCAGCGCAACTGGATCGGGCGTAGCGACGGCGCGGAGGTGCATTTTCCCGTGGTGCAGGTGCCGCCCGCGGAACGCGGCGGGACCGAGGTGCGCAGCATTTTGCGCCGGCTCCGCGCGGATGAAAAGATCACCGTCTTCACCACGCGGCCCGATACGCTTTACGGCGCGACCTACATGGTGCTGGCACCGGAGCATGCTCTGGTGGAAGCGATCACGACGGATGCCCAATGGCCCGCCGTGGAGGAATACCGCAAGAAAACCGCGGGCAAGAGCGACATGGAGCGCACGGAACTGGCGAAGGAAAAGAGCGGCGTCTTCACCGGCGCATACGCGATCAATCCCGTGAACAACGCGCAGATCCCGATCTGGATCGCGGATTACGTGCTGCTCGGCTATGGCACCGGCGCCATCATGGCCGTGCCCGCGCACGACGAGCGCGACTGGGAATTTGCGCAGAAGTTCAACCTGCCGATCCGCGAGGTGGTTTCGCAGACGCCATGCCTCGGGCTGGGCGGCGAGAGCCCGTGCAGCGCGCCACCGCTGGAATGTTTCGGCGGCGAAGGCTACGCAATTCACAGCGGCCCTCTCGATGGACTGCCCACGGCGGAGGCAAAGCGGGAGATAACCCGCAGGCTCGACGAGCAGGGCCTCGGCAGGCAGACGATCAATTACAAATTGCGCGACTGGCTTTTCTCGCGCCAGCGTTACTGGGGCGAGCCGTTCCCGATCGTGTGGGAGGACGGGCAGCACCGCGCCTTGAGCGAAAGCGAACTGCCGCTCACGCCGCCGGAGCTCGCCGATTTCAAGCCGACCGGCACGGGCGAACCACCGCTGGCGAAGGCGAAGGACTGGCTGCGCTACTCCGACAAGGCGACGCGCGAGACGAACACCATGCCGCAATGGGCCGGCTCGTGCTGGTACTACCTGCGCTATTGCGACCCGGCGAATACGGAGCGTTTCGTGGGTGAGGCCGCTGAGAAGTTCTGGATGAACAGCGGGAAGCCGGGCGGTGTGGATCTCTACGTCGGCGGCACCGAGCATGCTGTGTTACATTTGTTATACGCACGGTTCTGGCACAAGGTGCTTTTCGACCTCGGCTACCTCAGCACGCCGGAGCCGTTCCAGCGGCTGGTGAACCAGGGCATCATCCTGGGCGAGGACGGGCAGAAGATGTCGAAGTCGCGCGGCAACGTGGTGAACCCCGACGACGTGATCGCGCTCTACGGCGCGGATGCGTTCCGTTGCTACGAGATGTTCATGGGCCCGCTGGAGCAGACGAAGCCGTGGTCGATGAATGGCGTCGAGGGCGTGTCCCGTTTTCTCGCGCGCGTCTGGCGCCTGGTGATGGAGGAGCAGCAGGATGGCTCGTGGGCGCCGTCGCCCGCCGTGCAGGACATCGAGCCGGACAAGGCGCAGCTCAAGGTGATCCACGCCACGATCAAGAAGGTCGGCGAGGACATCGAGACGCTCTCGTTCAACACCGCAATCTCGCAGATGATGATTTTTGTGAACGCATTCACAAACGCGAACCCGCGCCCGAAATCCGCGATCCGCACGCTGCTGGTATTGCTGAATCCCTTCGCCCCGCACATCACCGAGGAACTCTGGGAGACGCTCGGCTTCGAGGGCATCGTCTCGTCGCAGCCGTGGCCGGCGTTCGACCCCGCATTGCTCATCGAGGACGAGTTTGAAATGCCGATCCAGATCAACGGCAAGCTCCGCGACAAGATGGTGGTGAAAAAAGACGCCTCGAAAGAGGAGATCGAAACCGCCGCCCGGGGCAGCGCCCGGATCACCGAGTGGACCGCCGGCAAGGAGATCAAGCGCGTGATCGTAGTCCCCGGCAAGCTGGTGAACATCGTCGTGGCGTAGCGCGCTTTAAATAAAAGCGCGCCACGCAAAGACGCCAGACATCATCCCTGCTGCTTCTCGCAATTCACCATCCACGGCACGCCAAACTGGTCCACCAGCATCCCGAACCGCTTCGCCCAGAACGTCTCGGCCATCGGCATGCTGATCTCCGCTTTCTCCGACAACGCGGCGAACAAACGCTCAGCCTCCTCCGGCGTCTCGACGCCGATATTGATGGCAAATCCAGTCGTCTTCTCGAAATATCCCGCAGGCGCGTCGGAGGCCATGATCACCCCGTCGCCGAGCGTGATCCGGCCGTGCATGATTTTTTTCTCCATCTCCTTCGCGCATTCGTTCGTCGCGGGGGCGTCGCTGTAGTGAAGCATCATGACCTGTTTGGCGCCGAGCGCTTTCACGTAGAAGTTGAGCGCTTCTTCGCATTTGCCATTACTGAAATGAATGTAGGTGTTGATTTTCATATTGTTATGTTGGGTTGGTTTTTGAATGACGGCTTATTTCCCTTTGTTTGATAATACGTATTCCGCAAGGTTGCTGAGTGTCTGCTGGAGACCATCGGCGGCTCCGTGTTTCGCCACGATATTATCGCGAAGCTCCGTGGAAGGGAAGAGCATCCGCACGCTCACGAGCGTCTTGTCGCCCTCCTCGATGAAGGTCGCGCAAAAGCGGAAATCCGGCGCGAGGTGGTCATACACGAGCAATTGCGGCTTTACGACCTCGACATAGGTGCTCTCGTTTTTGTAATCGGTGCCGTCGGGCCCGTGCATGATGAGCCGCCACTTGCCACCGGGGCGCACGTCCATTTCCTGGACCGTGCTGGTGAACCCCTTTGGTCCCCACCACGGCGCGACGTGCTCCGCCTCGGTCCATACTTTCCAGACCAGCTCGCGCGGCGCATCCACCAGGCGCGTGGCCGTGATGTGGCGCGATTCCGTTCCGGTGCTGAACCCGGCGAGATCGAGCAACCGCTCGAGGCTTTCGCTCCAGCCCTGTTCCATCCCCTCCAGCGCCCCCTCGGCCTCGGGGCCGCCCTTGAGGACGCGGACGTGCAGGCTCATCTTCGTCTTCCCGTCCATCTCCTCGAAGGTGACGGTGTTGAGATTGATGAGGAACGGCTCGCCATCCTCATCCGCATGCGCGGTGGCGGTGAAGACGATGCGGTGCGGCGGGTCGATCTCCCTGATCTCGCCGCCCATGGGATACACCGTGCCATCCGGCGCGCGCATATGCACACGGATCGCGCCACCGGGGCGGGCATCCCATTCGCAAACAGGATTCGTGAAATCCTTCGGCCCCCACCATTTCGCGAGGTGACGCGGATCGGTCCAGAGCTTGAATACAAGTTCGCGCGGCGCATCGAGGATGCGGACGAGGGTGAGTTCTCTTGGGGCGGTATCTTTATTTTTTGCGGTCATGTTTCTCCTTTTTTTGTAACTCCTTCAGGTAATCGTCCATGCGGTCAAAACTCTCCTCCCAAAACTGGCGATAGTCGCCGACCCACGCATCCACCTTTTGCAACGGCTTCGCCTGCAACCGGCACGGACGCCATTGCGCCTGCCGGCTGCGGGTGATCAGCCCCACGCGCTGCAGCACCTTCAGGTGCTTCGTGATCGCCGGCCCGCTCATCTTGAAAGGCCGCGCCAGCTCACCCACCGAAAGCTCCCCCCGCGCCAGCCGCGCAAGAATCGCGCGCCGGGTCGGATCGGCGAGGGCGGAAAAAGTAGCGCTGAGAACGTCGGTGGTCATGTCGTTTATATAGCCGATTAGTTAATTAACTATATGGTTATATACAAATCGAAATAATGTCAAAGAATTATTTAAATCAAACGTTGCAGCCACGGCCCTATGGGCCGTCCGCACGGCGCTCCACATCCTCCAAATCAAACTCAAGGAAAGCTCCGAACACCAAAGGTGTTCCATCCTACAGCCCACGGGTTGGCACGACGCAGGAGCGCCTACCCTGGGTAACCCCCCACCAAAAGTCTCTCTACCCCAACGGGGTTGCATCATGCCCCCACTCCCTACAGCATCCCCAGCTCCTTCAACAACGGCTCGTCGATCACCCCGGTCACGCTCATGCCGTGTTCCTGCTGGTATTTGGCGATGGCGTCGCGGACATCAGGCTTCATCTTGCTGTCGATCACGCCGTTGTAGTAGCCCTCGCTCGCGAGCCGCGTCTGGACGGCTCCTACGGTCGAGGAATCGAACGTGTCGTAGTAGCCGTCCTCGTACGTGGAGGAATCCATATCAGGGCTCACGGAGAAATCGGGGGTGTCGTCATAAATCCCCTCGTCGAGGAGATAGACCGAGTCGTTCAAATAAACAAAATGCCGGTGATGATGCGGGTGACCGGGATCGTGCCGCCATTGGTTTGCTCGCGTGAGGGCGCTGTTGGCCGTGCCGGCGATTCCATGGAAAGCCGGCGCGGGATTGGAAGGATGGTTGACCCGACCCGGAACTGCGGCGGGATTTTGCGGACTGCCCACCAGCGCGGTCCGGCTGACGGCAGCCTGCGGATTCGGATCGAGCACCACGGGCGGCGCGAGCCCCGGATGGAACGGCGCGGAGGAATTGAACCCCGTGCGGCCCGCCACGTCGGTCAAGGCACCGCTACTGGAGGGATTGCCACCGGCAGCATCGTGAGCATCACGATGCACATGCGCGTCGGTGCCAAACCCGCTGTCATTCGTATTACCCCTATGCACATACGCATAAGGGTAAGCCGAAGTCTGCGGCGCCTGCCGCACCGGCGCTGAAAATATTCCGTAACCGGACCCGCCGCTTCTCACGGACTGGCCCGCCCCCACCCGGGACGCGCTGAACTGCGCACCCGTCACCTGCGCGCTGGAAACCTGGGCATTGGAGAAACCCTGTGCTCCTCCACCTCCTGCACCCTGGAAATTTCCCCCCTGCATGCCGCCGCCACCCATCCCGGCAATGGCATGGTGCGAAGCGAGACACCCGATCACCGCGCCCGCGCAAGCAACGTTAAGATATTTCCAGTTCATGATGCCTTGGTCGCCTTCTACACTAGCATAAGCCCCACCCGCCCGGTATTCAAATACCATCGACGCCCCCCTGTGGGCCGTCCTCCCCACCCTCTGCCTTTTTATCCTGTTCATCCTTTCCCAAACCTCTCAGTTCTCTCAGTTCCCTCCTGTTCAAAATCCTCGCGCCCCTCTCGCGCACCCCACCCTTGTCATTGTAGCCACGGCCCTGTGTGCCTCCCCCGCGTTGGTCAAAGTTGAAATGAAAAATCTTGTAAAATCAGGTTCTCAAATGAAGATGCCAGAAAACAGCCCGCACCGGGCTTGGAGAGCAGGCCAAAATGGAAAATTCCGACTTACTTATATCCATCCGGGTGAATACGCCGGACGTCATCCACGAATCATTCGACAGAGAGACGGTGATCGTGAATCTGCGTCTCGGCGTTTATTTCAGCCTCAACGAGGCCGGCCTTCCACTCTGGGGGCAGATCCAGGCGGGAACCACCGGCACGCAACTCTTTGACCTCTGGGCCAAAACACACGGCGTGGGCGAGGCTGAGGCCCAGACGGTGGTCCGTGCATTTCTCCATGAACTTCACGAGGAACAGCTTGTAGTGATCGATCCGGAGGTGGCCCTCACCGGCCCTTTCGAGCCCGGCCAGGCCGCGGCACCGCATCCCATGTTGCAAAAGTTCACCGACTTGCAGGATCTCCTCATGCTCGATCCGATTCACGACGTGGACGAGCGCGGCTGGCCCCACGCAAAGCCGGTCGGGGACACAGGCCACCCAGCATGAGCCAGCCGCTCGAGGCATTTTCCGGGAGTTTCAAGACTGCTTTCGAGGAAGCGGCGGCCGGAGGCGCAGAAGTGGCGCATCGTATTCGTATCGGTGGATATATCTTCCGGCTGCGGTACGCCTCGCGGATGATGGAATCGGTCACGTTTCCGGCGCTGGAGCATCTCGCGGTGCCGCACAATCACGCCCAGCCGGACGATTTCACATTTCACATTTGGGATAGTGCCTCGACCTCTGTGCAGCCACCCCCCCCGCCGGCGCCCCTGAGGGAGAATGTGCAAAAGGGAGAGGTGAGGGAACTGACCTCCGGAAGATTCCTCGGCCACATTTCGCATGTCTCGGGCGCGGTAAGTTTCTTCGATAACGTATCCCGCACTGCCATTTTCTGGATGGCCGATGCCGCCGCGATCACGGGCCATGAACGTGCGGCGCCCTTCCTGCAAATCTTCCAGTGGTGCTTCCTCGCGTCGGGGCGTCAGGTCACTCACGCGGCCGCCATCGGTCTCCCTGGTGCCGGGGCGTTGCTGGCTGGCAGGAGCGGCTCGGGTAAATCGACTACGGCGGCGCTGGCGCATGAGGCGGGGCTGCTGCATCTCGCGGACGATTACTGTGTGCTCGGCGACGACCCTCCTTGCGTTTACAGATTTTACCGTTCTGCGAAACTCCATCCGCATAGTCTCGCAATGGGAGCGCTGGCCCGCCTTCCGCGCGACCCACGATGGATGGTGGACGAAAAAAACGTGCTCCTCCTGGAGCATTGCACGCCTGCCTCATTACCGCTGAAATTGTTTCTGCTTCCGCGTGTCACTGGCGGACACGAGACCACAGCGCGCCCCGCAACGCCAGCCGAGGCGCTCCGCGCGCTCGCTCCCAGCACCCTGTTTCAACTCCCCTCCGCCTCGATGGAAAGCCTCGCATTCCTGGGCCGCATTGCGCGGCGATTGCCCGTATTTCACCTGGATCTCGGCACGGACCCGGAATCGGTCACCTCCTGCGTACGCAGGCTGCTGGAAGGAGCGGCCGGATGAGCACCCCGCTTGTATCTGTCGTCATCACTACGTTCCGCCGCCCCGCGTTTCTCGTGGCAGCCATCGGGAGCGTGCTCGCGCAGGATTACCATGAGCGCGAGATCATCGTCATCGACGACGGTTCCGCGGATGAAATGGAACCGGTGTGCGCGCCCTTCCCGGTACGTTATTTCCACCAGGAGAATCGCGGACCTTCAGCCGCGCGCAATGCCGGCGCCGCCCGCGCCAGGGGCGACCTGTTGCTTTTCCTGGACGACGACGACCTGTCTCCCTCCGGCTCCTTGCGGGCGCTGGTGGGCGCATGGATGTCCGGCCCTGTATCCGGCGCCGTCGCCGGGCGCGTGCGGCGGTTCCACGAACCGGAGCCCGGCCGGGTTGAATTCATCGAATCCGAGCGGGAGGCGGGCCATTACATGAGTGCCGGGGCTGCGCTTTACCCGCGTGAAGCATTCGAGCGGGTGCGGGGCTTCGATGAAACGATGCGCCGGAGCGAGGATACTGATTTCTGCCTGCGGTTGAAAGAAGCCGGAACGACGTTCCGCTTGATTCCCGAGATCTGCCTGCATTATCGCAGGCATCCCGGTAATACTACTCACAATCTCGACCAATCGGACAAAACCATGCTGACAGCACTGCACACTGCGATCCTGCGGCGCAGATCGCAACAACCGTGAGATGACATGGAGGACTCACTTCCCTCGGTAAGCGTGGTGATGCCGGTGTACAATGCGGCGCGTTTCATTCGCGAGGCAATTGAAAGCGTGCTGGCACAGACGCATCCGCGGGTGGAATTGATCGTGGTGGATGGCGCATCGACGGACGGCACCGGGCCGGTTGCCGCCGGTTACGCCGGGCGGTTGCGCTATTATTGCACGGGGCGGGACAACGTCTCCATCGCAAAAAATTTCGGGATCGCGCGGGCACTTCATCCATGCATCGCCTTCATGTCGGGCGATGACGCATGGCACCCGGAAAAACTCGAAAGGCAGGCGGGGATGCTTGGCGCCGACCCCCTGCTTTCCGCCTGCGTTTGCAAGCTGCGATATTTTCTCGAGACCGGTTGCGACTGGCCCGCCAGCTTCCCGGAACGGCTGCGTCAGGGAGACGTGACCGGCTATATTTGCGAGACCTTGCTGGCGCGGCGCGAGGTTTTCGAACGGGTGGGGGTTTTCGACGAATCGCTCACCACGGCGGAGGACGTGGATTGGTATGCGCGGGCGCGCCGGGCCGGACTGGTCATCGGCGAGGAACCGGGCGTGCTGCTGCGCAAGCGGGTGCACGACCGCAATATTTCGATCACCGACGCGCAGGCGTCCGGAAATCTCCTGCGCGTGCTGCGTGGGAACATTCGCGGGAGGTCCGCGGCATGAGCAACCCGCCTGTATCCATCATCATCCCCACGCACAACCGCGAACGGCTGCTCCCGGCCGCGATCGAGAGCGCCCTCTCGCAGGATTACCCGCAAAAGGAGATCATTGTCGTGGACGATGGCTCGACGGACGGCACCCCCGCTGTCTGCGCGCGATATCCGGTGCGCTGCATCCGGCAGGAGAATCGCGGGGGCGGCGCGGCGCGCAATGCGGGAGTGCTTCATTCCCGCGGTGAGCTGATTCATTTCCTGGACGACGACGATATCTGCCCGCCGGGCACTCTCGCGCGCCGCGTGGACTGCTGGCGGCAGGAGCCGCACTGCGACGTGGTGATGGGCAGATTGCGGCGCTTCACAACCGGGCCGCAGGGGGATATCGACTTTTTTGAAGCGGACAAAACACTGCAGGTGCTCTGCTTTGGCGCGGCAATCGTGACGAGGCGCGGCTTCGATCTCGCGGGAGGGTTCAACGAGACGATCCCGGTGGATTGCGCCGAGGACGTGGACCTGTGGATTCGCATGCGGGAAACGGGGCAGAGCCAGAAATTCGTGGACGACGTCTGGCTCCACTACCGCTGCCACGAGGGAAACGCCACGCGTGATTTTCGAAAATCCACGCACGAATTCCTGAACCTGTTGCGCGTGACGATGCAGCGAAGACGCACGGAGGCGGAGGCACAATGACGGACAGGCAGGTCCCGCCTGCGGTCAGCGTCATCATTCCGGCGTTCAACGCCGCCCGTTATCTCGGCGAGGCGCTGGCCAGTGTGCGCGCGCAGACGTTGCAGCCCGCCGAAATCATCGTGGTGGATAACGCCTCGACCGATGCCACTTCCGAAATCGCGCGGGAATCCGGCGTGCGCTGCGAGCATGAGCCCGTACGCGGCAGCGGCAGCGCACGCAATCGCGGGGTTGCCGCTGCTGGCGGGGATTTTATCGCATTCCTCGACGCGGACGATCTTTGGGAGCCGCAAAAGCTCGAATGGCAGATGGCGCTCCTCGAGGCGCATCCGGAGATCGATGCCGCCTTCGGCCACATCGCGCATTTCCTGAGCCCCGACCTTGCGCCGCACGAAGCGGCGAAACTTCACTGTCCCGAAGGGGCTGCGCCGGTGCGCCTTCCCAGCCTCATGCTCATCCGGCGCGCCGCATTCGGGCGCGTGGGCCCGTTTTCCACCGCGGGATCGGTGGGCGATGTCGTGGAGTGGATGGTCCGGGCGGAGGCCGCGGGGATGCGTCATGCCATGGTGCCGCATGTGGTGTGCCGGCGGCGGCTCCATGCCTCAAACATGGGCCGTGTCCTTCGGGACGAACGCGCCAATTATCTCCGCATCATCAAACAAAAACTCGACCGCGAGCGCGCGGCCGGGAAATAGCAGGCATGGCGGGCGATTATCCCAGCGCACTCTGGCCGGAAGGGATCCACCGCTCCCTCCTGCGGGCGGCGCTTACCGACGGCCCCGCGGCAGCCATGGCTTTTCACGAATGGAGTGACGGCATCGTGTTCGACGACCTCGACACCGCTTCCTTCTACCTGCTGCCGCTCCTGCGCTGGAACCTGAACCGGCTCGGTGTAAAATATCCGTCAATGCCACGCCTGGACAGCGTCTGCCGTTTTCTGCTGGTGGAAACCACCATGAAACTCGATGTGCTGCGCAAGCTCCTGCTGGCTCTCCGGGAGATGGATGTCCCGGCCCTGCTGCTCAAGGGCTCCGCGATCGGCCAGCGTTATTATCCGCACCCGTCGCTGCGGCCCATGGCCGACTGCGACGTCCTCATCCCCTACGGGCAGCGCCTGCGGATCGTGGGCCGCCTGCTTGAGGCCGGCTGGCGGATATGGGGGGATCATTTGACGCCGCACCACCACCATGGTTGCGATTTCTGGTTCCCCCCGTTCAACACGATCTCTGTCGAGGTGCATTGGCGCAGCAATGCCCAGGCAACCCGCCGCGAAGACAGGATGGCGTGGAAGGCCGCGGAGCCGCTGGTCTTCCGCGACATCCCCTGCAAGGCCTTTTGCGTCGAGGACGAAATCATCAACACCTGCCGCCATGGATTCAACTGGAACGCCGGCTCGCCGCCCATGCGCTGGCTGGCCGATTGCGCGATGATTGTCCGGGGCGCCGGCGCCCGCATCAACTGGCATCTCCTCGCCGAACGCGCGCGGCAATGGGAAGAGACGCTTTGCGTGAGACATTCCCTCGAATGGATCCGCCGCGAAGCCGGCATTCCCGTCCCTCCCGAAGCTTTCGCAAAATTGCGCGCGCAGCGCGTGCGCCGGCGGGAACTCCGCATTTATATCTTGAAGGCCAGGCCGGCAAAGGACTGGGACAGTGTCACACTTCTGCTCGCGGAGTTTCTCAACCGCGAGACGCCCTGGTGGCTCTGGCCGCTGCGTCCGCGCCGCGTCCTGCGCTATTTTGCGAGCCAGTTCCTCCTGCCCGATCACGCGGACGTGCTTCGCTATTTCGTCTATCATTTCTGGCGGCTGGCGCGCTTGCGTTCCAAGCCGCGGCTGGAAGCGGGCCTTCTAAAATTAGCCTTGGCCATGGGATCGCGCGGACTCTCCGCTACGCTCGTGGACCCCGGTTTCACCGGATCGCTCGACGCTCCATGCATCCTGTGCTGGGCGAGGTGCAAAGTCCGCCTGGAAGGCTTCGTGTTTGCGCACGATGGCAGCTCCACCCCCCAGTTGCGTGTGATCTGCGATGGGAGCCAGTTGCCTTTCACTTGCAGCCAGATGGCACGCCCGGACATCGCCCGCATCCATCCGGCACAGCCCAATGCCTTGAAATCCGGGTTCTCGATCGTGGTGGACCTGCCCCCCGGCGACAGCAGGCTCCTGATCGAACGCCGGGGCTCCGATGGCTGGGAGCCCATCTTTGCCGTGCGTATCTACGATATTGAACTTCTAAACGGTTCTCCATGGCCCAAAAACTATCCCGTCCCATCGTGTCGGCTCGACTTTTCAAACGCGCGGGCCAACGAGTTCCTCCTCTCCGGCTGGAGTGACCCCGAGCCCTCCGGGCGATGGTCCGACGGACACAAGGCCGGAATGATTTTCGGTCTCGAGGAAGTGGAAACTCTCGATCTCGATATAAAGATGCACCCCTTCCTGGTAGCGGGACAATGGTCCTCCCAGGGACTGATAATTTCCCTGAACGGCCAACTGCTCTGCATCAGGAACCTGACCCGCTTTGATCCGGCTGTTTACACAGTCAAACTCCCGCAGCAATTCCTCCTGAAAAACAACGTCCTGGTCTTCGAGCTGCCGCAAGCCGCCAGCCCCGCGGCTTTGAACGCCGGTCTGGATTCACGCGCATTGGGCATCCATGTGGAATGGATGGAATTCCGCGCAGAAAAGGCGCTCCCGGACCAGCCCGGTTAATGATTCAAGAAGCTTTCCAAAAAGCCCACGAGAGACGCGCCATCTCCCACATCGTCCGCTCCACGCAAGACCGCCTTCCTCCGGGGAGCGCATTCGTCCCGCGTGCTGGTTGCGGAGTCCTCGCCGCAACGAACTTTTTCCCAGACCCCCGCATGCTATCCGGGGACACACCATCACGCCCCACGCCAAAAAACCCACCTTGTCCCGGCATAGCCCTGGGCGACGCCGGATCACCTTTTCTCCTCCCGCCCCCAATCCCGAAAAGGAAGTTTAAGCATTGTTTAACCATCTAACTTTTTAACGTTTTAACCTTTTCTTCCTCGGCGTGGACACGAGATTGCATCCCCTTAAAACTTAACCCTTAAAGCTTAAAACTTCCCCTCCCCCCTTCGCGTCCTTAGCGCCCTTAGCGGTTAATATCC
>JBAVPB010000205.1:0-4638 GCA_049692655.1 Chthoniobacteraceae bacterium | reverse complement strand
CCATGCGCCTGGTTGCCTGTGGTGGTGATATTCCATGTGCCACTCACGTTGACGCTGCCGCCCATGCCACCGTTACCGCCGCCATCTCCGCTGACAAAGGTGCTGCCGTTCCCGCCCGCGCCACCGTTGCCCCCCTGGCTCAGTGCCAGGATACCACTCGCCTGGCTGCCGGAGGTGCTGATCGTGCCGCTGCCGTACACATTCACAAGGCCGCCAATGCCGCCAGAGCCGCCGGCCTTCGCATTGCGAGTGTAGCCGCTGTCGCCTCCCTTGCCGCCATCGCCGCCGATACTGGTGGCGAGCACGCCTGTCGCGTTATCGCTGCCGGTGGTGATCATCCCGTTTGCCGTCACAGTAACAGTCCCCCCTCCACTGCCTCCGCCGCCCTGGGTGGAACTGTGCGTGATCGAGGCATCGCTGCCATTCCCGCCGCCGCCCCCCTGGCTCACTGCGTAGATGCCGTGCGCGGCGCTGCCGCTGGTCTGGATCGTGCCGCTGTTGGTGATGGTAACACTGTTGCCCGCACCGCTGGCTCCCGCGAGGCTCTTGAGGCCCGCGACATATGTGACGAGATCAGGAAATACGCTCGGCGACGTGCCGGAGCCGAAGGTGGTGAAGAACGAGCCGACTGTGCCCGTGGTGAAGGAATTCGAGCCTGTTTTTGTGACTTGGATGACGAGGGTTCCGCTATCGGTCTGGGACGATCCATTCGTGTTTGTGCCGTCCACCCGATACCCGACGCCGATGTCATATACGCTGCCGATGCCCGTGCCGGAAAAAGTGGCCCCTGGCACGAACGTGAAGCTGCCATCTGAATTTAGGACGAGCTGGTCGCCGCTGCCTGCTGTGCCGGAGGTGAACGAGCCGTCATTGGAGCCGGTTTCCAGGACCACCGAAAAGGCGCTGAGCGTACCGGTGGTCGCCGGGTCAACCGTGAATGAAATGCCCGTCGTCGTGAATTTGTTCAGCGTGTCGATCGTAGACTGGGGATACCCGCTGGTGGAGCTTTTCCCCATGATGCCATAGCTGTTGTCCCCTATAGTAGTAATGTTTGCAAAGCTGTTCACGATCACCGTGCCTCCCGATGCGGATGGAGTTCCGGGGACGGGGATACTGTTCAGGAATTTGTTCGTTGTGGCGCCAGGCGGGTTTCCAACGCTGAGAATGCTGATGCCGGCTGCGTTCGTGGAACTGATGGTGATCGGGGCGCTGGTGCTCAGGCCGGCATTGAGGGTCAGGTTCCCTGCGCTGCCGTTTGAGAAGATGATGCCGTTGGTTCCTGCGGAGGGGGTTATCGGTCCGATCAGGCTGTTGACGTTGACCGTGAAAATCGTGCCGTCGTTGACGTTGATGCCGGCGGTCTGGGTTCCGGAAAAAGTTTCAGTTCCAGCAGGGCCGACGACCGGGGGGGTGTTCTGGGCGGATACCGATCCTAGTCCCAAGAGAGTGGCAATGGCGAGGAGGCAGGCGAATTTAATCTGGGACATAAAAGGTTTTTTAAAAAAATGTATAACAGTGTAAGCAACAGACTTCCTGCCTGAGGAATTCATTTTGGATAGTGGTCGCGGATTCCGTGCCGACTAGGGGAAAACCTGAACTTTTTCCGAGCATTTAACAAGCTATTAATGAGCTGTTTTGGCAGGGATCGGGGATAGCTGACGGATGGTAAGGGTTGGCAAGGGTTGATTAGCCCTGATAAATACATCAGCTCTTGCGGCGATTTGTTGCAATTAGCACAGGTTCTGACATGATCCGGCTCTCTTTTGCTTCTCTTATGGACAATCCCTCGCTTTCCGCACCCCTTCCGCAGGACGACGTAGCCGCCATCGATGAATTGAAGAAAGTCTATGGGCGGCTGGGCAGTGAACTGAAAAAGATCATCGTCGGGCAGGACAAAGTGGTCGAGCAACTGGCGATCTGCCTGTTTGCGCGGGGTCATGCGCTTCTGATGGGCGTGCCGGGGCTGGCCAAGACGCTTTTGATCAGCCGGCTGGCGGAGACCATGTCTCTCAGCTTCAGCCGCATCCAGTTCACGCCGGATCTGATGCCGATGGACATCACCGGCACGGACATCCTGCAGGAATTGCCCGGCGGGAAACGCGCCTTTGAGTTCGCCAAGGGGCCTGTGTTTGCCAATATTGTGCTGGCGGATGAAATCAACCGTGCGCCTTCCAAAACGCAGGCCGCGATGCTTGAGGCGATGCAGGAACACCGCGTCACGGTTGCCGGGCGCACTTATATTCTCGATGCCCCGTTTTTCGTGCTCGCCACGCAGAATCCGATCGAGCAAGAGGGCACTTATCCCCTCCCCGAGGCGCAGTTGGACCGCTTTATGTTCATGATCGGCGTGGATTATCCGTCGCGTCAGGAAGAAATTGCGATTGCCAGGAATACGACCGGGATGTCGCTGCCGACACTGGAGCATGTCTTGAGCGGGGCGCAAGTGATTGCGTATCAAGATCTTGTGCGACGGGTGCCGGTGCCGGACCATCTTTATGAATTTGCCGTCGATCTTGCGCGGCGGACGAGGCCGAACAGCGGCGATGCCCCTGCGTGGCTGAAACCTCTTGTGAGCTGGGGCGCGGGGCCGCGGGCGGTGCAATATTTGATCCTGGGGGCCAAGGCCAGGGCGGCACTGCATGGGAGCTATGTCGTTCGGATGGAGGATATTGTGGAAGTCGCTGATCCTGTACTGCGGCATCGGGTAATGACCACTTTCACGGCGGAATCCGAAGGGGTGACCAGCCGCGATCTGACGAAACGCCTCGTCGAGGAACTCAGCAAGGCCGCCTAAGCCCCGTTTTCAAAAATGGCCGGCGATCGACGATCCTTTTTGGAGCCTGCGGTACTGGCCCGGTTGATGGCCCTGCCGCTTCATGCGCGCCATGCGATGCTTGGCAGCGTTTCCGGGAAGCATCGCAGCCCGGTGCGGGGTTCGTCGCTGGAATTTGCCCAATACCGCAAATACGTCCCCGGCGATGATACGCGGCGGCTCGACTGGCGGACCTGGGGGCGGAGCGACCGGTTTTATATCAAGGAATTTGAGGCGGACACGAATTTGCGCATCTGCCTGCTCATCGATACGAGCGGCTCCATGGGCTATGGGCCGGCGGGCGCGACGCGGCTCGACTACGCGCGACGGCTGGCGGGGACTTTGGGTTACATTGCGGCGCAACAGGGGGATGCGGTGGGGCTGTGGAGCCTTGCGGAGAAGCCGCTGGAAATTCAGGCGCGGCGGGGCGCGGCGCATCTCGGTCTCGTGCTTGACCAGATGGCGGGCATCGAGCCGCTGGGCGGCACTACTTTGCTCACGGCGCTGCACGATGCGGCGGAAAAGATCCGTCAGCGCGCGCTGGTGGTCGTTCTTTCCGATCTTTTTGTGCCCCCGGCGGAATTAAAAACGGCGGTGCAGCATCTGCGGTTCCGGAAACACGACATTGCCATGTTTCATTTGCTCGACCAGAAGGAGATCGATTTCGATTTCGACCGGCCAGCGCGGTTTCTCGACATGGAGGGGGGCGAAGCCGTGATGGCCGACCCGTCGCTCATCGCGCGGAACTATCGCATCGCGGTGAAGCAATACATGGAAGAGATGAACGAACTGGTGCGCACCACGGGCGTCGATTACCACCTCGTCAAGCTGCATGAGCGTTACGAGGATGTGCTGGTGCGCTTTCTTCTCGGGCGCACGCCGAACCGGAAAGCACGATGACATTTCTCCAGCCAGCATTGCTCGTCGCCCTGCCGCTCGCCGCGATGCCCGTGGTGATCCATCTCATCCATCTTTACCGGAGACGGCAGGTGAAATGGGCCGCGATGATGTTCCTGCGCATGGCACAGAAGATGAACAAGGGGTTTTCGAGGCTGAGGCAGGTCCTTATCCTCGCGTTGCGCGTGCTGGCCGTGGCTGCGATTATTTTTGTGGTTACCCGGCCGCTTGCGGGCGGATGGCTCGGGCTTACGGGGGGCGCGCCGGATACCGTGCTGGTGCTGCTCGACCGCTCGGCGAGCATGGAGCAGAAAAACACCGCGACCGGCTTGAGCAAACGGGCGGCGGGGCTCAGTAATATTGCAAAAGCGATCAAGGATGCCGTCGGCACGCGCTCCCACCTTGTGCTCATCGACAGCGCGCTTGGCAAGCCGGTCGATCTCGGCAAGGCCGACGACCTTACGAGCCTGCCGCAAACGGAGGCGACCGACACGGAAGCGGACATGCCCGCGCTGATGCAGGCGGCACTCGATTATATCTCCACCAACAAAAGGGGGCGCACCGATGTCTGGGTGTTGAGCGATCTCCAGCAGAGCGACTGGGAGGCATCGGATGGGCGCTGGGGGACGTTGCGCAGCGCTTTTCTCACGATGCAGGGAGTGCGGTTTCACCTGCTCTGCTATCCGCAACCGGCGCAGGACGATCTCGGCATCACCATCGACCATGTCACGCGGCACGAGACGGGCGAAAAGGCGGAATTACAGCTCGACCTGCGTATCACACGTCATGTCGAGAAGCCGCAGCCGCTGGATAACAAGCCGCAGTTGCTGGAGGTGCCGCTGCGATTTGTCATCAACGGTGTTGCGACGACCATGAAGGTCACGATCAAGGAAAACCAGCTCGTGATGCAGGCGTTGTCGATCCCCATC
>JBAVPB010000204.1:0-1896 GCA_049692655.1 Chthoniobacteraceae bacterium | reverse complement strand
GTGTCGCCGCTGTTCGCGGACATCAGGTTCAAAGTCTTCCACGAATCGTCGCGAAAGACATACCCTAGCTCTCCCACGCTGCGGAAGGGCCGGCCTAGGAATAACGGACGCCCCAGCATCTGTCCGGGCACCATCGGAAAGTAGGTCGGATTCGCTGCGCTCCACCCACCCCCGTCTCCGACTCTCTTTATGGAATCACGGTCAGTGTAGTAAAACGCGCTCGCGTTGGCTCCGGTTGTGATATAGTTATCAAACCAATTCACACTATACGCCTTGGAATTTCTGCTCGTCGCCGAGGCTGAGTTCGGAAAATGCACACCGGCTTCGCCACCCGGAAGAGAATCTATCTGGGCCGGAGCACCTATACCCGGCGCCGTCATCAGTTGATTTAAGGGAAAATAAGGGTTGGCGCCTTCACTATGAAGTTCCGCGATATTGTGCCGCGGCGTGCGGGGATCGACGCAAATATTGCTGAAGTATTCGTCCGTGTTCGGCTGGTAGGGCGGCTGTGGCGCGGCATAACTATTGCCGGACGCCGTCGCAGTCGTGACCATGGCCCACTGGGGATCGTTTTGGTCAAAGAATGGATCATTCCCATTTTTTGCACTTTGATAAAATCCGTCCCAGTTTTCCCAACGTTGATAGGTATGCCAGGTGCCGGATGTGGAGGGATCGAGATATTGCAATTCGACCCGGTAAGGCGCGATGAGGTCAAACATCTCCTCTTGTGCAAACGCTGCGGGTTGCGATGGCCCGGTCGCGAGGGCTGGCTTGTAAAGTGGTGTGTCTGACGCCACTTTGTAGGTATAGTTATCCGGGGAATATGACCATCCCAGGTAAATGCCGGCTTTCGTGTAGGTGAATGGGCCGGTGGTGCTGGTGACCCTTCCGCAAGGATCGTTGAGATTATTCGGATCGACCGTATCCGTGGTAAATGAATGGCTGTAATCAATGGCCGCCGGATCGGCGAAGCCGTTATAAAACGTATCGGTAAGATCCACTTTGATCCAGGCCGGCCCTTCCGTGTTGGGAGTAGTCGCGCCAGTGTAGGGTCCGGCGCTCACCGGTGAGCCGGTCGGGAGAAACCACCTGCCGCTGTAGTCTACTCCAGGAGTGGAAGTGGCATTGTTTCCCTTCCACCAGAGGACATTCCCCGGCGTGCCTAACTCGGGATACTCATTCCCATTTGTCACGCAAACCCGGATATATCTCGGTCCCGTGGGAGTGGAGGCATGGGCTTCGGTCACCGAAGCGGCTGCGTTTTGGTGCGGATTCCAAAGCGCAAAAGTAATCCAACTATGCACGTAAGCCTCGAAAGAGGTCGGAAATGCTGCCGCCAACCCGGCATTGGGCGATGCCCGCAGGATTGATAACCCGGATGCACTGAGATACGGCAGGTTTTTAGTGCCGTAGAAGTGCTGGCCATACAGCATGAAATCCGTGGGAAAGTTGTCCGCGCGGGCCTGGTCGATGATATTGGCCCCGATCTGGATGACCTGGTATTTCGGTTGGGCGTAAACAAGCGAAAGCTTTGCATTTGAAGCGGTACTGCCGGTGGCATTCTGGTCAAACCGCAACAGGAAGGCTTTCCCCATCCAATTACCGTAGGGGGGATTGCCATAAACGGTCGCGCCGCTGCCATTCGTACAGGAAAGATAATTGCCAAGCCTGTAAAATTCCCCGCCGTTGGAACCGTTGTCCACTGCGGAGCTGGACGGAAACGCCAGGGTATAGTCTCCTGAACAAAGCCCCAGGCTTCCCTGGAGGATCGTTGCCTGGAGCAGTTCGAAGAAATCCGGTTCGCGACCGGCGGAGGCAACCTGGTCCAGCGGCAGAATCTGGTTTGTCTGCCCAACCGACTGGCCGGGCGGGGTCGTTGAGGTGTGATTGTACACC
>JBAVPB010000203.1:0-14385 GCA_049692655.1 Chthoniobacteraceae bacterium | reverse complement strand
TCATCACCGACGGGCCGTACCTGAAGACCAGGGAACACGTAGGCGGCTTCTGGATACTGGAAGCCGCTGACATGGACGAAGCACTCGCGTGGGGCCGCAAGGCCACCATCGCCTGCCGGGCGCCAGTCGAGGTGCGCCAGTTTTACTGACGGACGACTCAAGTTTCTTAAATTCGGTGCCCTCCGCCATGCTCCCACCCCTTAAAACTCTTCGCTAATAATCTGTGTAATTCGACTCTTGGAGATTCGACTCAGGGAGAAGCAGAGGGTACAGGGCTGCAAACCGAGGGGCGAGGACGGCAATCTGTGCAATCCGTGGATGAAAAAGCCTTTCTCCGTTCCCTCTGTTTCCTCCTGTAAAATCTTCCTCTCCGCGCCTCCGCGCCTCTGCGGGAAACCCTCCCCCCATTTATCCTTCAAAAATCCCCGCAAACAAGCCACTTTACAAGCGGACGCCTTTGACCCATATTCTCCGCCCGCATGTTATCGATCGTTATAAATTCACTCCTGGTGCTCCACGTTGTGGTATCACTTTTAATCGTTCTCGTCGTTTTGATGCAGAGGCCAAAAAACGAGGGCCTCGGCGCTGCTTTCGGTGGAGGCATGACGGATAACCTCTTCGGCGCGCAGACCACGAACGTCCTCCAGAAATTCACACGCCTCCTCGGTGGCGCTTTCTTTTTGCTCACGCTCATCCTTTCCATCCTTTTCGCGAAACAGGCACGCGTCACCACGCAGACCGATATCCAGCGCCAGTTGCGCAGCCTGCCGGCTCCAGCTCCCGTGCTGCCCAAGGTAGTGCCAAATGCGACCCCGGCTTCCGGCGCTTTCGAGCCCGGTTCCGTGTTGCCGCTGGCTTCACCGGCCCCATCCGCGGCTGGAATGTCGCTTGATGGCAGCGCCCCTGCGGCGTCTGTTCCGGCGGCTTCCGCTGCACCGGCAGTGAGCGCCACACCACAGCCACAAGCTTCTGCACAGCCATCGCCCACCGCAGCACAGGACAGCAAAAAGCAGTAGGCGTCCCGCCAACCCCGCGCGGATGAAGACCGCCCTGGACCGTGGACTGGTAATCTGCCTCCTGCTTGCGACGGCGTTTCTCGATTCCGGCTGCAAACCGGCCGCACCCCGCGCCGACCTCGTTTTCCTGAACGGCGCGGAACCCGAATCCCTCGACCCCGCCCTGATCACCGGTCAGCCGGAGGAACGCGTGGTCACTTCCCTCTTCGAGGGACTGCTCGCTTTCGATTCCGCGGCGCATCCCCGGCCCGGCGTGGCCGAAACCTGGGAGATTTCGGCGGACAAACGCGTCTATACATTCCACCTCCGCCACAACGCGCTCTGGAGCAACGGCGATCCCATCACCGCCCGCGATTTCGCCGCCTCGTGGAAGCGGGCGCTGCAACCGGAGACCGCCAGCGATTACGCCTCGCAGCTCTACTTCATCAAAAACGGCCAGGCCTACAACGAGGGGACGCTCAAGGATTTCTCACAGGTTGGCGTGCGCGTGGTGGATGATTTCACGCTGGAGGTCACGCTCACAAATCCCACGCCGTTCTTCCTCGATCTCTGCGCCTTCCCAACGCTCTTCCCCGTCCACATGCCGAGCGTGCAGAAATACGGCGACGACTGGATCAAGCCCGGCAAGCTCGTCTGCAACGGCCCGTTCACACTCGAGGCGTGGCGCATCAACGACCGCATCCGGCTCGTGAAAAATCCCCGCTACTGGGATGCCGCCCACGTCGCGCTGAACACGGTGGAAATCCTGCCGACGGGCAATGCGAACACGGCGCTGAATTTCTACATCATGGGCCTGGCCGACCTGCTCATGGACAAGGGGCTCGTGCCCGTGTCGCTGGTCACCGATCTCCAGAAACGGCCCGATTTCCACGCCGCGCCATTCCTCGGCACCTACTTCCTGCGGTTCAACTGCACCAGGCCGCCGTTCAACGATGCCCGCGTGCGCAAGGCGTTCGCGCTGGTGATCGACAAGAACCTGCTGGTCAAAAAAATCACGCGCGCGGGCGAGCCGGTGGCGTCGAGTTTCGTGCCGCAGGGCACCGCCGGTTACACATCGCCGCCGGGGCTGGATCGCGATCCCGATCTCGCCCGTAAACTGCTCGCGGAGGCAGGCTACCCGGACGGCAAAAACTTCCCGCGCATCACTTATCTCTACGATGACCGCGAGCTGAATGAAAAGCTGGCGATCGAGCTGCAGGGGATGTTCTCGCGCGAGCTCGGCGTCAACGTCGGGCTGCTCAAGCAGGAATGGAAAGTGTATCTCAATTCCATGAGCCAGCTCGATTTCGACATGTGCCGCTCCTCGTGGGTGGGCGACTATGCGGATGCCAACACGTTCCTCAACATGTTCGTCACCGGCGACGGCAACAACCGCACGGGCTGGAGCAATCCCGCCTACGATCATCTCATCGACGACGCCGCGCGCGAGCCGGACACGCAAAAGCGCTTCGACATTTTCCAAAAGGCTGAGAAAATACTCGTGCATGACGAAGCCCCCATCTGCCCGCTTTACTTCTACGTCGGCATCCAGCTTTATGATCCCGGCAAGCTCGGCGGGATCCAGGCCAACCTCCTCGACGAGCATCCGCTGAAGGACATGTACCGAAAAGACCGATGATGGAAACCGCCGTGGAACCCGATGCAGCAACGACAGCGCCCGCAAAGCCGGCGCTTCCCTCGCGCATCCTCATCCGCTCCAGCAACTGGCTCGGCGACGCGGTGATGACCGTGCCCGCGATCCGCGCGATCAAGCGCAGCGAGCCCTCGCCGCACGTCACCATCCTCACGCAGGCCAAGCTCGCCGATTTCTGGAAGGCCGTTCCCGAGATCGACGAGATCATCGAGATCGGCAAGCGGGACAGCGTCTTTTCTGTCGCGAGGAAGATCGGCAAGGGATTCGACATGGCGCTGTTGCTGCCAAATTCCATCCGGTCCGCGCTCGAGGTGTACCTCGCGCGCATCCCGCGCCGTGCAGGCTACCTCGGAAAGAAACGCCGCTGGCTGCTCAACGAAATCCTCGACGAAAAACCGAAATCGGAGCGGCCCCGTCACCAGGTTTTCCACTATCTCGACCTCGCAAAATTCGCCGGGGCCACGGTCGATGACCATGCGCGCAATCCGGAGAGCTTTTTCCCGTCGAATCGGGATTCAAAGACCGCTTCCGGCGAGAAAATCAAGATCGGCCTCTGCCCCGGCGCCGAATACGGCGCGGCAAAGCGCTGGCTGCCCGAGCGTTTCGCCGAGGTCGCAAACACCGTCTCCCAGCGCCGCGAGTGCGAATGGCTCCTCTACGGAACCCAGCGCGACAAAACGGTTGGCGACCAGATCGCGGCACAGCTCGAGGGGAGTTTCACCGACCTCATCGGCAAGACCACGCTCGCCGAACTGATCGCCTCGCTCACCCAATGCACCCTGCTCGTCACGAACGACACCGGCACCATGCATCTCGCCGCATTTCTAGGCGTGCAGACCGTCTCCGTCTTCGGCTCGACCGAACCGCTGCTCACCGGCCCGCTCGGCGCAGGCCATCGCGTGTTGCGGCACCACGTCGAGTGCAGCCCCTGCTTCCTCCGCGACTGCCCGATCGATTTCCGCTGCATGAAAGCCATCGAAACCGACGAGGTCGTCGAAGCCATCCTCCGCACGATCGACGCCTGATCCCGGCTCGATTCTTATCGCAAGCGCTTTCGCATAAAACCGCCCCAAAAACCGGGCTAATCAACCCTTGCCAACCCTTACCAACCGTCAGGGTTCCCGCCCCTGCCCGCTTACGCCACCGGTTCGACCTGAACCGCCGTGCCATAGCAAAGCACCTCGGTGATGCCCGGCATGAGTTCCGTCGCATCGTACCGCACCCCGATCACCGCATTAGCCCCGACCTGCCGCGCATGGGCAAACATCTTTTCCAGCGCCTGCTCCCGCGCCTGTTCACAAAGCGTCTCGTAGATCGTGATATTGCCCCCGAAGAGACTCTGGATCGACGCCCCGAAGTTGCCGACGATCGACCGCGACCTCACAGTGATCCCCCGCACCAGCCCGAGATTTTTCGCGATGCGATACCCGTCGAGGGTAAACGCCGTGGTTGTCATGGAATCGTGCATGGCCGGTCTCCGGTTTGTTTAAACAGTTATTGCTTCTTTACCTGCCGCTCCTGGGTCTGGATCTGGTAGGAATTAATCACCACATCGCGGATGCGGGACGCGGGAATCAGTTTCGAAGTCTGCATATCGACATTGCCATCCGTGCCGATGACGATCACCGCGAAGTTGCCCTCGATCTGGTAATCCGCCGCGATCTTCGCTCCGTTGCTGGCAATCACGAACGGCACATCGGAAGGAACAGTGCCTCCCTCCTCCTCGAACGCCGCGACGAAAATCACGTTCCTGCTCGCGAACTCCTGGTAGATTTCCTTCAGCCGCGAAGCCTGCTTGCGAAAGATTTTCTCCTTCGCCGATTTCGCAATGATCAGCACCACAGGCTGCCCCTTCAAGCTCCGGAGCGTCGCGTGCTTGCTGCTCACTCCCTCCCACGAAAAATCAGGCGCAAGGCGTATCACCTCGGCAACGCCGGCACCGGCCATCGCAAGGGTCAGAATCAAAATCGTCAGTGTCTTTTTCATAGGGCTAGATCTTCATGATTTCGGCTTCCTTGGAGGCCACCGACGAGTCGATATGTTTGACAAATTTATCCGTGAACTTCTGGATCTCCGTCTCGAGGTCGCGACGCGCATCCTCGGTGAGATCGCCGGCCTTCTCGGACTTCTTTCCCTCCTCGATGCCGTCGCGGCGATGGCCGCGCACACGCACCCGGGCCTCCTCGGCCATCTGCTTGATCGATTTCGCCAAGTCCTTGCGGCGCTCCTCGGAAAGCTCGGGGATCGGCAGACGGATGATCTTGCCATCCACTGCGGGATTGATCCCCAGCTTCGATTCCTTGATCGCTTTTTCGATGTCCTTCGTCGTGCTGGCGTCGAACGGCTGGATCACCAGCAGGCGCGGCTCCGGCGTCGTGATCAACGCGAGCTGCTTGAGCTTCATGTTTGAGCCGTAGGCCACCACGTCGATGTTTTCCACGAGCGCGGGCGACGCCTTGCCGGTGCGCACCGAGGAGAACTCGTGCAACATGTATTCGACCGCTTTTTCCATCGTGGATTCGACTTCAAATAGAATTTCGTCTGGACTCATAAATGTAAGGTGTTTTGGATTTTAATTTTGGACCCGCCGGGCATCAAGCCCTGCCGGATCCCAAAGTTGAAATTGCATCAATCGGAGGTGACCAGCGTGCCCACTTTTTTGCCAAGCACGGCGTTCTTGATGTTGTTGCGGTTCAGCATGTCGAACACGATGATCGGTACCTTGTTATCCATGCAAAGGCTGAACGCCGTGGAATCCATCACCTGCAGCCGCTTCGTCAGCGCCTCCACGTAGGAAATCCGGTCGTATTTCACCGCCTTGGGATCCTTGTTCGGGTCGGCGCTGTAGATACCGTCCACCTTGGTCGCCTTCAAAATCACCTGTGCCCCGATCTCGCTAGCACGCAACGCGGCGGTGGTGTCCGTGGAGAAAAATGGATTGCCTGTGCCCGCGACAAAAATCACCACCCTGCCCTGCTCGAGATGCCGCATCGCCTTGCGGCGGATGAAAGGTTCGGCCACATTTTCCATGCGGATCGCCGTCTGCACGCGCGTGATCACGCCGACTTCTTCGAGGCCGCTTTGCAGTGCCATGCCGTTGATCACCGTCGCCAGCATGCCCATGTAATCGGCCGTCGAACGCTCCATGCCGCGATTGCTCGCGGAGAGACCGCGCCAGATATTGCCACCGCCAACCACCACCGCGACCTCCACGCCGAGTTCGGCGACTTCCTTGATCTGCTCCGAGATGCTGCGAACGATCTGCGGCGAAATGTTGTCCTTGCTGCCGGATTCGCGGAGGGCTTCCCCGCTGATCTTAAGGACGATCCGTTTGTATTTCGGCCCTGACTTGGATTTGGAGCGGGGAGATTTTTTCGGCATCGGCTTCATAAAACACGAGTATAGGGAAAATTGAAAAGGAAAATTGCGGGGTAAGGGGCTCTAAAACAGGGACATCTGGGGTTTCATGGCGGCGAGGGCTTCCTCGGCTTTCTTTTTGCCGCGGGGTTTGCCGTGTTTTGGCAGTGGTGGGGGTTCGGCGAGGGCGGGTTTGCCGTCGGCGTTGAGTTCGGCCTGCTCAAGATTGCCCAAGATCTCCTTGGCGCGGCTGATGACCTCGGCGGGGAGACCTGCGAGGCGCGCGACCTGGATGCCGTAGCTCTTGTCTGCGCCGCCGCGCACGATCTTGCGCAGGAAGATGATCTGGTCGTTCCACTCGCGCACAGCCACGTTGAAATTTTTCACGCCGGAACGGGTCATTTCCAGCTCCACCAGCTCGTGGTAGTGGGTGGCGAAAAGGGTGCGGCATTTCACCTTGTCGTGGAGAAACTCGGCGACACTCCATGCGATGGAGAGGCCGTCGAAGGTTGAGGTGCCGCGCCCGATCTCGTCGAGGATTACGAGGCTGCGCTCGGTGGCGTTGTTCAGGATATTTGCGGTCTCGTTCATCTCCACCATGAATGTCGATTGGCCGCGGGAGAGGTCGTCATTTGCGCCGACGCGGGTGAAAATACGGTCGGCGAGGCCAATCTCCGCGCTGGCGGCGGGGACGTAACTGCCGGTCTGCGCCATGAGCACGAGGAGCGCGACCTGCCTGATGAAAGTCGATTTTCCGGCCATGTTCGGGCCGGTGATGATCGCCATGCGGCAGCCCGCGCCGTCGAGGTCGGTGTCGTTCGGCACGAACTTTTCCTCCACGAGCGCCTGGTCGAGCACGGGGTGGCGTCCGTCGCGGATCATGATGCGCGAGGAGTCGGTGAGCTCGGGCCTGCAATAGCCGAAGAGCCTCGCAACCTCGGCGAGCGAGCCGATCACATCGAGCGTGGCGATCGCGACGGCTGTTTGTTGCAGGGAGTCGAGCTGCTGCAGCACCTCGTCGCGAAGCTGGACGAAAAGCTCGTACTCGAGGTTCCGCGAACGCTCGTCGGCGCCGAGGATTTTGCCCTCCATGTCCTTGAGTTCCGCGGTGATGAAGCGCTCACCGTTCACGGTGGTCTGCTTGCGGGTGTAATGCTGCGGGACGCTGGCTAGATTGCTCTTCGTGATCTCGATAAAATAGCCGAAGACCGAGGTAAAGCGGACCTTGAGCGACTTGATGCCGGTGGTCTCGATCTCGCGCTGCTGAAGCTCTGCGATCCATTTTTTTCCCTCGTGACCGGCGGAGCGGAGTTCGTCGAGCGGGGCGTGATAACCATCGCGGAAGATGCCGCCTTCCTTGATGGGATGTGGCGGCTCATCGACGATGGCGGAGTGAAGCAGGGAAACGAGATCGGGGAATTCCTGCATCCCGGAGAGAAGCGTTGAGGAGAGTGTCACGGGCAGGGATTCCGGGTCAATTTCGGCTGCGCCGGCTGGTGTTCCCCCTAGAGCGCGGAGGTGGGATTTCAACTCGGGGATCTGCTCCAGTGAATTCCGCAGGGCGACGAGGTCGCGGGCGTTTCCACCGCCCTGGCTGAGCCGGCCCACGGTGCGCTCGATGTCGCGGATGGACTTGAGCGACTCGCGGCATTTGCTGAGGAGGAATGGCTCGGCGAGGAAAGAAGCGATCAATTGCTGCCGCTGGACGATCGGCGCGAGCTCGCGGAGCGGGTGGAGAATCCAGTCGCGGAGTTTGCGCGCGCCCATGGGGGTGACGGTGCGGTCGAGCGCGCCGAGGAGGCTGGTGTCCTTCACGCCGCGCGAGACGGTGAGCTCGAGGTTCGCCTGCGTGGCGGCGTCGAGGATCACGAAACCGGAATCGCGGTAGGTGGCGAGGCGAGTGATGTGGTTCGTCTGCCTGCGCAACTGCTGCTTGAGATAATGCAGGACCGCGCCCGCAGCGCTGACGGCGCTCTTCATCTCCTCGCAGCCGAAGCCATCGAGCGACTGGACCTTGAAATGGTCGCGCAGGGTGAAGTAAGCCTGCTCGTGGAGGAACGTGTAGCCGTCGCAGGGGAGCGCGTTTGAAAAATCGGCGAAGTGGTCCTTCTGCTCGTCGCTGAAAAGGATCTCGGCGGGCATCACGCGGGCGAGCTCGTCCTGCAACGCGGCGGCATCGGCCAGCTCGGTGAGGCGGAATTCACCCGTGCTGAGATCGACGAATGCGAAGCCGTACACGTTGTTTTTCAGATGGACGGCGGCGAGGTAATTGTTGCGCTTGGAATCGAGGAGATTCACGTCGCTGATCGTGCCGGGGCTGATGATGTGCGTGAGCTGGCGTTGCACGATCTTGCCCGGCACCACTTCACCGACCTGGTCGCAGATGGCGACTCGCTTGCCGGCCTTCACGAGCTTTGCGATGTAGTTTTCCGCCGCGTGGAACGGGACGCCGCACATGGGGGTCTGCCCGCGCTTGGTGAGGGCGACATTCAGGATGCCGGAGGCTTCCTTTGCGTCGTCGAAGAACATTTCGTAAAAGTCGCCGAGGCGGAAAAAGAGGATGGTCTCCGCGGGCAGGGTGCGCCTTACGCTTTGATACTGCTGCATCATCGGAGTAAGGGTGTCGGACATTGGTGCGAAAGGCTACAGGGGTTGGATCAGGGTATCAAGCTTGCGGCTGTCGTGTTTTGAATGGCGGAGACTGGCGGGGAAATTATTGATGCACATGCCGGGGGGTATCATGCCGGACTTGGTCGGACTGAGCCGGACCTAGCCGGACGCTTTGGGGTCTGAGGCGTTGGAATTTACCACCAAGGCACCATGACACCAAGGAAAGGCGAGACTCTTTTTTGGGGATTGTTGTTTGTGCGAATTTCATTCGTTTTTACTCTGGTGCGCCTTGACTGGCCTTGACCGGGCGAACTTTCAACTTTGAACGTCCAACGTCCAACGTCGAATGGGGAAGTTTGGGACTCAAGGAGCGCGGGCTGTTGAGGAGAACGAGATATAGCTGTTCTTCATTCTCCTAAATGTAGCGAAAAAACGATTTAAATGCAAGATTTATTTTAGTTTATTGTAATTTTTGTGAAATTCTTGCAATTTAACTAAATTACTGGGACGATATTGACCTTTCAAGTGGATCGGCGGGCTTGCGTTTTCAGGTCCATGATGAAAAACGGGAGGTAATAAACGAGAAATGAGACGAGCGCCATGCCTTCCAGGCTGAGGATGTAGAGGGGCCACGGGCCGAGGTAGTCGAGGAGCGATGCGCTGAGGGGTTTGTGGCGGAGGTAACCGTAATTGGTGCCGAGCAGGAAATCAGTCGTGCCCGCTGCGGTGAGGTAGATGTTGCTCCAGATGAAAATCCGCACGAGCGACACCGGGTAAGGGCGCATGCGGAGGCCGATGGTGAGGAAGAGGATGGCGACGAGTGTTCCACCGTGGGAGACGAAGAAGGTGATGAAATGGATGTCCGGAAAATCGTGCTGGAGATCCGGGGTGAGGGTGGCTTGCAACGTACCGGCGAGGCCCCAGAAATAGGCGAGCTCAAAGGGGCGCTGGCTGCGCCAGAGGAGTGCGATGATCACTGCGATGGCCGACCAATCGCAAAGGTGCATCGGGAGGGCGTTTGGAAAATCGAATTCGCCTGTCCTGTAGATTGTGGCGTACTCGGCGGCTTTGTTCAGGAGGAGGATGATGGCGAGGGTGATGGAGATGGCGCTGTCGGCTTTTTCGTTTTTTGCGATGCGGGCAATGAGGATCAACGCCACGGAAATGACGGCCAGCAATGCGAGCGTGGCGAGGTGGGATGGGCCGAAGAGGATGGCTGCGGTGGGGGTTGTTAACATCGGAGAGGAAGATTATTTAACCGCAAAGGGCGCGAGGGACGCGAAGAAAAATCCGGAATACATTGAGTCGAAACGGCATCATCACGATTTCTTAATTCGGATTTGTAACCCTGCCGAGGAAGATGCAGGCGCCGCTTTGCTTGTGCTGGATGGCGAAGAGGAAGGGGTGGTCGATGTGGACGTAAAGGGGCCATGAGTTATCGCCCATTGCCAGGCTTCTCATCATGACGACTGCCGTGGCGGCTGCGGCCTCGGTGCCGTTTTCGTCCAGCGAGAGGAATGTTTTGTGAAAAACTTGCGAGATGTAGAGGTAATCGTCCGGTTTGCGGGGGGCCATGCGGTCGAAGTTCGCGCTGCCTTTTGGGATGTCGAATGCGCTCTTCATGCCCAGGACTTGCAATGCGTCCGCGAGGGCCACGGTGGGCGGTGCGATTTTGAATTTCGGCAGGTAGAGGAAGATGTTCTTCTTATATGACCCTGCCCACTCGGCGAGCATGGCGGGGGTCAGTTTTTTCTCCAGGGCGGGGAGGCCGTCCACTTCGTCGGGGAGGAGGATCAGGAATTCCAGGTCGGAGCCGACGTAAGGGATGCTGATTGCGGCGTATCCGTCGCGCTTGAGGTAGCCGAAGGAGTGTTGCAAAGACATTGTTGGCACATTGTTTGTCTTGTTGCCGGGGGCATGGAATGGCTTTGGCTCGGTGTCGCTTTTTTTGAATTCCTTTGCCCATGGGGCTTTCAGATAAATCGCATTCACGAGCACGAGCCGCGTATCGGGGGTAATGGCGGAGGGAGGAATCAAGTCCAGGATTCGCTGGCGTGTCTGCTCGGCCACCCAGGAATTGATGTGATTTGTTGCAGCTTCCGCTTGTTTTGCGAAATCGAGGGTTTCGAGCGGGGCTCCGTAGTTGTCCTTGATCAAATCGAGGAATGGCTTGCGGAAGTCGTAACCCTGCTGGCCGAAGAGGCGGTCGGCGATTGCTATCGTGATTGGTTCGCTCGGGCCGCCGTGTTTTGAACCGGCGACCAGCTTTGCCGTGCTCTGCTCGATGTCCAGCAGCTCTTTTTGCAGCTCGGAGAAGGAGCCGTTTACTTCGGCATCGTCCGCCGGAAAATGGAGCACGGTTGCCATTTCATCGCGCGTTTTTCCATCGGCGCCGGCATAGGTCATCGCGAGCGCGGTCTGGATGGAGTAAGGGGAAAGCAGGGCGTTTTGGTCGGGCTTGCCGGTTTTGGCGAGGAGATCGATGCCGAGGGAGTTGATGGCGTTTGCCGCGGTGGTGGTGTCCGCGGCGTGGAGCGGGGGTGAGAGTAGCGCGACGCTGAGAAGGGCGAGAAACAACCGGAGGAAGGTCATGGAGGGATTCTGGCAGACGAGGAGGTGTTAGGGAAGATTCTTGAAGGGCGACGTCAAACGGAGACCGGTTGCAATTTCACATGCGGGTATGAAAGAATCCTGCCGTCGAGTGTCACCAACGGAGAATTTGTCACGCGTGATGTTGCAACGATGATCTGGTCTGCCGGATCACGGTGAAAAGAATCGGGAAGTTGCGTTGATTCGACTGCGATTTGCGGCGTCAGATCAAGCAGCCGGATTCCGGGGTAAGCCAAGGCTAATGTCAGCCATTCAGTGACGGGACACGGCAGTTTCAGGCGTTGCCGCTCAACGAGTTTTGCAACTTCCCAGCACGAAATGACGCTCACGCCGATTTCATCGTCCTGATGTGCGTCAATGGATTCACGATAGGGTTGAGGCAATTGCAAATCGCCATGCACCCACCAGACCCATATGTGTGTGTCCAGGATAATCACTGCAATGCTTGCCAGTCTTCATCGCCCACTGGCTCCAGCGGCTCGGCAAATTCAACGGGCTTGCCGCGGAGCGGATAAACATGTTGACCGGAAGCGCCGCGGTGCGAAAAGACGATCACGTCAACGGCCTCGCCTTCATGAAAAGGCAAATTGCGCAAAGTGATAACGCCGTCTTCAGCGACGGTTGTTTCTATGCGGTGCGCTTGCATGGGGGAAAGTTAGCAAAAAAACGGTAATTCGCAACCCATTCCGGCGTGGACTCATTTGAGGACGCGCCCGGGGAACAGTCCACAGGGCCGTGGCTACAACGGTTGGCGTGAGGAGATTAACGGCTTGTAAAGACGATGGCTGCGATCCCTACAGGATCGGTGCTGTTTTTTTGTATAATATCCGGGGGTGTGATGGCGTTGCCATCAGGATAGTGTCTTCGCAAACGAAGATCGCTGTGCCGATGACGACCTTGTCGCCGTTGCGGAGGGCGCCATCCTCGACGCGGCTGCCGTTGAGCAATGTGCCGTTGGTGCTGACCTGCATCACCCATCACCCATCACCCATCACCCATCACCCATCACCCATCACCCATCACCCATCACCCATCACCCATCACCCATCACCCATCACCATCAGCGCCAGTAGTAGTTCCAGGCGTATTTGAGGTCGATGCTTTTGCCGGGGTCGAGGGTTTGTTTCCAGGTGATGCGGCCGATGCCGTTGACGTTGCTCCAGCCGGTGGGCCAGTCGTGCCATGTCCACCAGTACGGGTGGGCGTCGGCTTCGCCGGCGTCGTCATCGGAATCCTCGAGGACGTTGATTTTGTCAGCCTTTCCATCCTGCCCGGCGTCGGTGATGTTGCCGAGGACGTGGCGAATGACTTCGATTTCCGCGGGCTGGGTGCGGTAGTTGGTGAGGGTGACGGTACCGGCGAGATCGACGCGGGTGTAGCTCTTGTTATTCCATGTGGTGGCGTTTGGCGTGCGCTGGGTTTCTGTCTCGGATTTTTTGACCTGGATGTCCACGGCGTTGGTGACGGCGAGGTCGGTGGAGCCGCCTTTCGGCGTGTAGGTCATGAGGCCCTGGGCGAGGACCTGGTCGCCGCTCATGATGAGGGCGGGGGCGGTGGTGAAGGGATCGTCGCTTTTGTTCTCAAGCCTGATCTTGTGCATGACCTTGGAGGCAAGTGAGCGAGAGAGATCGGAACGGCGGTCGTGATTGAGATCCTGCCATATCTCCTTGGGCGGGGCGTACGGGATATTGAGCGTGAAGATGTCGTGATAGGGGACGGTGAATTCCGAAACGGGGACGACCATGCGCTCGCCCTTTTTCAACTTCACATGTTTGACGGTGTAGATATGCATATCCTCGATCTGGGCGGAGCCTTGCTCGACCTCGGGGCCAAGGTCGGCGTTTTGCTGCGAGGCGTCTTTCGCGCTGTCGGAGACCTGGGTCATGATGGAATTGGAAAACGCCAGGGCGTTTGATCCGCCCTGGCGTTGAAAATATTGGGAGAGCCTGACCATGCCCTGCTGGAGCGCCATGGGATCGACCATGTCCTTGAACTGAAATGTGGGGACGCCGACGACGAGATGGCATGTGACGTCGTCCATGTCCATGAGCTCGTTGATGAGTGTGGCTTGCAATTTCACCGTCGCTTTCCCCTGCCCGTCGATGGTGACTTTGTATTCCGGAATCCAGCGGATGCCGCGTTGCACATACATGAGGCCCGCGTCCACGGTGGGGGCGGGTTTGCGGCCGGCCCAGTCGAGGTGGGCTGTGAGGAGGTTGCGGAATTCGACGTTGCTGCATGTGTTCTTTGGCGTGTCCTTGAATGTCACGTCCTGGATGCGCTCGAGCTTCACCGCCTTGGTGCCGTCGGGCGTGCGGAGCATGACGACGTTCCCCTTCTCCGGCAGGAGATCGCCGGTATCGGGAGGAGCGGCGGCCTCGAGTTCCGTGGAACTACGCGCGGTGATGCCGATGATGGTGGCCTGATAGGAGAGCGGGGGCTGTGTGGTGGATGCGGGGGTTTCAGTGATGGTGACCTGGGCACCGGGGTTTGCCTCGATGAGTTCCTGGATGCTGAGCGGGGTGCGCTCCACTGCTACGCGACGCTGGCCGGCGGTGACGGCGGTGAGTTTCACGTCCTTCGTGGTGACGAACGGCCAGAAGGTGCCTAAGACCGGGGAAGGAAGACGATCCATCAAAACATTTCCGGTGGCGTCGGTGGGCATCGCGCCCTGGTGCAGGACGAGGGCGTTTCCATCCTTGAAAATGGTGACTTCGCGCACGGGCATTTTTGCGAGGGCGCTCAGGGCTGGGGCGTCTTCCAGCGCGGAGGCGGGGGAGATGGAAAAGAGGAGGAAAGCGTTTGCGAGCAGGAGGAGTTTTTTCATGGCGGTATGGGAGTTGGACGGGAAGCGTGGAAATTTGCTCCCTGAATGTGCCGCGATGAGTTTGTGAGGAAATTTTTGGCGCAGCTCTACTGTGATATAGCTACGCGCCGTTTATAGAAGTGCGGCTGCGCCGGTTTGGTCCCATCGCACTTGGAAATCGCGATCCACCAACGCTTCGCGTTGCGGCGTCTTGCTTTATTTTTTTGGCTGTTTGGCGCGGGGGACGGGGATTTTTTCCTTGGCCAGGCCGGGGTGCCCCACGTTTTTCCATGACTCCGCACGGGCATATTCCTGCCCGCCGCCGCTGAGCTTGAGCATGCAGACGGAACGCG
>JBAVPB010000202.1:0-13382 GCA_049692655.1 Chthoniobacteraceae bacterium | reverse complement strand
AACTGGCAATTAGGCGAACTCCACAATGCGTGGTATTCATCCATCCACAATGCAATGTCCGAAAGCTGATTTGAACGTGAACCTGAAAGACGACGAAGCCTACAAACCGAAGCACGAGTGCGGTGTATTTGCCGTTTACGGCCACCCGAACGCTGCGGTGCTCACCTATTACGGGATGTTTGCGCTCCAGCATCGCGGTCAGGAGAGCGCGGGCATCGTGACGGCCAACGGGCCGGACAGCCCTTTCATCACCCGCAAGGACATGGGGCTGGTGTCGCAGGTTTTCTCGCCGCAGGATTTGGAGCGCCTCAAGGGCAACCGCGCGATCGGCCATGTGCGCTATTCGACCACGGGCTCCAGCAATGTGACGAACGCGCAACCCCTCTGCTACAACACGGGGCGCGGACAGATAGCGATCGGGCACAATGGCAACCTGATCAATGCCGCGATCCTGCGTGACGAGCTCGAACAGCGCGGTTCCATTTTTCAGACAACGGTCGATAGCGAGATCATCCTGCACCTCCTCGCGCAGCCCAAGGAGACCAGCGGCGTGCTGGCGGCATTGCGCCGGATCCAGGGGGCGTTTTCGCTGGTGATGATGAGCGAGAAGGAGATCATCGGCGTGCGCGATCCATTTGGCTTCCGCCCATTGTCGCTCGGCAAGCTCGAGGGGGCTTACATTTTATCGAGCGAGACCTGCGCTTTCGACCTCATCCATGCCGAATTTATCCGTGAAATCGAGCCGGGCGAAGTGGTGATCATCAACGAAAATGGCATCCGCTCGGAGTTTCCTTTCAACGAGGAGAAAAAGAAGGCGTTCTGCATGTTTGAGTACGTCTATTTTGCAAGGCCGGACAGCATCATCAGCGACATCAGCGTGCATCGCGTGCGCACCGAGATGGGCCGGGAACTTGCGCGGCTCCATCCCGTGGAGGCCGATCTCGTGGTGCCGGTGCCGGATTCCGGCAACTACGCGGCCATGGGATTCAGCCACGAGCTGGGCATTCCTTACGAGCATGCGTTTGTACGCAATCATTACATCGGCCGGACATTCCTGCAGCCGACGCAGCTCATCCGCGATTTTAATGTGCGGGTGAAGCTGAACCTGATCAAGGAAGCCGTGCATGGCAAGCGCGTGGTGGTGGTGGACGACTCGATCGTGCGCGGCACCACGGCACGGGCGCGTGTGGTGAACCTGCGCGAGGCAGGGGCGAAGGAGGTGCATATGCGCATCTCGTGTCCGCCGCACCGTTTTGCGTGTCATTACGGCATCGATTTCCCGGATCCCGAAAAATTGATCGCCAACCAGCATACGCTTGAGGAAATCCGCGATTATCTCGGGGCGGATTCCATCGGTTACCTCGATATCCCCGGCATGGTGCGCGCGACGGGACTGCCGGAAAACAGTTTCTGTCTCGCCTGTTTCAACGGGCAATATCCCGTGCCGGTCGATCCGACGCTGGACAAATTCATCATGGAACGGCGGAAGCAGCGGATGAACCTCATTGCTGCGGAGGATGAACACCCCGAATTGTTTGATATTTTAAAAGACTAGCCCGGAAGGCTTGGAAAATGGCGCAAAAAAACAGCTCAAAAAATGCAACCCCGAAGAAGGCATACGCCAAGGCTGGCGTGGATGTGGATCTCGGCAACCTTGTCAAAAGCAGAATCCACCAGCGTGTAAAGGTCACGCACGGCGCAGAGGTGCTGGGGAAAATTGGGGGATTCGGCGGTCTTTTCCAGCCCAATTTCTCCGGCATGAAGGAGCCTGTGCTGGTTTCCAGCGTGGATGGCGTCGGCACCAAGCTGAAGATCGCCTTTGCGCTCGACCGGCATGACACCGTGGGGCAGGACCTCGTGAACCATTGCGTGAACGACATCGCGGTGGTCGGTGCGCGTCCGCTCTTTTTCCTGGATTACATCGGGGCCGAGCGCCTGGAGCCGCATGTGTTCGAGCAATTGATCAAGGGCTTCACGAAGGCTTGCAAGGAGGGCGGCTGCGCGCTGATCGGCGGCGAGACGGCCCAGATGCCCGGCATGTACCAGCGCGGGGAATACGACCTGGCCGGAACGATTGTCGGCGTGGTGGACCGCAATAAGATCATCGACGGCAGCCGGATTTCGGCGGGCGACGTGGTGCTGGGCCTGGCTTCCAACGGCCTGCACACGAACGGATATTCGCTCGCTCGCCAGGTGCTGTTTGAGAAAATGAAGTTCAAGCCCGCGTCGAAAGTGGCCGGTATTGCGCTTTCCATCGGCGAGGAATTGCTGCGCGTCCATCGCAATTACCAGCCGCTGCTCGCGAAGCTCCCGCACAATATCGTGAAGGGCCTCGCACACATCACGGGCGGGGGATTGATAGACAATCTGCCGCGTGTGCTGCCAAAAAGTTGCGATGCGGTCATTAATACGCGAAAGTGGACCGTGCCGAAGATTTTCCAATTGATCCAGGAGGGGGGCAGGGTGCCCGCCGAGGAGATGTACCAGGTGTTTAACATGGGCATCGGCATGGCGATCATCACGGCCCCGGCCAATGCGGATGAAGTGATCAAGCTGACACGCGCGAAACGGATCGGCACGATCGAAAAAGGAGAGGGGAAAGTCAGGCTTTCCTTTTAAGCCATGCCTGAGCAGGAAAAACAAAAGCGGCTGTGGAATGTGGGGTTGGGGGCCGGGCTTTTGGGTGCGATCCTGCTGGCGTTGCGGTATGCGGTGCGGCGGCCTACGAGCACGCCGGTGCCGGATACCATCTCGCCGAAGATTTTCACGACGAAGGTGCTGCACACCAGTCGGTTCCCGATGGTCTATCACGAATCGGGGAGCGGGCAGCCGCTGATTTTCGTCCATAGTGTCTGCCTCGGCGGATCGTCCTACGAGTGGTCGAAGGTCTATCCGGAATTTGCGGCGACCCATCGCGTGATCGCGCTTGATTTGATCGGTTTCGGCGAATCAGCCCGGCCCAACGTGCAACTGGGCGCGGCGGATTATGTGCGCGTCCTAGCGGAATTCATCCGGGCAACCTGCGGAGACACTCCTCCCGTGCTGATCGGCAGCGGCCTGGGGGCGGGGTTCTGCATTTACCTGGCAAGCCAGCACCCGGAGATGGTGTCGCGGTTGATCCTGCTGACCCCGACGGGATTGAATAATTTTGGCAAAAAGAAACTGCCGCTGAGTGCGAAGCTGATCAGCCGTGTACCGATGTTGAACCGGTTCGTTTACCGGAATTACCTCGCCACAAAATCCGCGGTGCAGGCTTGGTTGATGAAATTCGCCTTCATGGACCCGGCACTGGTGACAACCGAGACGGTGGATGTCTTCACCACATGCGCGCAACAGTATGGCGCGGAATATTCGATCCTGAACCTGCAAAGCGGGCTGCTCAATTTCGACCTCGAGAAGCGGGTCAAGATGCTCACGCTCCCGGTGACGCTGCTCTGGGGAAGCCAGGCCAGTTATCCCTCCCTCGAGTCCGCCTACTGGTTCCAGGGCACGATCAAGAACTGCAGCCTCGTGCTGCTGCAAAAGGGAGGTGTGCTGGCCGCGCTGGAATCGCCGCAGGAAGTGGTGGACGCATTGCGCGACGAATTGAAAAGCGAACTGCGCGTTTACAAGACGAGCTGAATTCGCCTGTAAATCAAAATTTATACATCCGGTAATGTGAAGGACACGATTATCCGGGTATGAAAAACACACTTATTCTCGCGTCGATGATCGCCGGCCTCGCACTCTGCGGATGCCGCACGACGCACAAGGTTGAGCACGGAACGGTGAAAGTAGCCAAGAAAACCGGGCACGCAATCGGACATGCCACGGAAAAAGTCGGCGATTCAGTCGCACACGGCGGCGAAAAACTCGAAAACAAAACCGACCAGTAAGCGGTCCCGCTGGCAGGGCTAATCAACCATTGCCAACCCTTACCAACCGTCAGCTATTCCGGACACCTGCCAAAACTGCCCGGGTCACAGATTATCCTTCATCAACTTGAAGATGAAAGTATTGTCCAAAAATCCCTTGAGTGGTTGCGACCCCGGTCCGATGCCGACCGCAATCACATCATCCGCATTACTGATAGCCACCGGCGCATAAAAAGCCGCCGGCTCGCTCTGTGCCGTCGCAGTCTTTTTGTCCGGCTGCGGCACAGGGACTGAAGATCCTGACAATGTTTCCTTGGGCGTATTAGGCACAGGCCCATTCGGCCCGGTGGCCCAGGTAATGGAAGGTGAACCCGACGAGGGATTAGTCCCGAGCAGCCCCATGCCATGATCCTGCCGCAGCGGATAACCATTCAAGGCCATCCCCCCCGTGGCATGCCTGCCCACGACCAGGATCAACGATTTCTCGCCCGCATAATTCAGCGCTGTGGCGACCGCCTGGTCCAGATTCACGATCTCGCTGATGGCATGTTCGCCATCATTCTGTTCGGCAGCCCGCCCGCTCAATTCTGAATCCACCACCAGCACATAGCCGGAGGTATTGTATTGCAGAAACTGGATTGCCTTGCGGACCATGTCGGAAAGGGAAGGCTGCTGGCTGCCGGATTCGATCTTGTTGCTGAAGGCAAGATTCCCGTTGCTGAAAATGCCCACAAGGCTGGACGTCAGGAATGAAGCTGTGTTCTCAAGCTCGGCCTTGGAACGGACCAGATTACGCCCTTTATCGCGCATCTCCAGAAGCAGATCCCGGCCATCTTTGCGGAGACCGCCTTTGGATTCAGGAGTGAAATCACTCGCGCCACCCGCCAGTACTACATTGATTTTTGCGCCATCGACAAACTGCAGGGCCAGATTCTGCACATCCGTCATATTCGAAGCGTGCGCGTAAAATGCTGCGGCCCCTGCATCGGTGAGATTGCCCGTGGTGATCAAGCCTGTGGAGCGGCCGTGTTCGCGGGCGAGTTCCAGGATCGAGGCGAGAGCTTTCCCGTTGGTATCTACTGATATGGAGCGGTTATTGACCTTCACGCCCGTGGCAAGCGTCGAGGCGGCGGCGGCGGAATCAGGGACGGCAAAGTCGTTGGCGTGATTCGAGACGATGGCCAGATTTGGGAGGCTTTCCAGTGTGAGGCGGTGATCGGTGCCTCCATCATAGAGGCGGGCGGCTGTCAGGTCGCTGGTGGTCAGGTCGTCACTGATGAAGAGGATGATGCCGAAGGGCTTCTGTTCGACCCACTTGTAGAAGTAAAGGAAACCGAAGGCGATAAAGAGGATTACACAGGCGAGCGCCAGTAATTGATTACGAAGTTTCATAGAGAACGGGCAATTTTCGGGGTTCCCGTAACTGGGGCGCTATTGCGGCTCTTCATGGTTGGTAAGGGTTGGCAAAGGTTGATTAGGGCTTTTCACTTAAAGCTGCAACTCCTCTAAATACCAGAAGGAAATTGGGGATTTTTTGAAAACTGAACTCCTTGTTCAAGGGGTTTCTCATGGCTGAGAACACGAAGTTATTCCGTTAAACGCCTTCTCGAATTTGATATCCGGCCAAATCGAAAATTGGCGGCTTTCGTCGGATTACGATTTTTGAGAAAAATGTAAACCGTTAATTGGGAGGTTTTTATGAACTAAATACATATTCTCATGCAAAACCATAACTGAGATGGCACGCTACTAGCTTTATAGTATTTATAGTCAATATAGAAAACCCAATGAATATGAAAAAACTAATTCTCTCAGTTGTCGGTGTAATACTCGCACAAGCCTGCTTCGCTTCCGTAGCTTCGATCGATCTCGGAACCACAGCGGGTTACACTCCTTATGATCGCTACATGAGCCCAGTCAAGCATGTGCTCAGTCATCTGGGCGGCGCACAAGCCCCAACGATGGACAAAGTCCGTCAGTTGATGACCATCGGCCGCAATTTCCGTTATTCCTTCACTGATCCTTACACAGCAGCCACTCCTGAAGTGACCGCACAGATCCATGCAGGCGACTGCAAGGCAAAGTCCCTCTGGCTGGCCAACCAGCTCAACGATCCAAGCATCCGCTTCGTGATCGGCCGCGCCCGCAGTTCCTCGAAGATCAGCCACGCCTGGCTGATGTGGAAGAACGCAGGTCAATGGTGGATCCTGGACTGCACGAACACCAACCAGCCAATCGCTGCAGACCGCATCAATCCTAATCGCGAATACATCCCTCTCTATTCCTTCAGCAAAGACGGCAGCTACCGTCACCATGCGACCGAAATGTCGATCGCAAGCAACATGACCGGATACACGGTCGCTTCCCGCTAATCGCAGGATTCAAAAAATTTCATTGGGCTGACTACGGCGCCCGGATCGAAAGGTCCGGGCGTTCGGCTTTTGTAGGGGAAGGGATAATGACGAAGCTCGAATGACTAACGGGCAGGAGGTTAAATTGTTAAAAGGGTTGGATAGTTAAACTTTGGGTCAGTAGCCGGTAATGACAAAGTTCGAAGGGTTTTGCACGTTTTTACTCTGGTGCGCCTTGACGGGGCTTGACGTTTTTTGATGCTTCGAGCTCGAGGTTTGGAGTTTCTGGGGCTTCAGGTGTTCGACAGTCAGTTTTGACAACGCTGAGACTTTTAGGTCGGTTTAACCCGGTATAGGACGGTAAGTTGTAGTGTATTCCGCTACCGAGTTTCGATTTTTAAGTCCATTTTGGCTTGATTTAGCTTGATTCACCTTGAATTGGTTTAATTTTTGGGAGCAACGGAGAGCTAAGAGGGCGTCTAAAAAGTCATTTTATCCACAGATTAACGCAGATTTTCACAGGGCGTCTCTTTCTTTAATCTGTGAAAATCTGCGCAATCTGTGGATACCTGCGAATTTTTCAAACGTTGGATGTGGCCACGTGGGTGTATTGAGGATTTCAAAGAACTTCCCGGTCAGTTTTGGCCGGGTGCGGCACCGGTTCATAGTGCCGCAGTTTGCGGCAGAAAGCGCCCTTATATAAAAACCTACCATAGAGATTTTATAAATGCAAGGAAAAATCGCTTAAAAAATTAGTTATGCGCAAATATTTTTGCGGCTCTCTGTAAAAATCGGTCAGTTTGTAACCAAGGTTCTCGGTTCATTCCATAAATGGATTGGGCGGGTATGCTGCTGGTAGGATGGAGGGGTGGAAGGAACGAAGCCGCGCGCCGGATACTTTAGCTTAATCGGTGTCATATTTGAAAAAGCGGGCTGAGCTATCAGACACAGCCAAGGTTGCTGGTAGTTCGTGTAGAGAGGGGATCCAAGCCTGATCCGCAGACATTTCACGGTTTCGGCAAAGCCAGATCGCCCGCATTCCAGCCGACCGTGCCCCAAGGACATCCCGCTCCCAATTGTCCCCCACCATGACGCAATCGCCCGGATTGACTTTCATCTGCCGGCACGCTTCGTGAAAAATCCCTGCATCGGGTTTGGCTATGCCGACCTCGCTCGAAATCACCACAGTTTCAAATCGCTGATCGATTTTGGCCGCCTTCAATTTGCGCCGTTGCTGGCTGGCATTTCCGTTGGAAATCATACCCAAACGCATTCCGTTCAAGGCATCCAGGCAGGGAATTGCGTCTGCGAAGAGCAGGCCGCCTCATAGGTCTGCAAGTAAGTCTCAAAGATAGCATCGGTTTCCTTGTCCGAGATGGAAGCGTCCTCGAAAATGGCTCGAATCCGGCGACGCCGCTGCTCCTGAAAAGTAATAAGTCCGGAAAAGTAGGTGGCAATGTGTTCGTTCGAGAGGGCTTCCCAGTGGTGAAGGAAGGCGTTCGGCGACCATTTCTCAAGCCCGTATTCCTCGCGCAACCGAAGGGCCGCCCTCTTTTCTGACCCCTCGTGATCCAATAGGATATCATCGAGGTCGAAAAAGATAACGCCGGGGGGGATAATGCCATGGCGGGATACTCTTTTACATGGTTGGTTTCGTCAACCAGACAAGGTGTGGTATGAACCGAGGACATCGGTAACAAACTGACCGGCGTTGCGGGCCGGAATGGGCTTGCCAAGCCGCTGCCCGGGAAGAAAATCGCAAAAGGCCACCGCCACCCCGACCCACCATGAACATGAAACCCACTGGGTAATCCCGGACCCAGTAAATCAAATAGAAAGTCCCGGATGATTACACGCATCAGACCCTACGAATCGGATGACTTCCCGCAGGTGGAGGAACTGGATCACGCTGCATTCCCCGAATACGCGGGAGATCCGCCGTGGCGGGCGGGGTGGCATTTTGAATCGCCGGAAAGCTGTGCTGCCAGGTACGTGAGCGTCGATCATTCTCTGGCCGGGTCAACGGCTACGGCTCCGTGCGGCATGTCGGTTCCCGGCATTACCGTGCCAATCTCATGGTGCATCCCTCTTGCCGGCGCTCCGGGATCGGCGGCGGGCTTTTCAGCGCACTTTGGGAATAACTGGCCGGGTCACTCCATGCCGCATATCTTCAGGTCAGAGTCCGGAAAGACCAGGAGCAGGGATTGGCATTCGCAAGGAGTCGAGACTTCGAGTACATCCACGAGATGAGAGGCCGATTACTCGACCTGGCTAACGTCGATCTGCATGGGTTGGAGTCGCAGGCGCACCGGTGCGATTCTGATGGAGTGAGCATTTCAACCTTGAGTGAACTCCGGCTGAAGAATAGTGACGCGGACGCGCAAATCATCGATGCGTACCTGCAAAGCCAGACAGGCTGGCTCGATCCCGATCCCTACATGGTCCACAACTTGCAAGATGCGGAGAGGCGGGCCTCTTCTGAACTTGTGCGCAATGCCCGGCCAGACCGTCTCCATGTGGCGCTGGTCAACGGACAGCCTGTTGGGGTAAGCGGCGAAACCATGGGCACGGCAGTCCTCCCTGACTATCGCCGGCGCGGCATTGCCGGCGCACTGTTGGCCGCGAGGATCGCGGGCTTGAAACGGGAGGGTGCTGCCGTGTTCTTTTCCAGTTCCGCGCAGCCGGCCTTTATCAGGATCTATGATCGTCTCGGATGCCAGGACTGGTTTTCCGAAATCCGGTTCGTGAAACGCGTCGAATCCTAAATGCCCCCTTTTTCTAAGCTGGTGGTCGCCACCAACATCGCCCTATAGCTTCGTTTATGTGTTTAACAAACAGCACACCAGTAAAGGAGGACTCATGAAGAAGCTTATTGGAAAAGTTTGCAGCGGGAAGGGTGATTTCGCCCAATGGATAGCGAAACTACACGGTCATTATACGCAAAAGACGGGTTTGGCGCTCTTTCCTGGGACATTGAATGTGCGGTTGAGTGTCCCGTATCAACTGCCCCCCAACCGGTTGCGCCTGGAGGCGGCTGAATATGGCGGGAAAGTAAGCGTCAATCTTGTGCCGTGCAGAGTGTTTGGAAGAAGGGCCTTCATCTTGCGGACGGACGCCGAGGAGGCTGGCCTCGGATCGCACCCGCTTGAAATTGTCGAGGTGGCCACAGACATTAAGCTGCGCGAGGCGCATTCCCTGGTGGACGGAAGCGTGGTGGAGATAGAATTAGAATAACGAACCTGAAGCTACACACGGAATGCGCGAAGCCGAGGCGTCCTTGGGAATATAGAATTTCGGCACTAACTGCACCCGACGCATGGGGCCGGACATTCGTAAAAATAGATGAGTCAGTCAAGATATGACGCCTGACTCGAATGGCACTAAGTTAAGGAGGTTTCAGGACGTTCTTTTCTCTGAAAAAAGGTTCCATAAACCAGCGATGAAGCCGACGCCGGGATTGTCTGGAAGGCGCATGTTCTCTTGGGAGCCAGAGCCGATGGCGGTGAGGTCGGGAAGCCTGACGAAACCAGGCTTCCGTCAGAGTAGATTACATCCATAAAGGGCCTTAACTTAGTGCCATTCACGCCTGACACCCAGTTTCCCAGAGATGTTTTACCCGCGCAAAGAGGCGAATTCAGAGTAATTCTGTGGAAAGTGTCAATAGTCAAGGGCTGACCCCGTTAACGCCCCGTTAACCCGCAAGGGCTGACCCCGTTAACAGCAGTCAAGATATGATGCCTGACGTCTATTTCCCCGGGGCAGTTGGCATACGCATTTTATATCTGGATACCCGGGGCTGCTTTTGAAATTTACCAGCTTTGAAATATACTCGTTGGCAGGTGGACGAGTGTATTCGGGTCCCTTAGGATGCAAACCCGCTTGCTGTTGCAAGGATTACGTGTTTTAATTTCGGAGGATGAATCAAATGGAAACGCCCGATCAATTGCGTCCGCTGTTGCATAGGAAGATCGACGGGATGGATGCCGAGCATCTGGCCGTGCTGCATCGCGCGCTTCTTCAATTCGAGGCTGACGAGCTGGCGGAAAAGCTTGGCGCGGAATTCGATGAAGACAGGCGGAGCGGGCGCCTGGACCGTCTTGCTGAAATTATTCGTGAATACCGGATGCGCCGACGTGCGGCATGATTATTTGCCTGGACACGAACGTATTGGTGCAGATTTTCGGCAAACAGCAGCCCTTTCAGCCAATCCTCCACGCCTTGATGGGAGGTCGGCTGACGCTGGCAGTATCAACGGAGATTCTCCTCGAGTACGAGGAAGTGGTGACAACGATGTCCGGGGCGAAGCGGTGGCGCGACGTGGCCAGATTGTTTGAGTTGCTTGAGGCTCTGCATGGCAATATTCGCAAAACGGACGCGAGCTTTCGTTTTGGTGTGATTACGAGTGATCCCGACGACAACAAATTTTGCGACTGCGCAATTGCCGCCAACGCGGATTTTTTGGTGACCGGGGACCATCATTTTGCACCGTTGGAAAGCGCCGGATACCGGCCCAAGCCCATCGCTCCCGATGAGTTCGTCAGGGTGCTTCTGTTGCCGGCCAAGTAATGAGTCCAGGCCGTCAAATCCTGGCCGTCCTTTGCGCCCTTTGCGCGAGACTGCCGGGACGACACAGGCAAACGGGGAATGCCATGCATACGGCTTAGCTCCTGAGACGCACCAACAGGTCCTTGGTATCCACGGAATCGCCGACTGCGGCGAGGACCTCGTCGATTACTCCGTCGAGGGGGGCGTAGAGGGTTGTCTGCATTTTCATGGCTTCCAGGGTGAGGAGTTTGTCGCCTTTTGCGACTTTTTTGCCGACGCTGGTTGCGACGGCGGTGATCATGCCGGGGATCGGTGCGCCGATCTGGAGGGGGTTGTCGGAATCGGCCTTGGCGCGAACCTTTACCTTGGTGGCCATGGAGCGGTCGGCGATGGTGGTCTCGCGTGGGACGCCGTTCAATTCGTAGGAAATGATGCGGCGTCCGTCCTTGTCCGGTGTGCCGATGTTGATGAGCTTCACGAAGAGGGTTTTGCCTTCCTCGATATTCACCAGGATTTCCTCGCCGGGCTTTAGGCCGTAGAAGAAGGAGGGGGTGGGGAGGACGCTCACGTCGCTGTAATCGCGCACAAATTTCACGAACTCGGCGAACACGCTCGGGTACATGAGATGGCTGTACAGGTCGTCGTCGGTGGCGTCGCGTTTCAGCTTTGTGGTAAGCTCGGCGCGGGTTTCCTCGAGGTTCACCTTGGGAGCCTTCGCAGACGCGCGTGCTTTGTCCTTGCCGAGCACTACGTTGAGCAACTTTTTCGGCCATCCGCCGACCGGTTCGCCGAGACCGCCGGAAAGCATGTCGATCACGGATTCCGGGAACGAGGTGCCGGGTTCCAGGTTCACGACGTCGGCGGGTTTGATGCCGCGTGTGAACAGGAAGAGCGCCATATCGCCGACAACTTTGCTGCTTGGGGTGACTTTTACGATATCGCCGAAAAGCTGGTTCACCTCGGCATAGCAGAGCGCGATCTCGTGCCAGCGGTGGGAGAGTCCCATGGCTGCGGCCTGCTCCTTGAGATTCGTGAACTGGCCGCCCGGCATTTCGTGGAGATAGACTTCCGCGCTGCCGCTGCGGGGCGCTGTGTCAAACGGCGCGTAAAATGTGCGTGTCTGCTCCCAGTAATCGGAGAATTCATTCAGCGCCTCGAGATCAAGGCCGGTGTCGCGCGGGGTGTGTTGCAGCGCGGCCACGATCGAGTTCAAATTTGGCTGGCTGGTCGAGCCCGACATGGAAGAAATGGCAAGGTCGGCTACATCCACCCCTGCATCGCTCGCGCGGAGGACCGTCGCGGCGTTCACGCCGCTGGTATCGTGTGTGTGGAGGTGGATCGGTATGCCGACGGCTTCCTTGAGCGCCTTCACCAGCGTGTAGGCGGCGTACGGGCGGCAAAGCCCGGCCATGTCCTTGATCGCCAGGAAATGAGCGCCCATGCGCTCGAGTTCCTTCGCCATCTTTACATAGTAATTCAGCGAATACTTTGTGCGTTTCGGATCGAGGATATCACCTGTGTAACAGATCGCAGCCTCGCAGATTGCGTGCGTTTCCTGCACGGCTTCCATGGCCCGCTTCAGGTTGGGCAGATAATTCAACGAGTCAAAAATGCGGAAAATATCGATTCCACGCGCGGCGGCATGCTTCACAAAACCGGCCACGACATTCGGCGGATAGTTGGAATACCCGACCGCATTCGAGCCGCGGAAGAGCATTTGGAAACAGATGTTCGGGATTTTTTCCCGGAGCTGCTCCAAGCGGAGCCAGGGGTCTTCGTGCAGGAAGCGCATCGATGTGTCGAATGTCGCGCCGCCCCACATTTCCATGCTGAACAGGCCGGGTGTGCGCCGCGCGACGGCATCGGCGGCGGCCAGCATGTCGTAACTGCGCACCCGTGTCGCGAGCAGCGACTGGTGTGCATCGCGGAAAGTGGTGTCGGTGACCAGGAGACGTTTTTGTTTCGTCGTCCACTCCGCGAATTTTTTGGGACCGAGTTCCAGCAGCAACTGGCGGGTTCCGGCGGGAGGCTTTTGTTTGCGGTCGTATGCGGGAGGTGGCGCCACGGTGAGAGGGACGCTGATGCGATGTCCCTTTGCCTGCGGGTTGCCGTTCACGATCACATCGCCCAGGAATGTGAGCAGCTTCGTGGCGCGATCCTTGCGCGATTCAAACACAAAAAGCTGCGGTGTGGTGTCGATGAACCGTGTGGTCGCGCCGCCCGAGTAGAACTCCTCGTTTTTAATGACGTTTTCGAGGAAAGGGATGTTGGTCTTGAGCCCGCGGATCCGGAATTCCCGCAGGGCGCGGTGCATGCGCTGGAGCGCCATGGAAAATGTCTGGCCGCTTGCTGTGACCTTCACGAGCAGGGAATCGTAGAATGGCGTGATGACGCTGCCGGAATCGCCCATGCCGCCATCGAGCCGGATGCCGAAGCCCGCCGCCGAGCGATAGGTGAGGATTTTTCCGTAGCTCGGGGTGAATTTGTTTTCGGGGTCCTCGGTCGTGATGCGGCATTGGACCGCGTAGCCGTTGCGGGGAATGGCATCCTGTGACGGGAGGCTGAGTTCCGGGCCGTGGAGTGCCGCGCCATTTGCGATCAGGATCTGGGAACGCACGATATCGATGCCGGT
>JBAVPB010000201.1:0-6121 GCA_049692655.1 Chthoniobacteraceae bacterium | reverse complement strand
GAGGTGGCTAGGGAGGGAATTGAACCCCCGACACGAGGATTTTCAGTCCTCTGCTCTACCAACTGAGCTACCTAGCCGTGCCCGGATATCCAGGAATTTTTCATTCTCCTGAAATTCGTGAATTTGGCAACTAATTTTGTTTTCGAGAGACGGTTATTTGATGAATGAAAGCCAGTCAAGGCCCGTGGAAACTATCTTCCACATGATTCCACATTAAAACGAAATCGTGGCGCGGAGACCTGCGACGAATGCATTCCGCGATCCCTCGACTCCGCTGGGGTTGATCACATACTGCACGTCGGGCTGGAGGCTCCACCATGGGGCGATCTGCACTTTGTAGGTCGCCTCGATCACTGTTTCGCTGGTGGACTTGGGGCTGCCTTGCAGCACCTGGCTGTCGGAGAATTGATCGCTGATGCCGGAGCGCGCGATGGCGATGCCGGCGACATCGAGCGGGCGGTTTGGCAGGTAGCCGGAGAAGTTGAGACCCGCGTCGAAATAATTGTCCACAAAACTGTAGCTTGCCGGGGCGAAGCCGCCGCGCACAAAGCCTTCGATGGTGTGCTCGCCGTCCTTGAAGATTTCCTGGTCGATCACCGCATAAACCGCGTAGTTCGTGCCGTAGTGCAGCAGGGCGCTGTTCCCGAGCGCGTTCTGCGCCTGCGAATCCCATGTGGCGTAATCGCTGTGCTGGACGAATGCGCCGATCTTGTAGGTGCCGATGAGGCCGCGGTCATTCGGCGACTGGTTGCGGAGATAGGAGGCTTCCATGACGAAAAGCGCGCCGTCCTGCCGCTTGATGCCGAAGTCCGTGCCGTTGTCGTAGTTTTCGGCGTTCTCATTGGGGGCGAGCACGGCGGCTTTGAAATCGAGGAACGAAACCGGCGCGACATCGAGACGGATGCCGGGGGATGCTGAGGGGTAAACCGGCGCGTTGTTGAAGTTCGAGCCGAAGAGCGTGAATGCACCCAGGGTTCCATTAATGAAGAGGCTCGATCCCTGCGACGTGAAAAATTCCGTGTCCACTGCAAGCATACCGGCGCGGATGGATGCGCGCTTTTCCCAGAAGGATTGCTGCAGCCAGATTTCCTGGAATTTGATCGAGTTCTGGCCCGCAAGATTGCTCGTGTTGCTGAAATCGCCGACATTCTGGCCCGATAAGCTGGAGCCGTAGATGTCGAGGACATTGAAGTGAAACACCGCGTCGGTCCAGAAATGGGTGATGCGCTCGAGGTCGAAGTCAAATGCCACGTCGAGCAAGCCGTCGGATATCGCGCCGCTCTTCATGCCGCCGGTGTTGCCGAAGACTTCGGCTTCGTACACCGGGGTGATGGCAAAGCCGGCGTCGTTCAACTGGTCGCGCAGGCCTCCCCAGTCGCCCGAGAGTGTATTGCGGGTCCACAAATCATCCGGATTGCTGGTGAGTCCCTCAGGCATGGAGGTGACACTTTGATTATTTTTCCCGGATTGCGGAGTGGTGGCGAAAGGCGAGAGAAATTGCACCGGGGCTGCGCCGGAAACAATCGCAAGCGCGCCGAGGATGAACGTGGACAGGATGGTTTTTTTGTACATAGTGGTTTTGTGAAATTTAATGTAAACGAAGTTTTACAGGTGGAACCGGTCAGACGGCGACAGGTTCCCGCACCTGTTCCTTGGCCAGGACAGGTTGTTCAGGAGGGGGCGGCAACGGGACTTTGCTTGAACTGAATTTCACCCAGAGCCATGCGCCGCACACATAGACCAAGGCCAGCGGCGGGATGAGAATCCCTTCCCATGAGGGATAAAGTCCGAGCCACAAGCCGGACCAGTTTGGGATGGTGAGCCACGGAATCGGATGGATCGGCATCCACCCCACCGTCTGAAAAAGCCGCACCGTGGAACCGAAGAAAGTGACCATGATCGAAACAACCAGCACGCCGGTGACGACGAGCAATTTCCGGTAGGGAAGCTTCGCGCCAAATGTGAAAATACCGAGACCGACCACCGTGATGAACGCAGCCCCCGCCAGCACGCCGATGACCACGGGCCACACGCTGCCCTCAAGTAGCAGCGATTGCATGAAAAGCGTGGTCTCGAATCCCTCGCGATACACCGTGAGAAATCCGACGCCGAGCAGAGCAAGCCATTCCCAACGGTCGGAAACGGTTTTCTGCGATGCCTTCGAGAGTGAGCGGAGCTTGGCATTCCATCCGACCCAGTAGAATTTATGAAATACCCAGTTCGTGACCATCAGCAGGATGATCACCGCTAGAATGGAGACCACGGCCTCGAGTTTTTCTCCATAGCGCGAGAGGGAGTGGATCAGCGTCTTGGAAAGCCAGAATGTGATCGCGCTGGCTAGGATCGCCAGCCATGCGCCGGAGCTCACCCAGTGGCGCGTCCCTTTTTGTTCCTCGGTGCGCATCCCGGCCAGCAGCGCGGCAAGCACGATGATCGCCTCCAACCCTTCGCGGGCGATGATGGTGAATGCGGTGAATCCGACCGTGGCCGGCGAAATGGAGACCTTCAGGATGGCAACGCACTCATCCATGTTCTTCAAAGCCCTGTCGTAGCCCGCGGTCAATTCCTCGATCGGCGCGGAGCGGTCGATCAGCGCCTTGATGCCGGACTCCCCGTTTCCGCCATCGATAAAGCTGCGTTCCGTGCGGGTCGCCAGCGTGGGATTGCGTGGGAGCACGCGCGTCTCGATTTCGGAATCGAAGGACGTATAGGCATCGAGCCGGAGCGACTCCGCCTCCTGCCAGTGCCCGGCTTGTGCTGCCGCGAGAGAGTTATTGAGCGCCTCACGCACATCGAGCGCGGTCTCCTCGACAATCTGCCCCTTGTCGCCAGAACGGCGCGCGCTCAGTCCAAATTTATCTTCCAAAATCGCGCCGGCCTCCTTGGCTGTCGACTCGATCACGGGAAGCTCCTCCACCCGGTCGATCTGCTTCGCCAGGGTCGCGAGTTTTTGCACCAGCTCGGCATGATATTTTTGATACGGAACCGCCAGATCGCGGCTCCACACGGGCGAAAGTTCGTTCACAAGCCCCTGCGCTTGCTGGGTGAATTGCACCGCCTCCCGGTATTCGAGCGGGATCACGATGTTCCCCTTCCCCTCCACGCCGTTGTGATATTCCTTCGGCACCACCACGACAAATCGCACCAGCAATCGCTGCAACCGCGTGACATCCTCGGGCTTGAGCAAATTCGGCAACGTCGCCTCGACCTTCCCTCGCCAAGCGACAAGTTGCGCGGTGGAAGCATCGGAGGAATAAGGAGCCTGAAGCGCGGGGATGGACATCTGCCCGGCGCCCGCATTATTGATCCCCGCAGCCTGCAGGATCGATTGCGGGAATCGCGACAGCGTCTGGATCTCCGAAAGATTGGCGCGCAGCAGAGCCTCGTTCACATCGTCATTCGCCACGGCACGCTGCAGGCGGTCGAACAACTGCCGCACGCGGGACACCTGCCATGTGACGTATTCCTTTGCCAGAGCCTCGGTGACACCGGACTGACCCGCCTGCTCCGGCGGCTGGTGCAGGAGAAGCCCGCCGTCATCCGCATTGGCAAATTGCGGCAGCATGATCAGCACCCGCCACTCCTGCGCATGCATGGCACGTCCTGCGCGCTGATTTTCGAGCACCTCTAGGGCTGCGATTTGCTGCAGGAGACCGCGGCTCGTCCCGAGCTTCGCCGCCAAATCTTCCGGTGAAGTATGGCTGAAATCCCGCACGACCAGCGCGTGGGCTTCCTTGTTGTCAAGACTGGCATCCAGGGCGAGCCATGCCGCTCTCAACTCCTGCTCTGTCTCCGGCGGCACATTGCCTTCATAGATATCCAGCAGCGCCGCGTCTGTGCGTTGCTGGATATGATGAAAATCATCCGTCATGTCCGCCCGCATCTTTTGGAAGATTCCCAAAAGACCAAGCATGACCGCGATAAAGACAATTCTTTTCATGAAATCAGGAGGTAATGCTTAGAGATACGGCTTGCGCGGGATCTGCACTCCCATGATCGCCGATGCCTGCTTGATTTGCGGCGCAAGCTGGTCGCTCATGCTCTTGGCATGCTCTCCCATTTCCTCGATCTCCACGCGGCTGAGCTTCGTATGGGCGGCACGCGTCTTCTGGTCACGGGCGTCGCTCTCGTCGATGTAGGCCATGATCGCGTCGTACTCGCTCTTCAACTGGCGGGCCAGCGCCGGATCCTTTTTCGCGAGCTCGGGATCGATGACGTTATAAGTAAGCCGCAGGCTGCCCATGATCCCGCGCATATCCTTCACCCTGCTCTCGGAAATGTAAGCGGTGGGGTTCGGGTTGTAGAGCGTATCGCGCAAATCATCGAAATAGGTGTTGAAAGTAGGCGTCATCCAGACGAGCGCGCCGATGCACTCATCGAGCTTGAGCTGCCAGGCTTTGCAGGAGGAGAGGAACAGGTCGCTCTCACGCACGGAATCCTTTGCGGCCACCGTCAGCACATTTGCGAGAGGCAGGTATTTGAGGCCATGCAACGCCTGCGAAGCCTCGGGGTTGAGTTTGCGCACAAAAGTGACCTTCGCCCCATATAGGCAGGGCTCGATCACATAGTGGAAAAGATTCCCGTCCCGGTCCACGATCACTTTGCCCGAAGCATCCCGCAGGGTCACCGGCGCCACGGGACTGTCGGTCGATCCCTGGCTCTTTGGAACTCCGGAGTCGAAGTAAATGTCATACGCAACCAGTTCCCTCACCCCAGCAGCGATGCCTTCCACGGTTTCGTAGCCATTCATGTGCAGGCCGAGATAGTCACCCTGCATTTTTTTGATCAACGAAAGAATCTCCCCACCGCTGGCGATCGCAGCCTTGTCGTAGTCGCCGCCATTGGCCTCGATGATCTTCTGGTAGGCCTCCGCATTCTCCTGGAAATCGTGCGCGGAGCCGTCGAGCTTTGTGACCTGCTGGATGAGATACGACTTGATTGGCGAAAGGTTCCCCGTATCGGCATGCGCGGGCGTTGCAGCCACGGCGCACAGGCCGGTGGCAATGGCACAACCCGTGACCTTGAAGTTGCAAAGAGGAACGCGACCGCCTTTCAAAAATTGAAGAAGAGGTTTAAAAAACGAATTACCTGTGGATTTCATACGCCCACACCCTGTCCCTGATTTCATTTTGGCGCTAACTCCCGCTTGCGCTCGATATGCTCGGAATTGCGGTGGCTTTTTCACCGCTCCCGCAGCAACTGCCGCCGGTAAACCCCCGGCGATGTCGAGTAATGCGCCCGGAATACTTTGCAGAAATGGTTGGCGTCCGCAAAGCCCGTCTGCACCGCGATATCCTCGAGCTTCGCCGTGGTACGCAGCAGCTTCAGCGCATGCTCGAGCCGCACCTCGGTGATAAAGGCCGCAGGCGCCATCCCCGTCTTCGCCTTGAAAAACCGGCTGAATGTCGTCCGCTCCAGCCCATGCATACCGGCCAGTTCCATCGCATTGGGCGGGCGCTCCAGCCTCGATTCCACCAGCGCACGCGTCCTTTTCAGTAACCGCTCCCGCTCGCTGTGCGGGTAGCGCCGTTCGTGCAGTTCGCGCTCCATCCCGAGTATCCAGCCAAAGAGCAGCTCTTCAAAAATCCACACGTCGCGGAACTGCCCCGCGCACGCCGCCAGCAGGAAATTCAACACCCGTTGCAATCCCACCGATTCCATCGCCCACGCCTGCACAGCCTGTTCCTTGCGCCGCAATTGCCTGATACGCTCGATGAGCAGCGGATGCTCCACGATGAGCCAGAAAAATGTCCAGTGCGCACTGCTCTCCGGCAACCGGTACCGGTGCGCCGAGGGGATCACCGTCAAAAATCCGTCCCCGGGAGCCAGCGCCCATGTTTTCCCTCCCTCCGCATATTCCCCGCTGCCATCCAGGGTAAATTGAAAAAGCATTTTGGGATGCTTTGCAGATGCCCCGCGCTTGAGCCCCTCCCACGAGTATCGCTCCGGCTGCCGGCGGGTCTCGAGTCCCCACCCCATGTTCTGCCGTGGCCCGAACGCAATGAAATCCTCGCCCCTCCTCTCAAAGGCTCGCGACAGCCGCCGATCCAATATTCCAAACGGGGATGCATGCACAAATTGACTATAAACACCGCAAACAGACGATATTCAAGTCTGAATG
>JBAVPB010000200.1:0-4528 GCA_049692655.1 Chthoniobacteraceae bacterium | reverse complement strand
AGTCGAATTGTTCGGCGAGGATCTTGCGTACGGTTTTGTCGCGGTTGAGCCAGTCGAGGATTTCATGGCTGGGGAGGCCGTTATCGAGACGGCGGTTGAGTTTGATGCGGAGGTCGCGTGGAAGGCGGGCAATTTTGGATGTGCTGTTCATATCCCTTTATTTTACCGGCGCGGGTGCAGGGATATGGGGAGGAATATTTAAGCGAAGCGGATTTTATGAGATTGACAAATTTTGGCAGGGTATTTGCGAAAGTGATTTCATCGCCTCAGTTTCCTCCGTTATCTCCTGTTCAAAATCCGGAATTTATATGACTTCGTGGTAGAAGAAGGCCATGAAGAGGCCGAGGCAGATCACAAAGCAGGGCCATGCGATCCTCGCGATGCGCGCCGGGACAAGGTTGCGCAACATGAGCCAGCGGGTGGTGCCTGCAAACAACACGAATGCGCCAAAGAATGCGTGCTGGACGTTGACCATAATGGTGAAGTCATCCGGCAACCTCGTGAGCGAATGGGCATGGCCGAGCAGAAGGAGGCTGCCGACGATCATGATCACGGCCAATGGATAACCGAGAGGGCGCAATGCCTCCGGGGTCTTGCGGTCGCGCCATGTGAGCCATGCCAGGATGAAAAGCATTCCGCCGCCGATCTGGTGCTCGAGCAGGATCGGATTTGCGATCGCATCGAACAGGCCCTGCCGGCGAAGAACCCAGAGTTCCGGGTTGCCGGCCAGATCAATGAACAGCCCGAAAAAGATAAAAAGGATGGGGATAAGCCGCGAAGCCCAGAAGCCGGCGCGCCCGCCAAGGCTTATCAGGAGCCACCCGATGCCCATGAGGCAGACCATGATGCCGGACCAATTGTGCGTGAACTCATCGTAACGTTTTTCGCGCAGCGGGACGCCGTGGGGATCGTCGGGGAGGTCCCAGCCCGAGACGTCCGTGGTGGGGAGGCGCGGTTGCAGGAAGGCGTGCGCCTGCTCCGGCAGGAGTCTCTGGGAGCCATCGTCGCCCGGGGGAGAGACGGAGGCCAGGATGCCGGCGACGGCGATCACCAGCAGGCCGGCGGTGGCCTCGAGTTCGAGCATGCGGGAAAACCGGGAGAAGACCGCCGAAATGTCCGGGGAATTACTGCTTCCCGCCGCGAGCCTGGCAAGGGCGGGACCGATGTAGCGGAAATTGATGTATCCCGCGTAGATGGCGGGGGAAAGCACCGCGAGTTTGACGATAAGCGTGAGGCCGTAGGGGGATTGGAATATCGTGTCCACGCTGTTGAGGTAGCGCCATGCGGCCACGAGGCCTGTGATACCGAGCAGGGAGGTGGTGGCGAGCGCCAACGGGGAAAACCTGCGGACCACGCTGGCAATGAAAGCCACCCGCCCGCCCACCGCATCCTGCAACAATATGCCGCGCGCCAGGAAGATCTGGAGCAACACGCCCATCCACAACGCGGCGGCGACGATATGCGCCACCTGAACGACCATGGGTAGCGTGTTGTTCCCGGGCTGCGCGGCTGCATGGCTCACCTCGCCGTTGGTAAAGACTGCGCCAAAGGCCAAAACCGCGACGAGCCACCAGCGGCGCTTCCACGGCAGCCACGCCGCCAGCGCCGTGAGCAACAAAAAACCGAGACACGCCAGTGAAAGCAACCCCACCGTCGTCTGGGTTGAGAACCTTACCACCTCGGACAAATCGGCGCCGCCAAACACAGTTTCCCCATGGAGTTCGGCCACCGACACGAAAAAATCGACGAATGTCGAAAACGCCGCCGCAAGCGCGCCCCAAGCGGTCCAGCGCGTCACGTTCCGCGTGAGAGCATCCATGAAGTCATCGCGTCCGGCATCATTTCCCAAAGTCCGCGCGGAGGGGCCGAAGAGCCAGAGCATCGCCACCGGGCCGCCGAAAGCCACGAGGAGACCGGTCAACAATAGCGCGTGTAATAAAGCGTGTTCCATTGCAGTCAAAATGAATTACCACCCCGGCGGATGATTGCGAACCGTTTTTTCGCAATCAAAACGTTAAACAGGAGGAAACTGAGGGAACGGAGAGGATTTATCCTATCGCCTCGGTTTTCTCCGTTAGCTCCTGTTCAAAATCCTTATGTGGGACATGAACAGGAGGGCGCATTAGTTTACATCCGATGATTGGATGGTGACGGTGCAGGAATTGGAACGGCCGTAGTCGTCGAGGGCGACGATGTTGTAGATGCCGGACTGGGGTTGCCAGTTGAGGGGTTCGCCGGCGGTGGCGGAGCCGAGGAAGGTGGTGCCGGCGAACCAGTAGATTTTGCGGACGTCGGCTTCCGTCTCGGCGCGCAGGCTGAGGCCGCGGTTTTCTCCGTCGGTGGAGCGGATGCTGTAGATGACGTTGCTCTTTGGCGAGACGATGAGGGGCGCTTTGCCGGCACGGGCGCTTCTATCGACCTCGCTGCCGGGGAGGAACGGAGGTGGAAGCTGGCGGGGGAGACCCGCTTTTTGAAAAAGGTCGAGAAGGTCGGAGGGCCAGAACTCGTACACTTCGCGGCGGAGCTTGCGCGTGCCATCATCGGCGGCGACACGGAGGCCGGTCCCGGCATCCACGAGCACCTCGCGATGGACGTCGCATGATGTGATGGGCGAGACGCCGGGAATGAACCAGCCGGTGACGCGGTGTTTGCATGCGGGGGTGGCGAGCTGGCCGGAGACGGCGCAGAATTCCACGCGCTTGAGGTTTGCGCCAGGGGGTGGCTCGAGCGGGGTGGCGTGGACGCGGCCATCGGCGCGGAGGGCATCAATGATCTGGAATAGCAACGGCCCCGCACAGGTGCGGCCGATGAAAACGGGATTGCCGGAGCCGTCGAAATTGCCGACCCAGACGGCGAGAACATAGTGATCGAAAATGCTCACGGACCACGCGTCGCGGAAGCCGTTGGACGTGCCGGTCTTCCACGAGACGCGGAGGTCGCCGCCGTTGTCCGAGACAGGGCGGGAGTTGGCGAGCATCTCGCGCACGAGGAATGAGGCCTCGGGGCTGAGCATACGTGTGGCGGAGGTTAAATTGTTAAAAGGAGTCGAAGGGTTAAACAGCCGGGTGCAGGCGAGGGGGCGCAGTATTCCATTGTTGGCGAGCATGGCGTAGAGGCGCACGAGGTCCTGCATGGTGACCTCCGCGCCGCCGAGCGGGAGGGAGAGACCGTAGAATTTTTCCTCATGCGGGAGATCGATGCCGGCTTTTTTCAGGAACTCGTAAAGCGTGGGATGCGCGAGGCGGGAGGTGAGGTCCACGGCGGGAATGTTGCGGCTGCGGACCAGGGCATCCTCCGCGCGGATGGGGCCGGCAAATTCGCGGTCGAAGTTCTCCGGGTTGTAGGAGCCGAAGCTGCGGGGCTCATCCTTCAAAATGCTGAGTGGATGGATGAGGCCCTGGTCGATGGCAAGGCCGTACACGAAGGGTTTCAGCGTCGAACCGGGGGAGCGTTTACTGCGGGTGCCATCGATCTGGCCGTCGATGGTTTCGTCGAAGAAATTTGCGGAGCCGACTTGGGCGAGAACTTCCATGGTGTCGGTATTCACCAGCATCGCGGCAGCGTTTTTGACACCGAGCTGGCTGTTAGCCGCGACGTAGTTCCTGATGCGACGCTCGAGCATGCGTTGCAAGTCGAGGTCGAGAGTCGTGGTGATTTCGCGAGGAGTGGATGCATCGGCCAGTACGGAAGTGGTGAAATGCGGGGCGAGGAAGCGGCGGTCAAGCTCAGCGCGGGCGCGGAAGTCGCGGCTGTCCGATGCAGGGGAGAGGTGGTCGTAGGTGCGGCTTTGCGATGCGTTCAGGGCGTTGTTTTCGCCATCGCGGCGGAGCGCGCGTTTTGTCGGGCTTTGAGGGATCACGCTCAGCGCGACGGCTTCAGGGAGGGTGAGTTTTGCGGGTTCCTTGCCGAAATAGAGGCGGCTGGCCGCGCCGATCCCCTCGATGTTGCCGCCGTACGGGGCGAGGTTGAAGTAGGCCTCGAGGATTTGTGATTTGGTGTAGTGACGCTCGAGTTCCAGGGCGTTGAGCATTTGCATGAGCTTGCCGCGCAGGGTGCGCGTTTGCAGGCGGTAGCGCATGCGGGCGAGTTGCATGGTGATGGTGGATGCACCGGCGCGGGCGTGGCCAATGACGAGAAAATTCCATGCGGAGCGTGCCACGGCGACGGGGTTGATGCCGGGATGGCTGTCATAAAAGCGATCCTCGTGGAGCAGGGTTGCATGGATGAGGTCGGGAGAGATTTGTGCGAGCGGGGTGAAGATGCGGAACTTCTCGTCCGGTGTGAGCGTCATGCGAAGAAGGGTGTGGTCGCGGTCAAAGACTTCCTGGGAAAAGGTGATGCCTTCGAGCAGCGGAGGTTTAGGTAGGCGGTACCAGGTGATGGCGGCGGCTACGGCAAAAAGTGTGAGGGCGATTAAGGGGTAGCGGAGGCGGCGTATCCAGGCTGAAGGAATTTTCACCACCAAGGCACCAAGACACCAAGGAAGAAGGGATGGATGATACTTTTTCATTTGGGTTCGGTGACGGTG